>NZ_JAVDQG010000002.1:0-300000 GCF_031454155.1 Desmospora profundinema
GCCGCCGTTTACTGGTTCGATATGACTCTTATGTACATATGTACAAGGCTTTCTGTTTTGTTGCACTCATCCTCTGGTCTATTAATCGAATTTTGGAAATAGGTTCTAGTATCTAGGTTGTATATCTGTGATCTAAAAATAAAAAACCTGGTTCTCCACCAGGCCGCATCTGATAACAACAAAAAACGTCGTTTTGCCGAAGGGGCAAACCTTCGACAAAACGACGTTTTATTATGGCTAGCATCACTCATGGCATTTCGCATAGACACATGTCATCAACGTCACCCAGCAGTAGGACGAAACGTTACGCCTTCAACGTCTCCCGACTCCCGGGTTTGACCACCGGGATTCCTTGGTCGCACAAGGGACACTCTTCCGGAGCGTAGCTTTGGATGGTATGGTTCTTCTGTCTTTATACTTCTACTTTTTAGCGTACATACAGGTTAAGATCGAATCACGAATCGGTTTTTTCGGAGTCCCACACCTCTATAAATTCGTATCCAATCAACGTACTTGACGTTACCCTTTCTTTGAACTTATCTGATACAAACACTCTCGAAAAAACTCTATCATCTAGATAAACTTTGAAAATATGCTCACCAGTCAACTTTTCCTGTAAAAAGGAATACTTCTTAAAACTAACTCGAAGACCCGAAGCAAGTTCTTTCACTATAGCATTCTCATAATCGACAGCGTCTACTGCATTTAACACATGAATTGCAAAGTATTTATGTTCGGGATGACTTAAAGGTAATACCTCGACTTTATCTTTAATTAAGTCATGGGTAACATTTAACGCCTTTTCGGAGAAAACAGGAACATGAATATCTCCCCAGAATTTTGGGAAATCATTCTTTTCCCCTTCTTCTACAGTGTATACTTGTACCTCTCCCCATTCATTTACTACCGGCCTTATTTCGTGTAGCTTACTAATGTATACCTCAAAATCGCTATTAAAATTAACAAGCTGGAGATCTTCAAACTTCTGGTCCAAATTACTTTTTAGCTGCCATACTTTCACAAGAAATCAACCCCTTAGAAACCAAATCAGTTTAATCGTAAAGTGCCATTTAACAATTCTTTTCTAATTTGATTCAGTTCATTAACTATATCTTTACGTGTACCACCAGCATCTTTTACATCTTTTAATCGTTCTACCACAATCTCGATATACTCCTTTCCATGATTTCCTTTATGCAACGCTTCATCCCCTACATATTTACTTCCCTTGTATGGTAGAAATACTCCATTTACTGCCGATTCAGTTTCTATTCCATATTCTCTTAGAATCCTTTGAGCCTGATCTGCTCTAGGGTCATCCCAGGGAACAATATGATGAGCTGCATTGGGATAAGGAGGAGGCTCTACACCAGCAGATTTTAGTTCAGCACGTAATATCTTAGAACGCCCCTTCTCCCAATACGAGTCAGGATATTCCCCTCTTACTGTTGTACGATTACTAACTCTAGAGGCATATCCATCAGCTGATGTTACTTTTGCACCGTCTCGGGTTCTTGTACTGGTTTCACCACCCCCTTGCGTCTTCCGATACCCATCTGCCGCATCATCAACGTAATGATAAATAAACCGCCCAACCGGACCATCGGCAGCAACGACTACTCGATTCTCCAGTTGAGGGATGAGCGATTTTAACTTGTGGCCGTGATCCGTAATTATCCCGCCGCCAAAGCCGAGCAGTCCGCCTAATAGACCCGCAAGCAGGGCATTCTTCCAATTCACTTTTCCTTCTTTTAAGAAATCAAAGGTGGCTGTTTCTCCTACACCGGCAGCGCCACCTGACCCCAACCATGGAAACCAGCGACCCATCCAGGTAGAAGTCATCGCCATTCTTCCAAGCAGACGGGCGGTTCCCACAAAGGCACCCAGGCCAACCACTCCTGCTATCCCACCATAAACCGCATCTATCGCGATCTCGGTAGCAGTCCCACCACTCAACCAACCAGCTACCCCACCCACAGCCATGCCGACCAGCATGGACCAGCCGATGACGGGCACGGTAAAGATGAACACCATGGATATAATGGCGAGTATGGCTGCCGCTAACAGACTAAAGATGCTGAATCCAGAAATGCTGGTACATTCGACTTCTGTTGATTGACTTGATTGCAAAGTAAGGGTATAAGGCAAAGCAAATACTTGAACAGTTAAAAAATCGGTTTTTTGATGGTTAGACAAACTCGGCGGTTTGATTGGATCTGGGGGCTTTATCGGATTAGGCGGTTTAATCGGATCGGGTGGTTTGATTGGATCTGGAGGCTTAATTGGATCCGGCGGTTTTATCGGGTCTGGAGGCTTAATTGGATCCGGTGGCTTTATCGGGTCTGGAGGTCTAATTGGATCCGGTGGATCGATAATAGGTGAACCATCATAGCAATCCGCAGCATTGGAAAACGAGCATCCGCTTAAGAATAGGATCATGGTTAATGTAACGACTACCAAACGTTTAAAACTCACACTCATCCTCCTTTTTCTCAATAATTGTCAATCCCGATTTTATCGAACTATGCAAAGGATGGGAATAGTATCTAGGTTGTATATCTGTGATCTAAAAATAAAAAACCTGGTTCTCCACCAGGCAGCATCTGATCACACAAAAAACGTCGCTTTGCCAAAGGGACAAACCTTCGACAAAACGACGTTTTTCATAACTCGTATCGCTCATACCCAACAGCGGAATTTCACGCCTTCAACGTCTCCCGGCTCCCGGGTTTGACCGCCGGGGTTCCCCTGGCGGTACCGAAAAAAGCACCCATAAGAGCACCAAGTAAACCAAATTCTTTTTATTCATTCCAAAAATCATCAATAAACAGTTGATCTAAGAAACCTTGGGAAGTTTGACTCAAATACAAAGCTTCTTTTATGCCGTTACCTTTAAATATATCTGAAATATCATAGTCCCTCGGCCTTATAAAGACACCCGAAGGCTCCTTACTGCCCCTTGGATAGAAAAAACAGTACTGATCTAACGTTGTGGTAAAAGCAAAAGGAACAACTACTCCTTTTGCTTTAAGTTCTTCATCTTCCTTAAAAAAAGAATCTGTTTCTGATACCATATCTTCTAGGGAATAAAATTCATCTACATCGTATTGATCATCTAAATTTTCTTGTTCATCGTTAACGTCAATGTCAATTACTACATGATTGCTTTTTGGATCTTCATATTGTTTAAACCATCGAACAAAATCTAGTGGAAGCCTTACTCCCAATTGATTTTCTAAATCTATAATTTCTTTATCAGAAAGTGGTTGAGCTCTTTTTACCCATTCCAATTTCTAGCCCCCCTATTCCCTTACTCTTTGTTTACCCCAATATGTGTGACCACCTGTATGTTTAAAAGTATGGTTTACAACATACGGGACTAGAATCATTTTACCCGTTTCCTTATCATGGTGCCAAGTTAATTGTTCATATTTGTCTACTTTTACTCTTGGGCCTATTGAACCCAAATTTTTCTCAATAGCAGTTATTTGTGAATCGGTAAATCCAAATTCTTCTCTCCAGTTAGGATACTTTTCTTTAAGTAACTGTGTAGCGTATCTAGTTTGGTCCTTAGACCGACCAACCAAAGCATCCGCTGGAAGAGTAATTTCTAATACATTCCCACTACCACCTCTAACAGCATAAGGGGTAAAAAGTCAGGAATAGCATCTGCATTATATCTAACAGTATAAGTAACACTATTTATTTCTTGAGTTTCAACAGTATTTCTTTTATTACCATATCTAACATTAAATTTACGTCCATCACTTGTAGTAGCAACAAGCTTTCCCGTCGCTTCGTTCCATTCAGTGGTAAAAGAAAAATTAGGGTCCCCTGCTTTCAAACTAGGTGGTTTTTTAGCTTTAAATGCTGTTCCTGAACCACCACCTTGCGCCTTTCGATACCCCTCAGCCGCATCATCAAAGTGATGATAAATAAACCGACCAACCGGGCCATCTGCAGCAACGACTACTCGATTTTCAAGCTGAGGGATTAACGATTTTAACTTATGGCCATGATCCGTAATTATCCCGCCGCCAAAGCCGAGTAAGCCGCCTAATAGACCCGCAAGCAGAGCATTCTTCCAATTCACTTTGCCTTCCTTTAGAAAATCAAAGGTGGCTGTTTCTCCTATACCGGCTGCCCCACCTGAACCCAACCACGGAAACCAACGACCCATCCAGGTAGAAGTCATCGCCATTCTTCCAAGCAGACGGGCGGTTCCAACAAAGGCACCCAGTCCGACCGCTCCTGCTATCCCACCATAAACGGCATCCATCGCAATCTCTGTGGCGGTCCCGCCATTCAACCAACCGGCTATACCGCCTACAGCCATGCCGACCAGCATGGACCAACCGATGACGGGCACGGTAAAGATGAACACCATGGATATAATGGCGAGTATGGTTGCCGCCAACAGACTAAAGATGCTGAATCCAGAAATGCTGGTGCATTCGACTTCTGTAGATTCGGATTCTACAGTTGGAGTACCTTGGGCACTCATAGGAGAGATCAAGGCAAACATCATGCTGTCTAACGTTGAAGAAGGAGCCTGATATTTCTCTGGAGCTTGATACTTTTCTGGTGGCTGATACTTCTTTAGTGATTTGTAAGCCAATCAGAGCGGGATCGCCTTGAGTTAAAGTGAATTACACCAACAACGGCAGCAACAGAAAAAGCTCCATGCACAATCTTTCATGGTGAATACCCCTTTCACATAAAAAGACACCCATATAGGGTGTCAGTAACATATAAGAGACATCATGAACCGGATCTTTCGGAGTCCCATACTTCTACAAAATCGTATCCTACCAACGAACTTGATGTTACCCTTTTTTTAAACTTATCTGATACAAAAACTCTAGAAAAAACACTTTCATCCAGATATACTTTAAAAATATGCTGATCAATTAACTTTTCCGGAAAAAAGGAATACTTCGTAAAGCTAACTCGAAGACCCGATTTCAGTTGTCTCACTATAGCATTATCATAGTTAATAGCATCCACGGCATTTAATACATGAATTGCAAAATACTTATGTTTGGGGTGATTCAAAGGTAATAACTCGACTTGATCTTCAATTAAGTCATTGACAATATATAATGCCTTTTCTGAGAAAACTGGGACATCGTCCCCTGAGCCCCAAAAATGAGGGAAATCGCTTTGATACCCCTCCGTCAAAGTATAGACCTCTACATTCCCCCATTTATCAGCTATTGGGATAGGTTCATTGATGTTATCGAAATATTTGTCATGATCATCATCGAAATTGACAAGTTGAAGATCTTCAAACCCCGCATCCAGTTGGCTTTGCAATAACCAAACTCTCATTAAATCAACCCTCCGTGGGTTATCAATTTAGTGATAAAGTACCGTTTAGCAATTCCTTTCTGATTTCATTTATTTCCTCAACTATATCTTCACGTGTACCACCTCTTCGTTTTACGCCCTGTAATCTCCTATTAACTTCCCTCATATAACTTACCCCATGATTTCCTACATGTAACGATTCATCCCCAACATACCTATTGGTTTTGTATGGCAGAAATACACCATTTACCGCTGATTCAGTCTCTATCCCATATTCTCTCAAAACCTTTTGAGCTGGTGCTGCTCTAGGGTCATTCCACGGAATAATGTGATGTGCTGCATTTGGGTAAGGTGGGGGTTCTACCCCAGCAGCTTTTAGTTCATCACGTAATATCTTAGAACGCCCTTTCTCCCAATACGAATCAGGATATTCCCCTATTACTTTTATGCGGTTACTGACTCTAGAGGCATATCCATCCGCTGATGTTACTTTTGCACCGTCTCGGGTGGTTGTACTGATTTCACCACCTTGCGTCTTCCGATACCCATCTGCCGCATCATCAAAGTGATGATAAATAAACCGCCCAACCGGACCATCGGCAGCAACGACTACTCGATTCTCCAGTTGAGGGAGGAGCGATTTTAACTTGTGGCCGTGATCCGTAATTATCCCGCCGCCAAAGCCGAGCAGGCCGCCTAATAGACCCGCAAGCAGGGCATTCTTCCAATTCACTTTGCCTTCTTTGAGGAAATCAAAGGTGGCTGTTTCTCCTACACCGGCAGCCCCACCTGACCCCAACCATGGAAACCAGCGACCCATCCAGGTAGAAGTTATCGCCATTCTTCCAAGCAGACGGGCGGTTCCAGCAAAAGCGCCCAGTCCTACCGCTCCTGCTATCCCACCATAAACGGCATCCATCGCAATCTCTGTGGCTGACCCACCACTCAACCAACCAGCTACCCCTCCAACAGCCATGCCGACCAGCATGGACCAGCCGATGACGGGCACGGTAAAGATGAACACCATGGATATAATAGCGAGTATGGCTGCCGCTAACAGACTAAAGATACTCAATCCAGAAATGCTGGTACAATCCACTTCCGTAGATTCAACCGTTTGAGTACCTTGGGCACTTACAGTGGATATTGAGGCAAACATCATGCCGTCTAACGTTGAAGAAGGAGCCTGATATTTCTCTGGAGCTTGATACTTCTCTGGTGGCTGATATTTTTCTGGAGCCTGGTACTTCTCAGGAGGTTGGTATTTCTCCGGAGGCTGGTAGGGCTCTGGGGCTTGGTACTTTTCCGGTGGTTGATATTTCTCCGGAGCTTGGTATGGCTTTGGAGGCTGGTAGGGTTTTGGAGCCTCATATGGAGCTGGCTCATAGCAATCCGCAGCATTGGAAAAAGAGCATCCACTTAAGAATAGGATCATGGCTAATGTAACGACTACCAAATGTTTAAAACTCACACCCATCCTCCTTTTTCTCAATAATTGTCAATCCCGATTTTATCGTACTATGCGAAGGATGGAAATAGTATCTAGGTTGTATATCTATGATCTAAAAATAAAAAGTCTGAATCTCCACCAGGTCGCACTGATAACAACAAAAAACGTCGTTTTGCCAAAGGGACAAACCTTCGACAAAACGACGTTTTATCATGGCTAGCATCGATCTTGGCATTTCGCATAGTTACATGTCATCCGTCGCCCAACAGTAGGACGAAACGTTACGCCTTCAACGTTTCCCGGCTCCCAGGTTTGATCACCGGGATTCCTTGGTCGCACAAGGGACACTCTTCCGGAGCGTAGCTTTGGATGGTATGGTTCATCAGTGCGCGAAAAGGGTGACGGAAGGCGGCTTTGCCGCCGCTGCGGTCTACGATGGCGCCGATCCCGACGATATCCGCTCCCATCGACTCCAATAGATCCACCACTTCTTTGACGGAACCGCCGGTGGTGACCACGTCTTCAATGGCCAGCACCTTTTCGCCCGGTTGGATCGAAAAGCCGCGGCGCAGGGTCATTTTTCCCTCTTTACGCTCGGCGAATAGACAGCGGACGCCTGCCGCCCGAGCCGTCTCATGGGCGATAATCACCCCGCCCAAGGCCGGTCCCACGACCACGTCCACATCCAGGTCCGCAAACAGCCGGGCCAGGGCTTGTCCGGCCCCTTCCGCTTCTGCCGGGTGTTGCAGCAGCTGGGCGCACTGCATATACTGGCCGCTGTGACGGCCGGAAGAGAGGAGAAAATGTCCTTCTTTCAGCACGCCGGTGCGCTGGATCGCCTCTTCCACTTTCCATGTTTGTTCCATAGGCTTACCCTTCCCTTCCCTGTTTATGACGCTGTTCCCGGATGAGTTGATAAACGGCGTAGGGATCCTCCGCCCGGGTGATGGAACGCCCCACCACCAGGTGATCCGCTCCCGATTGCCACGCTTGTTGCGGGGTCAACACCCGGCGCTGGTCGCCGGCATCGTCCCCTTTTAAGCGGATCCCCGGCACCATGGTCACCAGGTCGCCGGAAACCTCTGTTTTGATCCAACCGGCTTCTTCTCCGGAACAAACCACTCCATCCATGCCGGAGCGATAGGCCAAACCGGCCAGCTTGATAACGGAGTCCCGCACGGTGCCGGGAATTCCGATCTCTTCATTCATGCAGGCCTGATCGGTGCTGGTCAGCTGGGTGACGGCCAACAGACGCGGCCGATTCTCGGCTGGTACGCGGTCTGCCGCCTCCCGCGCCGCTTCCATCATGGCTCGGCCCCCGGCGGTATGAAGGGTGGTGAAACGGACGCCCAACCCCAGCAAGGAGCCCACTGCACCGGCTACCGTATTGGGGATATCGTGCAGCTTCAGGTCCAGAAAGACGGGATAGCCCGCTTCTACCAATTGGGATACCCAGCGGGGACCGGCCGCATAAAAAAGCTGCATCCCCACTTTGAGTGCCGGCCGTGCGTCTGAAGGCCAGCGCTTCAGGAATTGCTCCGCCTCGACCGCTCCGGGAAAATCCAATGCGATCCAGATTGGTTCCGACCGGTCCGCAGAGACGGTATCCGTCATACCGGCACCTCCTTTTTTGCTGCAGCCGGCAGCGGCTGTCCGATCGGTTCCGCCGTCAGGTAGATGGACGCCAAGGTGGTCAACAACGCTTCCACCGTATCCAGCGAGGTGAGACAGGCGATGCCGTTTTCCACCGCCTCGCGCCGGATGCGGAACCCGTCCCGTTCCGGTGTCTTGCCCCGTGTCCAGGTGTTGACCACCAGATCGGCTTTCCCTTGGCGGATCCAGTCTAGGATATGGGGGGAGCCCTCTTTCAGCTTGTTCACCTGGGTGACGGGAATTCCATCTTCTTCTAACAGCTTCGCCGTACCCGACGTGGCGACGATTTGATAGCCGAGGCGGTGGAATTGCCGGATCAAAGGCAGGGCTTCTTCTTTCTCTTTGTCCCCGATGGTGGTCACTACCGTGCCGAAACGGGGCAACGATACCCCCGCCGCCAACAACCCCTTGTACACCGCACGGGCGTAGTCGCGATCCCGTCCCATCACTTCACCGGTCGATTTCATTTCCGGACCCAGGGTGACATCCACCCGGCGTAGCTTGGCGAAGGAGAAGACCGGCACCTTCACCGCTACGTCGCCGTTTTCCGGCCACAGTCCGCCTGCATATCCTTGGGCTGCCAAGCTTTCTCCCAACATGATGCGGGTGGCGATCCGAGCCATCGGTACACCGGTCACCTTGCTCAGGAAGGGAACGGTTCGGGACGCGCGGGGATTCACCTCCAGCACATAGATCTCACCCTGATGCAGGACATACTGGATATTGATCAATCCCTTGGTTTTCAAGGCGCGGGCGATTTCCGCCGTCATCGCCACCAACCGCTCTTTTTGTTCGGCAGTCACCGTCTGCGGCGGATAGACGGCGATGGAGTCGCCGGAGTGAACCCCGGCCCGTTCGATGTGCTCCATGATGCCGGGGACGAGTACTTCTTCCCCGTCTGCAATCGCGTCCACCTCGATCTCACGTCCGCGGAGATAGCGGTCAATCAGGACGGGATGGGACGGGTTTACCTTGACGGCGGCATCCATGTAGGAACGGAGCTCTTCCACGCTGTACACGATTTCCATCGCCCGTCCCCCCAGCACATAGGAGGGACGCACCAGGACCGGAAAGCCCAGCTCCTGTGCGGCGTCTACCGCTTCCTCCACCGACGTGACAGCCGATCCCGGCGGCTGGGGAATGCCCACCTGTTGCAGCAGCCGTTCAAATTTTTCCCGGTCTTCCGCCCGGTCGATCTCTTCCAGGGAGGTACCCAGGATGGGGATACCCGCTTCTTTTAAGTCCCGAGCGAGGTTGAGGGACGTCTGGCCGCCGAACTGGACGATGACGCCCATGGGCTGTTCCTTTTCGATCACGTGGAGGACGTCTTCCTCGGTCAGCGGATCGAAGTAGAGCCGGTCCGAGATGTTGTAATCCGTCGAAACCGTCTCCGGGTTATTGTTGATGATGACGGCTTCTAATCCCGCCTCCCGGATCGCCTGGATAGCGTGGACGGTCGCATAATCAAATTCCACTCCCTGACCGATGCGGATCGGTCCGGATCCCAGCACCAGCACCGTCGGCTTCTTCCCTGTCTCCACCTCATCCTCTTCTTCATAGGTGGAGTAATAGTAGGGAGTAGCCGCCTCAAACTCCGCTGCACACGTATCGACGATTTTGTATACGGGCCGGATCGACCATTCCCGGCGCAAACGGGCCACTTCCTCGATCGGCGTTGCACTCGCCCGGGCGATGGCCGCATCGGTGAAGCCGGCCCGTTTAGCACGGAGGAGGAGCTCCGGTGTCAAACCGTCTGTTTGGCTCAATCCCCGCTCCAGTCGGATTACATTTTCCAGCTTGCCCAGGAAGAACGGATCGATCCAGGTCAAGCGGTGAAGTTCCTCCAGCGAACCTCCGCGCCGCAGCCATTCTGCCGCCAGGAAGAGGCGTTCGTCATCAGGGGTGCGCAGCCGCTGTTCCAGTTCTTCCTGGGTCAGCGCCTCCGCTTCAGGTAGTTCCACATGATCCAAGCCCAATTCCAGGGACCGGACCGCTTTTAACAGCGACTCTTCCAAGGTGCGGCCGATCGCCATCACTTCGCCGGTGGCTTTCATCTGAGTCCCCAGCTTGCGGTTGGCGGTGGTGAATTTATCAAAGGGCCAGCGCGGGATCTTGCTCACCACGTAGTCCAGGGTGGGTTCAAAACAGGCGGATGTCTGACCGGTAACCGGGTTGGTCAGCTCGTCCAGGGTATACCCGATGGCGATCTTGGCGGCGATCCGGGCGATGGGATAACCCGTCGCCTTGGAAGCCAGAGCACTGGATCGGCTCACCCGCGGGTTTACTTCAATCACATGGTACTGGAAACTGTCGGTATCCAGTGCAAACTGGACATTGCACCCGCCGCGGATATCCAGAGCCCGAATAATTTTCAGGGCGGAGCTTCGCAACATCTGATGATCCCGATCCGAGAGGGTTTGAGAGGGAGCAAACACAATGCTGTCCCCGGTGTGTACCCCGACCGGATCGAAGTTTTCCATGTTGCAGACCACGATCACGTTGTCGGCGGCGTCCCGCATCACCTCGTACTCCACTTCTTTCCAGCCGGCGATGCTCTTCTCGATCAGGCATTGACCGATAGGGCTGTATCGGATGCCGTTGTCCACGATTTGACGCAATTCCTGTTCCGAGTCGGCGATCCCGCCACCGGTCCCTCCCAAGGTGTAAGCCGGGCGGACGATAAGGGGAAAGCCGATGTTATTGGCAAAGTCGACCGCTTCATCCACCGAATGGACGATGACACTCTCCGGTGTGGGCTCACCGATCTCTTTCATCAAGGTACGGAAACGGTCCCGGTCCTCTGCACAGGTGATGGCCTCCAGTTCCGTTCCCAGCAAGCGGACCCCTTCCCGCTCCAACACACCGGATTGAGCCAGTTCCACCGCCAGGTTCAGACCGGTCTGTCCCCCCAGGGTGGGGAGTAATCCATCGGGGCGCTCCTTGCGAATCACCTGGGTGATAAATTCGGGTGTCATCGGTTCAATATAAACTTGGTCGGCGATATCCGTATCGGTCATAATCGTGGCGGGGTTGCTGTTGACCAGCACCACCTCAATCCCCTCTTCCCGCAAGGATTGACAGGCCTGGGTGCCGGCATAATCAAACTCCGCCGCCTGGCCGATCACGATGGGACCGGAACCGATCACCAGAATTTTTTTCAGGGATGGATCTTTAGGCATAAACGTTTCCTCCTTTGCTTAAGGATGGGTGCAACCCTTCCACGAATCGATCGAACAGGGACTCTGAATCCCGGGGACCCGGGGCCGCTTCCGGGTGGAACTGAACGGAGAAAGCCTGCAACTCCCGGTGTGCCAGCCCTTCACAGGTCCCGTCATTGAGGGCGATGTGCGTCAGTTTAAGGGGCGTTCCCTCCAGAGAGGCGTTGCGGACGGCATAGCCATGGTTCTGGGACGTGATCCAGGTGCGGCCGCTGTCCAGCTCCTTGACCGGATGGTTACTGCCCCGATGGCCAAATTTCATCTTTTCCGTATCCGCCCCGCAAGCCAGTGCAAACAACTGGTGTCCAAGGCAAATGCCAAAGAGCGGATAGCGGCCCAAGAGAGCTTCCACGGTGCGGACCGCGTGGGGGACATCTTTCGGATCCCCCGGTCCGTTGGAGAGGAGAATGCCGTCCGGCCGCAGCCGTTCGATCTCATCCGCCGTCGTGTCATGGGGGACCACCACCACATCACAGCCCCGTTTGGCCAGTTCCCGCTGCAATCCGTATTTGGCGCCAAAGTCCATCAACACCACCCGAGGGCCGTAACTAGGGGCGGTATGAATACTTTGCGTACTGACACGGGCCACCTGATCCCGCATCAGCGGTTGAACATCCAACCGCTCCGCCAGCGCTTCCCACGATTCATTCCCCGTGGAAAGGATTCCTTTCATCGTGCCTTGAACGCGGATCCGGCGTGTTAGCTGGCGGGTATCGATCCCGGATAATCCCATGACTCCGTATTCCTTCAGCCAGTGGCCGATGCTGCGCTCGCTGCGCCAGTGACTGGGCGGCTCTGCATGTTCCCGCACCACAAATCCGTGCACAAACGGACGCCGAGATTCGATATCGTGTCGGTTGATCCCATAATTTCCGATCAAGGGATAGGTCATGGTGACGATTTGACCGCAGTAGGAGGGATCGGTCAGCACTTCCTGGTATCCTGTCATTCCCGTATTGAAGACCACTTCTCCCACTGACTCTCCTTCGGCTCCGAACGAGTAGCCTTCCCATTTGCTTCCGTCTTCCAAAAGCAGCTTGGCCTGCATGGTTCTCCCTCCCGTTTTTTGTTTTGATCTAGGGCGTGTCTGAACAATCCGTAGGGCGAGATCCCGGGTCGGCATGGCTGTCTTCGTTTCGTTGCAAAAAGCGCAAAGGCTCTCTGCCAGCCATACCGACCCTCTCTCCGTTCTTGCGGAAAATTGAATGACCAGACAGGCTCTAGTACTTTAGCTAACTTCGATTTAATTGTCGGTCGTTATAGCAAAAAAGCATTCGATTGTTTCATCTCGCCTCTTCTTAAATGCCGTCTTCCCGCCAGATGACGCGTCCGTCCACCAGGGTCATCATCGGCCAGCCTTTTACTTTCCACCCCGCAAAGGGCGTGTTTTTCCCTTTCGAGTAAAAGGTTTCGGGATCGATGGTCCGCTCTGCTTCCAAATCGATCACCGCGATGTCGGCTTGGGCTCCTTCCTTCAACTCACCCCAGGGCAAACCGAACCGATCA
This sequence comes from Desmospora profundinema, assembly GCF_031454155.1. Lineage (GTDB taxonomy): Bacteria > Bacillota > Bacilli > Thermoactinomycetales > DSM-45169 > Desmospora > Desmospora profundinema. The sequence goes on from NZ_JAVDQG010000002.1 coordinate 13,138, forward strand.
GCCGGAATCCGGGTCATCTTATCCACCAACTGGGCCAGTGTCAGTTCACCGGTCAGCACCAGATGGGTGTAAAGAAGTGGAAAGGCCGTCTCCAATCCCACAATGCCGAAGGGGGCTTCCGTAATCGGCCGTTTTTTCTCTTCCGCGGTATGGGGAGCGTGATCCGTAGCGATGAAATCGATGGTGCCGTCTTTCAGCGCCGCCAGCAATGCCGCCCGATCCCGCTTGCTGCGAAGGGGAGGGTTCATCTTAAAGGCCGGATCCGGTCCCGGAATGTCGGTATCGCACAGCAGCAGGTGATGGGGGCTCACTTCGGCGGTCACTCGCTGTCCCCATTCTTTGGCCTCCCGGATCAAGCGGACGGAGGATTCGGCGCTCACATGACAGACATGGTAATGGACTCCGGTATCCTCCGCCAGCAGGATGTCTCGTCCCACATGGATTGACTCCGCTTCCGGCGGAATCCCCGGCAAACCGTGTTTCTCGGCGAACTCGCCCGTGTGAACACAAGCGCCCGGAATAAGAAGGTCTTCTTCTTCGCAGTGCGCCACCAAGGGCAGCTCCAGCCGAGCCGCTTCCCGCATGGCGGCTTTCATCATGCGTGGGCTTTGCACTCCCACCCCGTCATCGGAGACCGCAAAGGCGCCTGCTTCTTTCAATCCCGCCATGTCTGTCAAACGATCACCGGACAGGCCGCGGGTGATGGCGGCGATGGGGAGCAGCCGCACCCCGCTGCCGCTCTCACGGTTACTGGCAAGGATGCGCTCCACCACCTCCGGGCTGTCGGTGACAGGGGAGGTATTGGGCATACATGCGACGGTGGTATAGCCTCCCCGGGCAGCGGCTCGGGTGCCGGTGGCAATCGTCTCCTTTTCCTCAAAGCCCGGTTCGCGCAGATGGATGTGAAGATCGATCAAGCCGGGAATCACCAGCCTTCCCGCTGCATCGATCACCTCTTCCCCCGGCATCGCTTCCAGTTGGTCGGCGATGGCGGCGATCCGTCCGTCCCGCAGGCGAATGGCGGCTGTCCGCAGTTCTCCCCCTTCTCCGATCACCTGTCCGTTCAGGAGTACTGTCATCATCCTCTTCCCCCTTCCAGAGCCCGTTCAAGAACCGCCATGCGGATCCAGACTCCGTTGCTCATCTGTTCAAATATCTTGGAACGCTTATGCTCCACCAGTTCACTGGCGATCTCCACCCCGCGGTTGACCGGAGCAGGATGCAAAATGACGGCATGGGAGCGCATCGCCTCCACCCGTTCCGGTGTCAGCCCGTAGGCATGGAGGTAGACGTCCGGTGACGAAAACAACGTTTCCCGGTGCCGTTCCAGCTGCACCCGCAACATCATGACCACATCCGCCTGCCGGATCGCTTCATCCACCGGTAGGTAGGGAGCATACTCTTCAAGAGAAGGATCCCGCATCGATTCCGGTCCAGCCAGGATGACACGGGCACCGAAGGTTTTCAGGGCCCAGTAGTTGGATCGGGCTACCCGGCTGTGTCGAATGTCCCCGATGATGGAGACGGTGAGTCCTTTCAAGGTGCCAAATTGTTCCCGCATGGTAAACAGGTCCAACAGTGCTTGGGTCGGATGACCCCCGTTGCCTTCACCGGCATTGACCAGGGAAACCCCCGGATTTTCCCAAGCCATCTCTGCCAGGGTGCCGATCCCCGCATGGCGCACCACCACTACCTCCACCCCGACTGCCGCCAAGGTGCGCAAGGTGTCATAAAAGGATTCCCCTTTCATCGTGCTGGACGTTTCCCCATCGAGGGGAATCGTCTCCATACCCAGCCGCTTTTCCGCCACTTCAAAGGAGACGCGGGTGCGGGTGCTGGGTTCCAAAAACCAGTTGGCGGCAAACCGCCCCTTTCCAGTCTGAAACCATGCCTCGGGATGGTCACGCCAATAGGCGGCGCGGCAAAAGAGAGACTCCATCTCTTCCAACGACAATCCATCCGTATCGATCAAATGTCGGCGCACAAGTTGCGTTTCCATCATGGTTTTTTCCTCCCTCCAGGGTGTAAAAAAACTCCTGCCCGCAGCGGGAAGGAGTGGAGGATCCCCCTGAAGCATCGCGCACGAGGAGGTCCGACGGTCCGTTTTCCTTCCCGGCCTCACGGGACCGGTTATTAAAGGGGACTGTTGTTTTTTTGATTAAGCGGCTTCTTCCACGCTTGCCCCGTCATCTTCCCGATTGGAAGGCAAGATCAGGTTCAGCAGAATTCCAGTGACGGTGGCCAGCGCCATCCCTTCCACCTCGAAGTGAATACCGGCGAATTTCAGAGCGGCACCGCCCACCCCAATCACCAAGACCACCGATGCGATCACCAGGTTTCGCTTGTCGCCGAAATCGATCTGATTCTCCACCATCATCCGGAGCCCTGCCGAAGCGATCACCCCGAACAGCAGGATGGATACGCCCCCCATGACCGCCGGGGGGATCGTGGAGATCAGGGCGGACAGTTTACCCACAAAGGAGAAAGCGATGGCGGCGGTGGCCGCCCCCCCGATCACAAATACACTGAAGATCCGAGTCATGGCCATCACACCGATATTCTCTCCGTAGGTCGTGTTGGGTGGAGCCCCGATCAGAGCTGCCAGTGAGGTGGCCACCCCGTCACCCAGAATGGAGCGGTGCAAACCAGGATCTTTGGCCAGATCCCGATCCATGATGTTACTGGTCACCATCAGGTGGCCGATATGTTCTGCCAGCGTAACCAGGGCGACAGGCACGATCACCAGTGCCGCCGTCCAGGAAACCACGGGAGCAGTGAACTCCGGCAGGGCCAGCCATGCTGCCTCCCGCAACGGAGCAAAATCGACCAAGCCGATTGCCATCGCAACCGCATACCCCCCCGTGATCCCGACGAGAATCGGAATGAGACTGAGAAATCCGCGGAAAAAGAGACTGGCGACTACTGCGAACGCCAAGGTGGCCAAGGCGACGCTGAAGTGTTTCAAGGAGTAAGTCTTGACGGTAACCGTTCCCGCATCTTCATCCACTTGCTCCACCGTACCGGGAAGAGCCTGAAATTCCTCTACCGTATCCGGAAGCGGGTGGGTCACCTGCTGGGTACTGGCCATATCCACCGCCGTTGCGGCCAGGGCCAGTCCGATGACAATCACTACCGAGCCGATCACCACCGGCGGCAACAGTTTATGGAGCCACCCCGCACCAAATCGGAAGATGACCAGGGCGACGATTCCATATACCACACCCGCCAGAAAGCAACCGAACAGCGCTTCCCCAACCCCCTGGGTCTGGGAAACCGTGATGATCGGAACGATAAATGCGAAGGAGGAACCCAGATAGGCCGGAATCTTCCCCCGGGTAATGATCAGATATGCCAGGGTACCGACCCCGCTGGCCAGCAACGTGACCGCCGGTGAAAGGCCGGTCAGGAGCGGGACCAGGATCGTGGCACCAAACATGGCAAACAGGTGTTGGATGCTGAGGGCGATCCATTTACCCGCTTGCGGCTTTTCGTGGACATCCAGGATCATCTGGGTTTTCTTCATTGTGGAGCCTCCTTTTTTCGATCAAAAAAGCCTCTCCACCGTACCACCGGCAGAGAGGCCTTGGACATGCCCCTTTTTGGCATGCGTCATCCAGGCTTTTCCCTTGCCGGTCTCACGGGACCGTCTTTAAAGGGGGAACCATTATTTACTTCCAATGACCACTTGGTCTTGGGAATCGTATTCCGCCACCATCACTTGAATGATTTCACTCTTGGAGGTGGGCACGTTTTTACCGACATAATCCGCCCGAATCGGCAACTCCCGGTGTCCCCGGTCCACCAAAACCGCCAGCTGGATCATCCGCGGACGTCCCTGGTCGATCAGGGCATCCATGGCTGCTCGAACCGTTCGGCCGGTAAAAAGTACATCGTCCACCAGCACCACCGTCCGACCGTTGATATCGACAGGAAGCTGTGAGGCTTTTACTTCCGCCTGCTCCGCTTTTTCTGTCAGATCGTCCCGATACAGGGTGATGTCCAGCTCTCCAACCGGCACCTCCTCCCCCTCGATGCGCCGAATCCGTTCAGCGAGGCGCTGGGCGAGGAAAATGCCCCGGGTGCGGATTCCGACCAAAACCGTCTCTTCCACCCCTTTGTTCCGTTCAATGAGCTCATGGGCGATCCGGGTCAGGGCCCGCCGGATGGCGGCTTCATCCAGGATCGTCTTCCGGTTTGCTGTCAACGGCTCTCCTCCTCCCATATCCATAAAAAACGCTTCTCGCCGGAATGGCAAGAAGCGCACACGTCTCCTCATGCATACTCATGCACGTACCCTTGCCAGCCTCTCCGGACTGGATTAAAAGGTCTTCATACAGTTTCATTTATTATGGCCGAAAAACCTGCTTTTGTCAATGGGATTCACGATTGTCGAAATCCTTTGATCAACCGCTGCATGTCTTCCGGCAGGGGTGCCGTCAAACGAATGGGCTTTCCTGTGCGGGGATGGATAAAGCCCAATGTCTCCGCATGTAAAGCCTGACCCTGGATCGAAAAACGGTGGGATTGACTGCTGTATAAGGGGTCGCCCACCAACGGATGAGCGATGTGTTTCATATGCACCCGGATTTGGTGTGTGCGCCCCGTTTCCAGACGGCAGGCAACATAAGTGGCACGGGAAAACCGTTCCAACACCTCAAAATGGGTGACGGCCGGTTTGCCGTTTCGATGCTCGACCGCCATTCGTTGGCGGAATCGGGGATCCCGTCCGATCGGCGCATCGATGGTCCCCCGATCATGGGAGACATTACCGTGGACCACTGCCAGATAACGCCGTTCCACCTCATGTGCCTTCAGTTGGGCAGCCAGTGATCGATGCGCCGCATCGTTTTTGGCCACCATGATCAGCCCGGAAGTATCCTTGTCGATTCGGTGCACAATTCCGGGTCGCAACACGCCTCCGATTCCGGACAAATCCCCGCAGTGGGCCAGCAAGGCATTGACCAAAGTACCGGAGCGGTTTCCTGGAGCCGGGTGGACCACCATCCCTCGCGGTTTGTTCACCACCACCACATCGGTGTCCTCATAGCGGATGTCCAAGGGGATCGCTTCTGCCTCCACCGTCATCTCCTCAGGAGGGGGAACAACCACTTCCACCACTTCCCCTTCTTTTAGACGGTGATTCCCTTTCACTGCTCGACCGTCCACCTGGATTCTGTGATCGCGAATCCAGGATTGGACGGCCATCCGGGACCAGTCTTCCCCTTGAGTGGTGACAAACTTATCCAAACGTTGCCCGACATCATCGGCAGCTACGACAAAGCGATGGGTTGGTGTTGTGGTCAAGAACTTTCCCCCGCTTCCCGAACCACGCGGTCCCCCTCTTCCAATTCAGTCTGAGGGTGACGCAAAGTAATCCAGACCATAATCGCGACACCCACGACAATGGCGGAGTCGGCCACATTGAAGATCGGGTAATGAATCAGGCGGAAATCCAGGAAATCCACCACTTCCCCCATCCGGACCCGATCGATCAAATTGCCGATCGCGCCGCCCAAGATCAACGCCAATGACCAGCTCATCAACGGTTGCCGGCCCTTCAGCCGGATTAAGTAAACGATGATCCCCACTACCACAGCGATGGTGACGGTAATGAACAACCACTGCTGATCCTGCAGAATCCCGAAAGCCGCTCCCCTGTTACGATGGGAAGTGATATGAAAAACATCGTCCCACAAAGGAATCGACTCGTATAGACTCATCCTGTGCAGGACGAACCATTTAGTAACCTGATCCAACAGCAATATAAAGGCCGTGATTGAAAAATAACGCAACGTTGTCCTCCCCTCTGCTGGCAAGACAATCAAGCACCTTCATCTTCCAGATTTTCATTTTAGCACAGGCGGATGTCCGTCACAACAACAGCAGGTGAGTCTGAACAATCCGTAGCCGCGAGATCCCGGGTCGGGTTGGCTGTCTTCGTTTCGTTGCAAAAAAGCGCATAGCGAGAGACAGGCCTTAGCCCTCTTGTTCGCTTTCTTCTTCATCCAGCCGTCCGGACGCTTTCCCGCGGTTGATCTCCGTCAACGGATCATCGAGGGGACGGCCGTCTCTTCCCGCAAGCGCCACCTCTTCCACGTCATCCACAGCCCCGCGCCGTTCATCGGGATCGATGCCCAATTCATTATAGTTCTCACCATCCCGTTGAAAATCTGGCGGATTGGAAGTTCCGTACCGCTCCACTTCCTGCCAGGCGTCTTCTCCATCCCAAATGACGGAATCCTCACCGTCATTAAAAGAACGTCCGTAAGGCGGACGGAGCACATCTTCCTCCGCCGGCCGCCTGCGGGAAACATCCCGCTCCCGCTGGTGATCGATACAATAAGCCGTCTCCGGTACCGCTTCCAGCCGCTCATAGGGAATATCCTTTCCACAGACGACACAGGTTCCATACTGCCCCGCTTCCATTCTGAGTAAGGCCAGTTCCACTTCTTCTAGCTGTGTTTCGCTCTCTTCGTTCAGCGCAATATCTTTTCCCCGTTCGTACAGCTCCGTTCCCACGTCTGCCGGATGATTGTCATAACCGGATAATTCCCCGATGGAATCGTTCATGCCAACGCCCAGTCCAAAGTGGTCGTTGTCATTCAGCCTTTTTTCCACTCGTCGTTTTTCATCAAGCAGCATCTGCTTTAATTTCGCCGATTGTTCCTCCGTCAACATCCTTGTATCCCCCTGTTCGTCACCGCTTCTCTCGGTCGCCGGTGTTCACTTTCGCACAAGTCTCGCCTGGGTCACTTTCGTTCCCGGGTCTCGCTATGCGTGGTTGTCTTTAGGCTGTCCGATTCCCATAAAAGCATCCGTGGACGCTTTTTTCAGACTTATGTTATACTGACCCCGATTGTAAACTTAAATTAAATCGAAGTTAACGAATGGAGGGATCTGACTTTGTTCCTTCAGTCCGACGACACGGAGACATTATGGGAGAAAAACCGGCAATACTTGTGGAATCCCTTTACCCAGATGAAAACTTATCTGGATGATGAACCGCTGATTATCCAGCGGGGAGAAGGGGTACGGCTGGTTGACATCCACGGCAACTCCTATTATGACGGATATGCTTCCGTCTGGCTGAATGTCCACGGCCACAACCATCCCCGCTTAAATGAAGCCATTCGGGAGCAATTGGACCAAATCGCCCATTCCACCTTATTGGGAGCGGCCAATGTTCCCGCCATTTTATTGGCGGAACGGCTAGTTTCCATCACGCCGCCTTCTTTGCGCAAGGTGTTTTACTCCGACAGCGGTGCGGAAGCAGTCGAAATCGCACTTAAAATGGCTTTTTTATATTGGAAGAGAAAAGGACGACCGGAGAAGAACACCTTCCTCTGCATGGGGAACGCTTATCACGGAGATACGGTGGGTGCCGTCAGCGTGGGGGGGATGGATCTGTTTCATGCCGCCTACGACAAGCTGTTGTTTCCCACCCTTCGAACCCCGTATCCCCACCCCTACCGCTTTGACGGTACGGAGCAGGAATGTCTGGATTCGTGCTTGGAAAAGCTCCGCCGTCACCTGGATGAAAGCGGTGATACGATTGCCGCCCTCATTCTGGAGCCGATGATGCAGGGGGCAGCCGGGATGATCCGCATGCCTGCCGGCTTCCTGAAAAAAACGGAGGAACTGTGCCGTCAACATGACGTCCTGTTGATCGCCGATGAAGTGGCGACGGGTTTCGGCCGTACCGGTGCGATGTTCGCCTGCGACCACGAAGGGGTGCAACCGGATCTGATGGCGCTGGGCAAAAAGCTGACCGGCGGTTATCTTCCCGTAGCGGCCACCCTGACCAGCGATGCCATCTATGAGGCTTTTTACGGCGATTATGAGGAAATGAAGACGTTTTTCCACGGACACTCCTATACCGGTAACCAACTGGGATGTGCCGTCGCCTTGGCCAATCTGGATCTGTATGAGGAAACGGATCTGTTGTCCCATGTCGACCGTCTTTCCCGCGCCATTTTATCCGAATGGGAACCGATGCGGCAGCGGCGCCATGTCGGCGATATCCGTCAATTGGGCTTGATGATCGGGATTGAATTGGTAAAGGATCGCAAGACTCGGGAATCCTTCGCCTGGGCGGACGCGGTGGGAGTGAAGGTGTGTCGCCGTGCCCGAGATCTGGGACTCTTAACACGCCCCTTGGGAAATGTGATCACCTTGATGCCGCCTTTGGCCGTCTCACAAGAGGATCTGACTGCGATGATCGCCATTTTAGATCAGGCCATCCGAGAGGTGACGGAATAATGGGAGGCACCGGTCTCTTTGTCACCGCTACCGATACGGAAGTGGGAAAAACAGTGGTGACGGCCGGGCTGGCGCTGACCCTCCGTCAACGGGGAACCGACACGGAAGTGATGAAGCCGGTTCAAAGCGGCCATATGTGGAATGATCCCCAGGGAGACATCTGGAAACTGTGGAACTGGACAAACAGCCGGACACCGCTGGAAGAGTTGATTGCCTATTCCTATGCTCCCGCTGTCGCTCCCGCCTTGGCCGCCCGTCTGGAAAACCGGCCCATTTTACTGGAACCCGTGCTGGAAAAACTGGATCGTCTCCGGCGACACCATGAGGTGGTACTGGTGGAAGGAGCCGGAGGGTTGATGGTGCCCCTAGGAAGAGACTGGACCGTAGCCGACCTGGCTCTGGCCATCGGGTGGCCGTTGGTGATCGTGGCTCGGCCCACACTGGGCACGATCAATCATACCGTACTCACGGTGATGGCCGCCCGGCTGAAAGGACTGGAGCCGGCTGGAATCATCCTGAATGGACAGAAGCAGAATGACTCCGGCCCCGGTTTGTCTTACAACGTGGAAACGATTCAGCAATTAACCGGTGTTCCCGTCCTGGGAGTCACACCTTGGATGGACGTGCCTCTCACCCCTGATCGGCTGCAAACCATGATGTCAACGCTCCAGTTGGACCCGCTGTTAAAGAGACTGAGGAAGGAGAATACCCCTGATGATGGGAAAACCCCCGTGGATGCCGGAAATCAAGGATGAATTATCCCAATTGGAACAAGCAGGACGAATCCGTTCCCTTTTCCCCACCGAACAGGGGACCGAACCCGTCCTATTCCGCCAGGGTCACCCGATGGTGAACCTCTCCTCCAACAACTACCTGGGTCTGGCCTCCCATCCCACCGTTGTTCAAGCCGCCGCCCGTGCGTTAGAGGAGCGGGGGGCCGGGGCGCCTTCTTCCCGCTTAATCACCGGCCATGATCCGGCAATTGCAGAATTGGAAGCCGCGCTTGCACAGTGGAAAGGAACAGAAGCCGCCCTGGTAATCGGAAGCGGGTATCTGGCCAATCTGGGGGTGTTGTCCGCTTGCCTGTCCAGACGGGATGCTGTTTTCAGCGACCGTCTTAATCATGCCAGTATTATTGATGGGATCCGTCTCAGCGGGGCAACGGCCTATCGCTATCGGCATAGGGATATGAACCACCTGGAACGGTTGTTGCAGCAGGCGGACGGTAAGGGCTTCCGACAAAAATGGATCGTCACCGACAGCGTGTTCAGCATGGATGGGGATGTGGCTCCCTTAAAAGAGTTAGCCGACCTAAAGGAACAATACGGGGCAACGTTGATGGTGGACGAAGCCCACGGAGCCGGTGTATTTGGTCCCCAGGGAAAAGGAGTCGCCCATCACCTCGGCGTGGCGGATGCTGTCGATATCCATATGGGAACCTTCAGCAAAGCATTCGGAGTGTATGGCGCCTATATCGCTGCCAGGAAGGAATGGATCGATTGGATGCTGCAGCGCTGTCGAAGTTTCATTTATACAACAGCCTTGCCGCCTGCCGTGATCGGTGGAATTCGGGCTTCCCTGGAACTGGTTCAGTCCGGGCAAAACTTACGAACAGCTCTGTTGGATCACAGTCGTTGGTTTCGCCGCCGATTACAAGATCTCGGGGTGGATACCGATCCCTTTCCCAGCCCCATCATCCCTTGGGTGATTGGTGACGATCACGCAGCATCAGCGGTCAGTCAAGCACTTCAGGAGCGGGGAGTGCTGGGTGTCGCCATCCGGCCTCCCACCGTACCGGAAGGGTCGGCCCGAATTCGTTTCTCCTTGATGGCCACCCATCGCCGGGAAGATCTGGAGCAAGCCGTAGAAGCGGTGGCGGATATAACGGGTGCTTTCGGGAGGGAATCGGTATGACGGACCGGCTTTGGTTATCGGGATGGTCCATCCCCGCTACTATATGGAGAGAAAGCGTGCAATCGTTTCCCGCCGGGAAGCAGCGGACCATTGATTTTAATCAAGGAGGAGACAGCCCCCTCGTCAGCGCCGAGCAAGCCCTCTACTTGCTTCAACCCCCGGTCACGGTGATCGGTTGGTCCATGGGCGCGATGGTCGCCTTGGAGTTAGCGCTCCGCCATCCTCAGTGGATCGACCGCCTGATTCTGATCGCCGTCACCGACCAATTCGTGCGCGACCAAAATCGGGAACACGGTTGGGACTTACGCGTGCTTCGGCGGATGAAAAAGCAACTGCACCTCCATCCGGCGGAAACAATCGCCTCTTTTGATCAACGCCTGTTTTCCCCGGATTCCCCCGATGATCCTTGGAGGCGTCAGATTCGCGGAAGCCGCGCCCACGCTCTTGCCGGACTGGTGGCGGGACTGGAATATCTGGAACAATTCCGCTTCCCTCCTCACTTAGCATCTGAGATTACACAGCCGGTTTATCTTCTTCACGGGGAGAATGACGCGATTTGCCATCCGGAAAGCGGACGACGCTTGGCCCTGACGTTGCCACAAGCCGAGTGGACCCTGTGGAAAGATACAGGCCATATCCCCTTTTGGACCCGCCAAGAGGCATTTAAGCATTGGCTGGAAGGAAGGCTCAGACGATGAACCCCTATAAGCAAAAAGTGGAGAGACAGTTTAATCGAGCCGCATCCACATATGACAGATACGCCGATATTCAACGAGAGATGGCAGATCGCTTGCTGAAACAGGTCGACCTGTTAAATCCGCCACCCCGGCGCATACTGGAAATTGGATGTGGAACGGGATACTTAACCAAACGAGTGACCCACGCCTATCCCGATGCAACGATAGTAGCTGTCGACCTCGCCGCCTCGATGGTCCGGTCTGCCCGCGAGCATGTCTCCGAATCCAAACGGGTTCGCTTTTTGGTGGGAGACGCGGAGACGATGGATTTTCACGCCTATGCACCCTTTGACTGCATCCTATCCAATGCAGCTGTCCAGTGGTTTTCACAACCCGGAGAAACCTTGGCCAGATTGGCGGAAGCCGTTTCCCCAGGCGGCTGGCTATGGTTTACCACCTTTGGACCGGAAACCTTTGTGGAACTAAACCGCCTGTTTCACGAAGTGGAATCCCGGATGGGGCTGGCCCGCTCCCGGCATACTCTCCCCCTTTCCCCTTCCTCTGAATGGCGGCGTCTGTTTGATGAAGCGGGACTGTCTTCCGTTCGGGTCCGTTCCTTCCGCCGTTCCGTCATCTATTCCGATTGCCGCCATTTTTTACGGTCGATACAGAAAATCGGAGCCAGCTACGGCACCAGCCCCCATCCTCCCCTTCAATCCGGCCGACTTCTGGCCGAGGTAATCCGACAGTACGATCAGCGCCATCGAACGGAAGACGGTGTTCAAGTCACCTATCAATGGCTGCTGATGGGAGGAATGAAATCCGGGAGAAAAAGGATTCCGTGACGGACCGAAATCAAAAAAAGCGACTTCCAGATGGGGACCACCGGCCCGCCCGGAAGTCGCAACTCTTTTTAAGCCGCCATTTTCGCCCCTCACCATGGAAACCGGTCGATGGGCAGGTAATGGCTGTTTTTATGGGAGCCGTCATCGTCTTTCTCAAACAAGACCAGAATCAGCGTCCCGTTGGCCGGCAGTCGGTTTTGCGGGATACGGATGTCTTCGGTAAAGGATCCCCACTCAGGAGTGCCTGCAGACGCGGTCACAGAACCCTCCGCTAAAATATCGTGACCATCCTCCACCGTATAATGAACTGTTCCTTCGGAAACACGGGCTTCTCCCGTCACTTCATAATGGATGACCGGCTCCGACACGCGGATGTCGCGAAACCAAGGGTTGGAGCCCGATTTTTCCCCCTTCTTTAAATCAACCACCAGACTATCTGTCTCTTCGTGATCCATCGGAACCAGTTCCAGTGTCAGTGTGCGGTGGGGATTCACTTGTTCTTTGGCCACGGAAATCCACTGCACAAATGGCTTCCACTCGGATGAACCATTTCCCACACGGGTTCTTCCTCGAACCAGATAATCGTAGCCGTCGCTCACCCGGTATTCAAACATTCCATCCGGGAGTTTTGCTTTTCCGCTCACGCGCATTTCCAGTCGCGGCTCTGACACACCCACGTCGCGGAAGGCTTCATTCCCGCTGTCACCCGCTTCCACAGTGGCCAAAGGCATCACACCCAAGACAACCATCAATAACATTATCCATCCTTTCTTCATTGATCTTCCCTCCTGTAAAGGAAATATTTTCCCGACGCATTTACTGTATCAAAGTCGATCGGATGGATGGGCTTATTTTTGTGTCGATTTTTCAAAAAAGAGCTATTTTTTTCCTTTCCAATCAGTATATAGGCATCTTTTACACCTTCCGCATCATCATTTTCGGACATCATTCACAGGCTCCCTATAGTCCTGTTTCCTCTCATATGGGTTTTAAACATGGAATAGCGGCTGATTTTACTTGGACACGCAATAAATTGTATAAAAAGATGTCAATCGGATGAATCGATGATAGAATCCTGTGAATACGTCCAACAGAAACGAACCAGTCGAACTCATCCTAAAACACTCGCCCTGTGAGTAAACAAAAAATCCCCGTCTGAAACGGGGATTTTTTATTCACTCCATATGGCCTTGATGATGCTCTTCCACGATCGAAGCACACCGGTCGCACAGATCCGGATGTTTTTCATCCTGTCCAACGGCGGGACTGATCATCCAGCAGCGTTGGCACTTGCCGCCCTGTGCCGGTTTGATCTCGACACGGATCCCTTCCTCGGAGGGATTCCCCTCTGATTGCTTCAGCTGTACATCGGAGACGATAAAGAGTTCCTTTAAGTTGGGAACACTGTTCAACAGTTGATATTGGGATTCGGAAGGAGTTAGTTCGACCGCGGCACCCAAGGAGTTTCCAATCACTTTGTCCGCCCGAGCCTCTTCCAACCTTTTCAATACCAGATCCCGCACCTCAAGTAATTGGTCCCACTTTTTCTCCACGTTCTCATCCAGATAAGCGGATTCCACTTGCGGAAAACGCGTCAATTGCACACTGAACGTGTCGGTCCCTGGCACGTACTTCCATACTTCTTCGGTCGTGTGGGGGAGGATCGGGTTCAGCATCCGCACCAGGGCGTGCAGAATCTCCAGCATCGCCGTTTGGGAAGAACGGCGTTTGGGATCCGCCGCCGGCAGGATATAGAGTCGGTCCTTCAACACATCCAGATAGAACTGGCTGAGGAAAACGGTACAGAAGTGATGGATGGAGGAGTAGACACTGTGGAACTCATGGTTTTCATACGCACGGGTCACCCGTTCCACCAACCGCTGTAACTGTACCAGGGCGTAGCGGTCGATCTCATCCAAATCCTCCATCGCCACCCGGTCCGACACCGGATCAAAGTCGTTCAAGTTGCCTAGGAGAAAACGGAACGTATTTCGGATTTTCCGATACACTTCGGCGATCTGTTTCAAGATATCCTCGGATACCCGTACATCCGCCTGATAATCCACCGAGGAGACCCACAACCGCAAAATATCGGCACCGTACGTTTTCATCACTTTAAGGGGATCGATTACATTGCCCAGGGATTTGGACATTTTCCGCCCTTCCCCATCCAAGGTGAATCCGTGTGAGAGCACTCCCTTGTAAGGAGCGCGTCCCTGGGTGGCAACTGCCGTGGACAGAGATGAGTTGAACCAACCCCGATACTGGTCGGAACCTTCCAGATAAAGATCCGCAGGCCAGGCGGCATCCTCCCGTTGCATCAGAACGGAAGCGTGACTGCTTCCGGAATCGAACCAGACGTCCATGATGTCTGTCTCTTTGCGGAAGGTATCATTTCCGCATTCGGCACAGACTGCCCCGTCGTGTAAGAGGTCCGCGACCTCCTTTGCAAACCAGGCGGAGGAGCCTTCTTTGGCAAAGATGGAAGCGATGTGTTCAATCGATTCATCCGTGATATGCGGATGGCTGCATTTTTCACAATAGAAGATAGGCAGAGGCACCCCCCACACTCGCTGGCGTGAGATACACCAATCACCGCGATCGGCCACCATGTTGTGAAGCCGGACTTCTCCCCAAGCCGGTGTCCACTTGACCTGGCGAATCGCTTCCAACAGGTTCTCCCGGAAGCCGTCAATGGAGGCGAACCACTGCTCGGTCGCCCGGAAAATGACCGGTTTCTTGGTTCGCCAGTCATGGGGATATTGGTGGGTGAGAAAAGTCAGTTTGAGCAGATAGCCTTCCTCTTCCAGCTTCTGCGTAACCACTTTATTGGCATCTTCATAGAAAAGCCCTTCAAATCCGGGCGCTTCCGCCATAAATTTCCCTTTTTCATCAACCGGACACAGAATGCCCAGGTCGTATTTCTTGCCCAGTTCAAAGTCTTCCGCACCGTGACCCGGCGCTGTATGAACACAGCCGGTACCGGCATCCAAGGTGACATGATCTCCCAACACCACCGGCGACTCCCGATCGTAGAAAGGATGACGGCAGATCACGCCGGATAGTCGGGATCCTTGGAAGCGCTCCCCTTTTTCATATTCCTCGATCTCTGCCAGCTGCATCACCGAATCCACCAGCTCCTCCGCCATCAGAAGCTGCCGATCGCCCACTTTAACCAAAGTGTAGGTGAGGTCGGCATGAACGGCAATCGCCAGATTGGCGGGAATCGTCCATGGAGTGGTCGTCCAGATGACCACAAAGGTGTTTTCCGTCGGCAACACCCCGTTCCCGTCTTTCACCGGAAACTGTACATAGATTGAAGGGGAACGCTTATCCTGATATTCGATTTCGGCGTCAGCCAGAGCCGATTCCGACGACGGCGACCAATAGATAGACCGATATCCGCGATAGATATGGCCTCTTTTCACCATCTCCCCGAAGACGCGGATCTGTTGCGCTTCATATTTTGGATCCAAGGTGACATAAGGGTTTTCCCAATCTCCCCGTACACCGAGCCGCTTAAATTGCTCTCGTTGCTTATTGATGAAAGACCAGGCGTATTCTTCGCAATGCTGCCGGAATTGAACCGGATCCATCTTCTTCCGATCCACTTTCTTTTTTGTGGTGACCGCATGTTCAATCGGCAACCCATGGGTGTCCCACCCCGGAATATAAGGGGCGTCATACCCTTGCAGGGACCGGAAGCGAACGATGAAGTCCTTTAAAATCTTGTTCAAAGCGTGACCGATGTGGATATCGCCATTGGCGTAGGGCGGTCCGTCATGAAGAATATATTTGGGCTGTCCTTGGCGGGATTCCCTCACCTTCTCGTAGATCCGTTCTTCACTCCACCAACGTTGCATTTCCGGTTCCCGGTTAGGGAGATTTCCGCGCATCGGGAAATCGGTTTGCGGCAGATTAAGCGTTTTTTTGTAATCCATGCTTTCCACTCCTTCCATGGACGCGGAACATAAAAAAACTCCTCTATCCCATAGGGACGAGAAGTTACCCGCGGTACCACCCTGATAGGCCTCCCCGCTGGGGCGTGGAGAGCCCTCTTCACCATTCTTAACGGGAATGACGCGGTTCTCCCTACTTCCTGAAGGTTTCAGGGAACGGCTCCCGGGTGATTTTCGGACAGATGCTTGGACCGGGCTCCCACCTTCCCCGATTCGCTGAAACCAATGCGATTCTGCCTACTCTCCCGATCGTCGCCTTGCCAACACCGCCGCAAAAGAGATGCAGGCGGTTGCCAAAGCCCAAGATGGGCTCTTTTGTGATGACAGGCTTTCCCTCTACATGGGTTGGCCGCAGTCAACGAAATGTTGATGAATTTTACCATAAAACATTTTTGTAAGTCAATGATTTTTAGAACATCGCTTTCCGTTTCATCTTACGAGAAGTACGACGCAGCTCCCGGCGGGGCTCGTCCTCTTCATCCATGTAAGAGTGCTCATTATCATCCATCGGAGCATGGGTGCTGTATTGGTCTGTATGACCGTAATCCTGTTGATGGGAACGATCCTCCAACGCCAACTGCTGTGAATCCTGTTCGGCGTATTGGTCCAACTGCTGCCCTGCTTCATCCAATCCGTGTTCCAATTCTTCAAGAGACTCCCAGTCCGAGTTGTCCAGAATGTCCAGATGGGATTGAACCAATGTCCGGAAACGGGCGCGGTACACGGTCGCTTTCTGTTTCAAATCCAGCAGTTCGCTGTGAATGGCCCGTGCTTTCTGCAAAGCTTCGTTGATAACCCGGTCGGCGTTTTTCTCCGCTTCCTGGACAATCAACTCGGCTTCCTTTTTGGCGTTCAAGCGCACTTCCTCCGCCACTTCCTGCGCCACACGGATGGATTTGTGAATGCTCTGTTCCATCGAAGAAAGCGAGGACGGGGATGGATGCATCGGAGCCGGCGGTTCCGGTGCCTGATAACGAGGCTGTGGTGGAGCCGGCGGTTGGGGAGCAACATGTTGCGGCGGAGGCTGCGGAGGTTCGTGGGATACCGGAGCAGCCATCTCTTGCTCTTCCAGTGCTTGCTCCAACTCTTGTTGCAACTCCTCAACCTGCTGCTCCAATTGTTGCTTTTCCCGGATCAGAAATTCGAAATCCTTGATAATCTGATCGAGGAAGTCGTTCACTTCATCTACATCATAGCCGCGAAACGAGCGTTTAAATTCTTTGTTGTGTATATCCAAAGGACTAAGCGGCAAGATTGACACCTCCTCAAGGGATTGGCTTCGCCATCTCTTATTCTACAATGGTAGCAAAATTCCTTCCATCTGGCTACAGCCGTTTCAAGCATGACAAGTAGCAGTCCTGGGGACAAAGGGGATTCCAGCAGCTAAAACCCATTGATTTTTTCTCTAAAGGGATCGAATCAAATTTAACAAAAA
This sequence comes from Desmospora profundinema, assembly GCF_031454155.1. Lineage (GTDB taxonomy): Bacteria > Bacillota > Bacilli > Thermoactinomycetales > DSM-45169 > Desmospora > Desmospora profundinema. Next base: position 30,227 of record NZ_JAVDQG010000002.1, read on the forward strand.
GCGCCCTTTTTTGGAAACCCCCAATTTTTCCCCTACCTGGATACGGCCGGATCCTCTCAGAGAAAGAACATCGCCTTCCTCCACCGTCTCAGCAGGGTTTCCCGTCGTTTTCCAGTTAATCTGGGCGTTTCCGTTTTTGACGGCGGTTGACACCCGGGATCGAGAAAGACGAAACCCTTCCGCCAGTACCGCATCCAGTCGCAGGGAGGCGACTGACACCGACACGGTTTCAGTTCGTGTCTCGGGTACAATCAGCTCCTCCCGTTGGATCGTTTCCACATGGACAGGGTGGCGACCGATCCGGTTCAACTGGGAACGGATAAATTCCGCCAACTCCTCGGCCACGACCACATGACAACCACCTGGAAAGGGCAGGATGTCTCCCAATTTGTCCCGTTTCAACCCCAGACCCAGGAGTGAACCCAATACATCAGGATGGCGCAGATCACGGCCGCGTTCTGCCGGTTCCAAGGATAAATAAGCCAATCCGTGGTCCGCATCCTCTACATAAGGGGGTAACACCTTCATCCGACAACGTTCCGCCCCTTCATATCCGCCATCCGCGGTAGCGGACAGGTCGGTGGATCGGTTGATCACCATGGTGGCCACCCGCTGCTCCCGCGGGTTTAAAAAGGGAGTGAGGACCGGCTGATACCGAACTTCCGCCAGGGTCATCCAGTCCAATACCCGTTCCGCCAATACCCGCTCTTCCGGACGGAAGTGGCGAAACCACGCTTCCTTTCCTCCCATCAAACCAATCCGAACAACAGCCTGATGATGAAAACAACCCCGTTTTGGATAAAGTGGAGAGCGATCAATGCCACGATCGGGGAGATGTCGATCATGCCCAGGGGCGGAATGAAGCTGCGAAAAATGGATAGGTACGGCTCTACCAGCCGACCCAGGAAAACGGCGATGGGAGACTCCCTCCCATTGGGAAACCAGGATAAAATGATGTATCCAAAAAGCATGAATCGGTAAATCATGAACAGCGTGAGTGTCACTTCCAGTACGATTCTTTCCATTGCTTCACCTCAAAATATCATTCGCTTCATCCGTTAGCATGTCTGTGATCGACCCCTGGATATCGACATTGGCAGGTGTGCACATAAAAATGTGAGATCCCAGCTTTTGAATGTTCCCATTGAGTGCGTAAACCGTTCCGCTGAGGAAATCGATGATTCGCACCGCGTGCTCTTTGGGAACACGCTGAAGATTGACGATGATGGGGCGGTGGTTTTTCAAGTTGTCAGCAATGTCCTGGGCCTCGTCATAAGAACGGGGCTCCGCGAGAACCACCCGGACATTTTTCTGGGTGTGCAGGGAGACCACGTTTCGCCGCCCCCGCTCCGGGGGCCCATCGGAAGGATCTTGGGTGTAGTCCCGGTACTGCTCGTCCTCTTCGTTGATTCCAAAGAAGCCCATGACGCGATCCATGAATCGCAAACCAACCGCCTCCTTGCCATCGCCCTAGTTTTGTCGACCCACCAACACGGAGCCTAACCGGAGGAAAGTAGCCCCCTCTTCGACAGCGATGGAGTAATCACGAGACATCCCCATGGACAGGTGGGGCACGTCCAATCGCGGGTTATCCAGGGTCCTCAACTGCTGCTGCAACCGTTTCAACCCCCGAAACACCGGGCGCGTCTCTTCCGGATCCTCTGTATACGGAGCCATTGTCATGAGGCCCTCGATCCGGATAAAGGGCAATTGCGCGGTTTCCCTTGCAAACTCCGTCAGTTCTTCCGGCGAGACACCTCGCTTGCTGCCTTCACCGGAAACATTCACCTGGATGAAACAGTGCAGGGGTTTCCCGGCTTCTTCAGCCCGTTTGTTCACTTCCTCGGCCAGGGAGAAGCGATCCAAGGAATGCAGGTATTGGAATTTCCCTACCACCTGTTTCACTTTGTTCCGTTGAAGGTGTCCGATGAAATGCCAAGTTCCACGGTCACCCAGCGCCTCCCACTTAGGAACCGCCTCCTGAGCCCGGCTCTCCCCGATATGGATCAACCCGGCGTCCAATGCGGCACCCGTTCGCTCCAGATCCACATACTTCGTCACTGCTATGATGTTCACATCCCGGGGATTCCTCCCGGAACGGCTGCAAGCTTCACGAATCCGCCGTTCCACCTCATCCCGCTGGTGTCGGATTGTCTCCATCCACTCATTCATCCTTTCGCAAACCGATGAAGGCCACCATCCGTCCTGTCCGTCCCCGATCACGCCGATGGGAGTGGAAATACTCCGGATGACAACTGGTACACCAGCCAGTGACCGACACGTATCTCTCCTCGAGTCCTTCTGTAAGTAACAACCGGCGATTCAGTTCACGCAGGTCTAACATCCATTTACCCGCTGACGCCGGTTTTAACACCGCATCTGCGTCACCGGGCAACATCTCCCTCACGGGCGAAGCCACCCGATCATCCACCTCGTAGCAACAGGCACCGATTGAAGGGGCGATCGCCGCCCGAATCCGTTCCCGCCGGGCACCCATCCTGACGAGTTCACGGACCATCGCCGGGCCGATGCCGCCGACGGTGCCACGCCATCCGGCATGAGCGACACCCACTGCCTTCACATCGGGGCAGAAGTAAAGAATCGGGACGCAATCCGCGTAAAAAGAGGCCAGCAAGATATCCGGCTCCCGGGTGATCAAGCCATCGGTCTGTGCAAAGGCTGATTGCCGGGATTCCCGTCCTTTGCCCCGATCCCCTGCTTTCACCTCTTGGATTCGGACTCCATGCACCTGCTCAGCGGAAGTCCAGGAAGCAAACGGAAAATTCAACACCTGAGACAACTGTTGCCGCTGCTGAATGACAAGTTCGGGATCGTCACCCACATGCAGGGCGTAATTACAACGATTAGGGTTCTTTAAGGATTCTCGGTTTCGGGTACTCATCCCTGCCACCACATACGAAAACTCCCGTTCCCAGGATGTTAGCGTAAGGAGCGGGACAGCGGCATCCGTCCGATATTGAAAGGGTTCCATCGTCTTCCCTCCCGACTAACAGTTTACCACAGCCCCCTGGGTAGACAAAGCGGTTTGTACTCACCAGTACAAGTCCCGCCGGGTCGCATCCGCTCCTGGTCTCGCTATGCCCTCATGGTCCATCGTTGGAAGGGTGGGTCAGCAGGGGGCGGGGATCCCCATCGTTTTCAGATGAAAAGCGAGAGTTGTCCAGCCTTACCAAAATGACATCCGATCCGATCTTTACAATCTGGCTCCATGGAATCACCCACTCTTTCCCTCCCGTCAACAATCCAAACAGGCGTGTTTCCCCCGGCACCACCAATGCACGGATCTGACCCGCCCGCAAATCAATGTCCAGGTCGTGGATTTGTCCCAACTTACGGCCATCTCCCACATTGACGACATCTTTGGTTTGCAGATCTGAGATCTTCATCACAGGGACCACCCCGATTTTTTTGGTTGGTTCATATATATGGCGAACCTTCCCCGATCATAATCAGCTTGTCAAAAACTGTAGGCAGGAAGAGAACCGGAAACGTGGAATTGTTCACCTACGCTTGACTTGTGGACAGAAAAAAAACGAGGCATGCGAATAAACCGTTAGAGAGGATCCTGAGGGGAGGAGTTTGGTGAAACAGCTCTTATTACTCTGTTTATGCCTTTTTATTATCATCGGGTGCTCCAATCAAGGAGCCGTCACTGTGTCACTGGGCACCGGAACCGATCACGACGGGATCACCGGAGAAACAGATGCATTTCAACCAGGGGAGCCCATCTGGGTGGAGGTTGTGGAAAAAAGCACTTTTGAAGACTCTTATATCGACCTTCAACTGATGGTGCAACAATCGGATGAAACTGTCCATCGCGGCGTCATCGCTATCAAATCCAGCGATCAACAAACACGATACGAGCTGCCCCTGAATCTTGTAGCGGGAGAGTATGACCTTCAGCTTTTCCGAGGGGGAGAATTAGCAGCAGCAAAGCCGTTCACGGTTCAAACCCGCGACATTCCAGACTATGAAGTCATACAGGAAACGAACCGGGAAGAAGGGATTATAGAATTACGGGTGGTAACGTCCGCTTCCACCCCTGTGGAACTGGGGGCTGTCCTTCATGATCTACAGGCCTTGCGGGAAGAAGCAGAAGTGATCTGGGTTCATTTTCATGAAGCGGCGGCAGGATCCTACGGCAGTATCAAAGCATCCGCCGGTATCACTCACACAGAAGAGGGGGCTTCCCGAATCGGTGTCAGCCATCCGAAAGAGTATTTCTTTGAAATGAAGAATTGACAGATGTAATCCTAAGGCTACTGACCTTTGTCAGCAGCCTTATTTTTTACCATAAAAACAGATCGGACAAGACGAAATAGATTAGGCTTGATATGCATAGAAAAACCCCACACCAAACAGGTGCGGGGTAAAACGAAGGGAAATCCTACTGAATAAACTTGTTCATTTGTTGAATAGCCGCTTTCTCCAGACGGGAAACTTGTGCCTGAGAAATCCCGATCTCGTCCGCCACCTCCATCTGCGTTTTTCCTTCGAAGAAACGCATGGATAAGATCATTTTTTCCCGGTTGTTCAGTTTCCCCATCGCTTCCCGGAGAGCGATCTCCTCCACCCAATTGACGTCTTTTTCATCGGACAATTGGTCCATGACGTATATGGGATCTCCCCCGTCCTGATAGATCGGTTCAAACAGTGAAACGGGATCCTGGATCGCATCCAGGGCGAAGACCACTTCCTCTTTGGAAACACTCAACGCCTCCGAAATTTCATGGATCGTGGGCTCACGGGAGTGCCGATACGTCAGCGTATCCCTGACTTGGAGCGCTTTATATGCGATGTCACGCAGGGAACGGGAAACCCGAATCGGATTGTTATCCCGGAGATAGCGGCGTATTTCGCCAATGATCATGGGTACTGCATAAGTGGAGAACTTCACGTTCTGGCTCAGATCAAAGTTGTCGATGGCCTTCATTAAACCAATGCACCCCACCTGAAACAGGTCGTCCACATTTTCCCCGCGATTGTTGAAGCGTTGGATCACACTAAGCACCAGACGCAGGTTCCCATTCACCAGCTTCTCTCTGGCTGAGCGATCCCCTTCTTCCTGCAGGGAACGGAACAGGGCGCGCATTTCCTCATTTTTGAGGACCGGCAACTTGGATGTGTCCACTCCGCATATTTCCACTTTGTTTCGCGCCATGGATTCCCCTCCTACGGATACGTTATTGTCAAGTATCTCCTTAGGAGGTAAATTTATAATCCCCAGCCTTCACCAATAAACAACCCGCATTATCATACATAACTCCTCCACCAAAAAGAAACCATATCCTTGATAAACCGATCAACATAAATAAGGAGGATACCCGTATGAGTGAGGAAGACAAGAAAACACAACGCATCGCCAAACAAGCAGCAGAAGTGGAAGTATCACAAGAACTGAGTTCATTCCGTAACCAATTGAATCAAATCGAAAAAACACTGCAGCAGTATCAGCAGCAGCAACAATCGATGCAACAGCAATCCCAACCTCAATCCCAGCAGCAAATGCAAAACCAAGCAAACCAATTGATGCAACAAATCCAACAGTTCAGCAGTCAATCCCAGCAACAGCAGCAACAAGTGGATCAGCAGCTGCAACAAACCCTGCAACAATGTATTCAGTTGCTTAATCAAGGGTTGCAGTATGTTCAGTCCAACCGTGCGCTAAACCAAATGGAACAAGCGCTCATTCAGGTTCGACAACAAATGGGGATGCAACAAGGGCAGCAAGGACAACAAGGGCAGCAACAGATGGGCATGCAAGGACAGCAAGGGCAACAGGGACAGCAACAGATGGGCATGCAAGGACAGCAAGGGCAACAAGGGCAGCAACAGGGGCAACAGCCATTCCAACAACAACAGCCCTATCAACAGCAACAACATACCCCTTCCCATCAACAATACCAATAAATAAAGAACGGAAAATGGGACGGAGATTCCGTCCCATTTTTCTTTGTAAAGCAGTCAAACCATTTTGTTAAATTCTTTACGGAGCCGCTTAATAATCCGTTTTTCAAGGCGGGAGATGTAGGATTGGGAAATCCCGAGCAGATCTGCCACATCCTTTTGCGTCTTCTCCTCGCCCCCGTTGAGGCCAAAACGGAGTTCCATGATCTTCCTTTCTCGTTCCGACAACTTCATCAGGGCGGTGCGAAGGATTTTTCGATCCACCTGCTCCTCGATGTTCCGGTAGATGGTATCATTCTCAGTCCCCATCACATCAGACAGGAGCAATTCGTTTCCGTCCCAATCCATGTTCAGCGGTTCATCAAATGAAACCTCCGACCGAATTTTATTGTTGCGACGCAAAAACATCAGGATTTCGTTTTCAATGCACCGGGAGGCATAAGTGGCCAGTTTAATCTTCTTTGTAGGGTCAAACGTATTGACCGCCTTGATTAATCCGATGGTTCCGATGGAGACTAAATCTTCGATGTTGATGCCCGTATTTTCAAACTTACGTGCGATATAGACGACCAACCGCAGATTCCGCTCAATCAGCATAGCCCGTACGGCGGAATCGCCGCCGGGGAGTTTATCCAGCAGATGTTCTTCTTCCTCCCGAGTCAAGGGGGGAGGCAACGCTTCACTTCCGCCGATGTAATAGATCTCTTCCCCTTTGAGCCCCATTTGGATTAGAATCCGATACCAAAGCAATTGCAACGCCAATTTCCACCTGACAACCATAGCCCGTACCCTCCTCTTGGTTAAGAGTTTGCTTTCATCCCGCCGCCGGCATGGTGGAAGGGTGAAGGATCGCTTGGTAGGTTCCATCGGAGGACAATCTTCCGGCATCCAGTCCGATCAGTACCTGCCCGGATTCTACCCATGTCCCCTTTTGGTGCACATCCACCCGGTCCGGCTTGAAAGCCAACATCATACCACCGTCACCGGCAGCCCCGCGGTAAGGAACCAACCGTACCCGGGTCAACCAATCCGGAGGCAAACCGGACCCGAGTGCATCCCAATCTTTGCTTTTTGCCAAACGGATTAACCCGTCGGGCAAGACCTCGGATAACCGACCCAGTTCCACCATCATGACCGGGGTGCGGCTGATGGGATCGCGAAGCTGATTGCCGGTATCGATCAAGCCGACACATTCCAACCGCACCCCTTCCACTGTGATCGCCACCGTCGCCAAGTATTGGTGTACCGCCTGACGATCCTGCAACGACCGGAATGAAACGCGGGCATACAACCAAACCAACGGAAAAGCCGCCAGTACAAATACCCACGAAACCGGCGAGCCCCATCCCGATGCATAGGTGACAAAAACCCCTCCTCCCGATTCAAGGCCCGCACCCAGCAGATAGTGGAGAGCGAACATTCCCCCACCGGTAACAAAAGAAATCAGGTAAAAGACACCCAGGTTCCGAAGAAACGCCAAGGGAGCCCGAAGCCCCATCGCCACTCCGACCATGAGGATGGACACAAACAACTTGCCTCCGAATGTATAAGCCAACGTCAACGGTTGCCACAGGTGCCAGACCGCATATGTCGCTCCGATCACAGCCGCCACCGCAATCCGCCAATAGGGGGTTCGTTGACGCCGGATGGCCGCGGTCAACCACAAGAGCAGCCCGTCGATGCAAAGATTGAGCAAAAAGACCATGTCGGCATATACTACCATATTTGGGTCCCTTCCCCCGTTAAGGTGTCCTCAGTATATCCCAATCACCCTTTCAATGTCTGTCTAATCTTGCTGCCTGCAGGGGACTTTTTTTGTCAAAAACCCATGAAAAAAGGGTGGTTGTCCGAAAAAGGTTGTGTGGCAGCGTTAGAATGCAATATCGACAGGCAGGATCTAAAACAAAAATACCCTCTGTGGATACAGAGGGTATTTTCGTCCATTCTGTGTCGATCTGGAAAGTGAAACCGGAATCACTTTTTGCGGCGGTGACGCAGGAAAGTAGGGATCTCCAGACCACCGTCTTCCTTGACGCTGGGCCGGACGATGTCCACCACTTGACTGCGATTGGTTGTTTCCTTCTTTTCCTCAAAAGCAAATTGAGGTTTTCCCTTCGCCTTTTCCTGTTCCTTGCCGTCAAATCCAGTAGCGATCACCGTCACCAGGATCTCGTCCTTCAGTTCCTCGTTGATAACCGCACCGAAAATCATATTCACTTCGGGATCCGAGGCGGATGCCACGATATCGGCTGCTTCGTTCACCTCGTACAGGCTTAAATTGGTGCCGCCGGTGATGTTCATCAGGACGCCGCGGGCCCCGTCGATGGAGGTTTCCAGCAATGGACTGCAGATCGCTTTTTTGGCCGCTTCCGTCGCCCGTGATTCTCCCGTCGCCATGCCGATGCCCATCAAAGCAGAACCCCGTTCGGTCATGATAGTCTTCACGTCGGCAAAATCCAGGTTGATCAAACCGGGCACGGCGATCAGATCCGAAATACCCTGGACACCCTGCCGCAATACATTGTCCGCTTCCCTGAACGCTTCCAGCATCGGAGTGTTTTTGTCCACGATCTCCAACAGGCGGTCATTGGGGATGACAATCAAGGTGTCCACTTTATCCTTCAATTCCGCGATTCCCTGATCAGCCTGCAGAGAACGTTTCCGGCCTTCAAATGTAAACGGGCGAGTGACCACGCCTACGGTTAGGGCTCCCAGTTCACGGGCCAATTCCGCAATCTCGGGAGCAGCGCCGGTGCCGGTGCCACCACCCATACCGGCGGTCACAAAAACCATGTCTGCTCCCTTTAACACGTTTTCGATGCTCTCCCGGCTCTCTTCGGCGGCTTTCTTTCCCACCGCCGGATTGGCTCCAGCCCCGAGCCCACGGGTCAACTTCTCACCGATCTGGAGTTTGACCGGTGCATGGGAACGGTTGAGGGCCTGAGCATCGGTGTTGGCTGCAATAAACTCCACCCCTTGAACACCGCTCTCGATCATGCGGTTCACGGCATTGCTTCCACCGCCACCCACTCCGATAACCTTGATCTGGGCAATTTGTTCGACTTCCATATCAAACTCCAACATCGATTGTCCCTCCAATTACGATAAAATCTGTCTATTCCCTCAGATGAACTCCTTCAAAAACCATTTTTTCATGCGTTCCAGTGTGGAGGAACTGCGTTTGTTCTTTTGTGCAGATGGATTTTGTCCCTCTTCCGGTTCGATCAGACGGAGCATCCACCGCTTTTGGATATAGTGGATCATACCGACACCGCTGGTGAAGGAAGGATCCTGCACACCGATATGTTCCGGTGAAACGACTCTCACCGCTTGACCCAGTTGAGCTTGGGCAACACGAAGGATATGGGGGGTGGACAATACTCCGCCCGTCAAAACGAAACCGCCGGCAGGCTCTCGATCAAAACCCATCGCCTCCACCTGTTCCCGGATTAATTGAAAGATCTCTTCGATCCGGGGCTCGATAATCAGGGCCAATTCTTCTTGATTGACCGTGTTCTCCCGATTACTGCCGATGGTAGGCACCGGAAACGTCACTTCCCTGGATGCCTCGTCCACGGTAGCCACACCGTATTTCCGCTTCACTTTTTCTGCTGCTTCCGTATGGGTTCGAAGACCGATCGTAATATCATTGGTGATATATTCACCCCCAATGGGAAGCACTGCCGTCGACAACAGGTACCCTTGTTCAAAAACGGCGATGGAAGTCGCCCCTCCACCAACGTCCGCCAAGACGACTCCCATGTTCTTTTCATCAGCGGACAAGCAGATTTCACTAGCGGCGAGGGGGAGCAACAGGATCCCCGCTACGGACAGCGATGCCTTTTCCACGCAACGCAGGACATTGTGAATAATTGTTTTGGACCCGGTTACAATAGTGGCTTCCACTTCCAGTCGGACGCCCACCATTCCGTAGGGATCCTGGACGTCGCCCAAACCATCGACCACAAATTGTTTGGGTACGACTTCGATAATGGCCCGCTCCGGGGGCAACGCGATCACGCGGGCCGCCTGAATGACCCGTTCGATATCCTGTCTCCCTATCTCGCGATTCTCACTGGAGACCGCAACCACTCCGTGACTGGGCTGGAGCGCCACATGGTTGCCGGAGATACCTACGAACACTTTGGAAATCTCTATCCCAACCATCCGTTCCGCATGATCGATTGCTTCCCGGATTGATTGAACGGCTTGGTCAATGTCAATGATGGCCCCTTTCTTCGTCCCCTTGGCGACCGCCGATCCGACTCCGACAATTTGCGTGCTTTCCTTTGTCACCTCGGCGACGATCACCCGTACCTTGGATGTTCCGATGTCTAAGCTGACAATGAACTCTCCACTGCTCAAATCCTGGGCACCTCCTCGCCCGAGAATCGTTCAACGGTGGTGGAAATCTTCATTTTTAATGAGGGGAGAAGCGAAGGGAGATTCCGCTTGTACCACATTTATTCAACATGAAGGGAGATTTCCCCTTTTTCCCACTTAACTTTTTCTTCAGTGGGCAAAACGCTGCAATCACTCCTTTTCCGGCTCGAACCAAGTGCTCTCCAACAGGTTCAACGTGCCTGGGGGACGATTGCGGAACATAGAATAATAGGGAATTTTCTCACCGAAATCACGAATTCGCACCCGTACAACATGATGGTTACGCGTATAGACCCGGACCAAATCCGGATATGTAGAATCCTCCCCCGGCCGGATCTCGGACAGATCCGCCTGGATCCGTTTGGGGAGATCAGCCAATCCGCGTGCAAGAGCGGGATCCCACTCCCCCCGCTTCTCCCAGCCGCGAAGAAGGGGCTTGTCCAGATTGCCGGACCATGGCCGGTCTTTTAATATCTCTCCGTTTCCCAGTACCGGATACGCAAGAGAGCCCTCCACCCAAAAAGCAACCCGGTGTGATTCCTTCACCTCGATATCCACAGTACCGGGAAAAGTCTTGGTCACCACCGCCTCCCTCACTTCGGGCAGGGCAGCAATCCGCCGTTCGGCTTCGCCGCCGTCCCAATGAAAATAAGAGCTCCCTTTTTCCAGTCGGGCCAATTGCAAGAGCTCTTCTTCCGTTACCATATGATTTCCCTTGATTCGGACATCCCGAATCTCCCCCAATGGGGATTCCAAAAACAAGATGATCAGAGTCCCCAGGAAAAAGAGAAGGATGAACAGGATGGCTACGAATGAAGGGGGTTTACGGGAACGGGTGGGGGAACGCAAGGGACGCACCCGCTCTTCCATGGCGACATCTCCTTCCGGTGGGAATCACCATGATAGGAACCTTTTCTAATGTTACCACAAACTTAGGCGGTCCGGGAATCGATATCCTTAGAGATAAAAAAACAGCGCACGGCTGTGTCGCTGTTTTTCATGCGAACGCTCTTTTTCCCGGATGACGCTGGATTTGCCCTCCCAGCTGGAACAGCGTTTGTTCTAACCGTTCATACCCGCGATCGATGTGGGCAAGACCCCGAACATGAGTCGTCCCCTTGGCTGCCAGTCCGGCTATGACGAGAGCAGCGCCGGCTCGTAGATCCGTCGCTTCCACCACGGCTCCCCGCAGATGGGGGACCCCTTCGATTTCCACCCGATTATTCCTGACTGTCAACCGGGCTCCCATCCGAATCAACTCGTGCACATGTTTAAAACGACCATCAAAGATCCCTTCCTGAATGGTACTTTTTCCTTCGGTCACAGATAAAAGCGCCATCACTTGGGGTTGCATATCCGTTGGAAAACCAGGGTACGGCTGCGTAACCACACCACCCACTGCGGAGAGTCGTCCGCCTCCCCTGACCCACAGAGCATCCCCTTCGGATTTTAATTGAGCACCTGTTTTCTTAAGCAGCTCAATGGTGGACGTCATATGATCCGGCATCACGTGAGTGAGAAGAACTTCTCCACCAGTAACAGCGGCGGCAATGGCCAGCGTCCCCGCAACAATCCGGTCGGGGATTACCTCATAGGAAACCGAGTGTAGTCGCTTGACGCCCCGGATCGTGATGGTCTCCGTCCCCGCTCCTCTGACATCGGCACCCATCCGGTTGAGGAAGCGTTGCAGATCCAGTATTTCGGGCTCCCGGGCCGCGTTGCGGATGGTCGTCTCCCCGTCCGCACACACAGCTGCCATCATAATGTTTTCGGTCGCTCCCACACTGGGCAAAGCCAAGCGGATATGCGCTCCCTTCAATTGGGAGGCCGTGCAGCGAATCGACTCCCCATCATCCTCCACCATGCCTCCAAGAGCTTCCAATCCTTGGAGATGAAGGTCAATCGGGCGTGCTCCGATGGCACAACCGCCCGGCCGAGTAATGGAGACCTCTCCCAGTCTGGACAACAGCGGTCCCATCAAAAAGATGGACGAACGCATCTGACGCATCAGGATTTCAGGAATTCGAGAAGATTTCAATGTGGAGGTTTCCAGCTTGACGGTGTTCCCATCCCAGCGCATTTTGACGCCGAGGGACTTCAGGATCTCATTCATCACGGCGATGTCCGACAGATGCGGTACATCCCGGATCTCATGGATGCCTTCCACCAAGAGCGTAGCTGCCAGGATGGGAAGGGCTGAGTTCTTCGCACCTTGAACACGAACGGTTCCGTACAGAGGTTTTCCGCCCTTGATGACAAACTGCTCCAATGTTCCACCTCCGTCTACCCTTCACCCACCACCTGAACTTCCGGCACCAAGGTGACGCCGTATTCTTTCTCAATCGTTCCGATGATGTGCTCTATCAGGGTGAGAACATCGTTTGCCGTCGCTTGACCGCGATTAATAATAAAGTTCGCGTGTTGAGTGGAAACTTCGGCATCGCCGACCCGATAACCCTTCAGACCCGCGGCTTCGATCAGGCGGCCGGAATGGTCGCCGTCAGGATTACGGAATACACTGCCCGCACAGGGATGCTGAAGGGGCTGCGTTTGACGCCGCCGATCCTTGAATTGAGCCATGGATGCAGCCACTTTTTTGCGGTCGCCCGCTTTTAATTGAAAAACCGCCTCCGTGACTACGCCGCGCAGGGAAGACTGCAGGATGGAATGCCGATAGGAAAAGTCCAGCTCTTGATTGGTCAGGCGAATCCATCGTCCCTCTTCCAACAGCACCTCCGCCGACTCCAACACCCGGCAAACCTCAGATCCGTGGGCACCGGCGTTCATAAAAACAGCGCCACCCACCGTTCCTGGGATTCCCCCGGCAAACTCAAGGCCAGTCAAACCCGCTTTGGCAGCCAGGACCGACAGTTTCACAAAAGAGTGTCCGCCGCCTGCAATTACCCGGTCCCCATCCACCCGGTAATAATCCAATCCGTTTCCCATCTTGATGACGGCACCGCGAATCCCACCGTCACGGACCAACAGGTTGGATCCGCGACCGATCACCCGCCAAGGGATCTGATGACGGTACAATATGGCCATCGTTTTCTCCAGCTCTTCTCTGTTTTGGGGAATGACCAGGATATCGGCAGGCCCGCCCACTTTCCAAGTAGTGTGGCGAGAAAGGGGTTCATCCAGTCTTACATCTTCGATTTGGGCTTCTTTTAATTCGAGGGCGATAGGTTCCACAGGCGGGACCTCCTTTCACAGACACTCAGCACACTGATGGTATCCAGGCGCGGCATACGATATCCTATGCCTCCGCCCCGATTGTGTGACGCAGGCCTAAAACCGGTATTCACGGTTTCACCGTATTTTTCACGATGAGACTCGGACGAGTTCATCTACGATCACCTCCGCCGCGTCAGGACGCCCCAGACGCTTGGACGCTTCACTCATGTGATGGTGGGATTCCGGATCTTTCATTATCGCCTCAATGGCGGTCCACAGGGTATTCCCTGTCAGCTCCCGCTCCAAAATCATCCGACCGGCACCCTGTTCCTCCAGCCACCGGGCATTCATTTCCTGATGGTTGTTCGTGACATACGGAGACGGTACCAGGATGGACGGAATACCCAAGGCGGTCAATTCAGCCAGGAAAGAAGCACCCGAGCGCCCCACCATCAACGAAGTGGCCGCCAATACGTCGGGCATGTTGTATATAAACGGTTGTACCGTCAGGTTGTCCATCGGTTCGTTATTCAGTTTAGCAGTAACCTCATCATAATGCACTTCCCCCGTTACGAAAACAAAGTGAAGCTCCTTGAATTCCCGCATCCGGGGAAGCATCGCAAGAACGGCTTCATTGATCGGCTTGGCCCCGCGGCTGCCGCCTGCAATCAGCACAATCGGCTTGTCCGATCCCTCCAATCCCAGAGAAGCCCGGCCTTTTACCGCATCGGCTTGAACCGCTTCCGTCCCCCGGGGGTTCCCGGTGTGGATCAGCCGCTTGGCTTTGGTCAGGTACTGTTCCGATCCGCTGAGACTAACTGCCACGGTGTCCACATAGCGGGTAAGAAAGCGGGTTGTCAACCCCGGTAACACATCCGGCTCCAGAATAAAGGTGGGAACATTCATCTTGGCAGCAGCGTAAAGAGTCGGACCGCTGACATAACCGCCGGTTCCCACCACCACCTCCGGTTCAAAGGATCGGATCGCTTCTTTGCAATCCCGGACCGCTTTGAGAAATTTGGCCACCGTCTGCACGTTATCCAGACTCAACTTCCGTTTAAATCCCTGGATCTCCACATCGAAAAACCGGATGTCACCCGCTTTGGGCACAATGGTGGCTTCCAGACCGTTCTTGGTTCCGATATAGGCGACTTCCACATCAGGGAAACGACGACGGACAGCCTGAACGATGGAGAGGGCCGGGTAGATATGTCCCCCCGTCCCTCCGCCGGAAAGAAGTATTTTTTTCATGGTACCACCCGTTTCCATTATTTTTCAGTTTTCAAACTTTACTGAAGCGGGACAGGTTTAGCAGCAAACCGACAGCTGCCAGTGTCAATGTTAAAGAAGAACCTCCGTAACTAAGAAAAGGAAGGGTGATTCCGGTAACAGGAAAAGCCCCTGTCACCACCCCGATGTTAATGACCGCCTGAATCGCAATCATACCCGTAACACCGGCGGCAACCAGACTGGAGAACATATCCGGCACCGTGATCGCAACCCGCAACCCTCTCCAAACAAGGATACCAAACAAGAGGATCACCGTCCCTCCTCCCAGGAAGCCCAGCTCCTCCGCCAAGATGGAAAAGATAAAGTCCGTATGGGGTTCCGGCAGATAAAGATGCTTCTGCCTGCTCATGCCCAGTCCCAGCCCCATCAAGCCTCCGGGTCCGATCGCATACAGGGATTGAATCAACTGATACCCGGCGCCCAACGGATCCTGCCAGGGATTTAAGAAAGCGGTAATGCGCTGAATCCGATAGGGTGCCGCCAAGACCAAGCTTACAAAGCCCAGCACCCCCACCAAGGATAACCCCAACAGGTGTTTCATCCGGGCCCCCGCCGTAAAGATCATCACCAATGCGGTCCCCATCATCACGGTGCCGGTACCCAAGTCCGGTTGCAGCATGATCAGGGCAAACGCAGATCCGGCGATGGCGAGAGGAACCAGCAGCCCCTTGGTGAAAGAGGTCACTTGGTGTGCATGGGACGTAAGGTATCGAGACAGATATAAAATAATTCCCAACTTGGTAAACTCTGATGGCTGGATGCTGAACGCGCCGATCCCGAGCCAGCTTTGCGCTCCGTTTCGCAAGATGCCAACCCCGGGGATCAACACCGCCACCAACAGGATAAAGCAAATCGCCAAGCCCGGCTTCGCCCAATGTCGAAAAAATTGGGGATCCAGCCGGGAAATAACCAACATCAGGAACACGCCCAACGCGGCAAATAACAGTTGCCGCTTCGCATAGTAAAAGCTGTCTCCAAACTTATGCAACGAGTAAGCGGCACTGGCGCTGTACACCATCACCACTCCGATGGCGAGCAACATAAAGATCACCGTAATGATGACCGGATCTGGAGCGTTCCGCGATTGGGGCATGGACCCTCACCTCATACAAGGGATTGGGGCAAGCCTGGCAAGCCCTGTTTAAAGACTATGCACGGCTTCTTTGAAAATGCTTCCCCGTTCCTCGAAGGAGGCATGTTGATCCCAGCTGGCGCAGGCAGGTGACAGGAGTACAATATCCCCCGGCTCGGCCATGTCAGCCGCCAGACGGACCGCTTCCCTGACACCGGAAGCCTGTCGGCGATGGACCACTTGCGCTTCTTGCGCCCGCCTTAAAAGAATGTCGGCGGTTTGGCCGAAGGTGACGAGCCCTTTCAGGCGATCCCGGAAAACCGGCGTCAATTCGTGAAAATCAATCCCCCGATCCAACCCCCCGGCAATCAGGACCACCCCCGAGGGGAAAGACTCCAACGCCGCAGTCGCCGCCTGAGGGTTGGTCGCTTTGGAATCGTTGTACCAGCGGACTCCATCTTTTTCCGTCACGAATTCCAGTCTGTGTTCCACACCGGTAAAGGAGGCCAGTTCATGGGCGATCGCCGTCATGGAACAGCCGGCTGCAGAAGCGATCGCAGCCGCAGCCAACCCATTCTCCACATGGACACCCGGCAGCCTCACCTTTGATACGGGCATTACGGCTTTCTCAGTGCCATCTTTCCGCTGCACAATCATTCCGTCTCGAATGTGCCAGCCTTGCGGTACCTCTTCCCGACGGCTGAACCAAACCACTCGGCCTTTTCGTTTCTCCCCGATTCTCCGACAAACCGGCGAATCCCAATTGAGCACCGCCGTGTCCTGCTTCTGCTGATTGGCAAACAGCCGGCTCTTGGAAGCGATGTAATCATCCATCCCTCCGTGGTAATCCAAATGGGCCGGCGTTACATTGAGCAATGCTCCGATCCGGGGGCGGAATCGTACCGTTCCTTTCAATTGAAAACTGCTCAACTCCGCTACCAGCCATTGATCCGGCTTCAATTCCGGGGCCACATCCGCCAGGGCTTGTCCGATATTGCCGGCTACATGAGAGGAAATGTCCCCCGTGGACAACATTCGTCCCACAAGGGACGTCGTTGTCGTCTTTCCATTGGAACCCGTAATCCCGATAATCGGAGCCTCGGTAACCAAATAAGCCACCTCTACCTCCGTCATCACAGGAATCCCCAGTTCCAACGCCCGTTTAATCGGGGGGGCATGATAAGGAATTCCCGGATTTTTCACCACCCGGTCCACCCCTGGCCCGATCAGATCATCGGGATGACCGCCGCAAATGACCGGTATCCCCCGTTTTTCCAATTCTTCTGCTTCCGGACTCTCCGAGCGGGGTTTGCGATCGTTGACCGTCACCCGTACCCCCAGCCGATGCAACAGCTTGGCCACTGCCACTCCGCTTTTAGCCAGGCCCAGCACGACCACATGTTGTCCTCTCCACTCTTCCAGGGCTGTTGGTTTCACCGCAGGAACACCTCCAGGTAGATCCCCAATGCAGCCGCGAGGAATCCGATCATCCAGAAGGTGGTTACCACACGCCATTCGGACCAGCCTACCAATTCAAAATGGTGGTGCAACGGACTCATGCGGAACACCCGTTTGCCTCTCAACTTAAAGGAGGTAACCTGAATCATAACGGACAGGGTTTCGATGACAAACACAATCCCGATGATAAACAACAACAATTCCGTTTTGGTGATTACCGCAAGCGCGGCCAAACCGCCCCCTAAAGCCAATGAGCCCGTGTCACCCATAAACACCTTGGCCGGATGGGCGTTAAACACCAGGAATCCGAGCAACGCCCCCACCATCGAAGCGGAAAAGATGACCACCATGTAGTTGCTCTGAACCAGACCGATGACGGCATACGCCCCATAAGCGATAGCGGCCGTTCCGGCCACCAACCCGTCCAATCCGTCGGTTAGATTGACTGCGTTTGAAGTGGCAATCATAATCAGCACCAGGAGCGGCAGGTACATCCAGTTCAATTCAAAATGAATAGCGGTACCGGGAATGCTGATCGTCGAGATGGATTCATACAACCCCCGGACCACCCGCACCTCCATCAATACCCAAAACAATACCAGGCCGATAAACAATTGTCCCAACAGCTTTTGCCGTGCAGTCAGCCCCAGATTCCGCTTCATCACCACTTTGATGTAATCGTCCATAAAGCCGAGGATTCCATACCCCAGCGTGGCGAACAGCAGGAAAAACAGGTCAGAAAGATGGCCGTCTTGATCGAAGATGTTACTGACGGGAATCGCCGTCAGCACCAGCACCGCCATGAAGATCGTGCCGCCCATCGTCGGCGTCCCGGCTTTTTTCTGATGGGTCTTGGGTCCTTCTTCCCGGATCGCCTGGCCGAACTTCAATCTCCGCAGGATCGGGATCACCAACGGTCCCAACAGCACGCCCAACCCGAAGGCGACTCCCAGCGGAACCATGATCATTCTAATATCCATCGCTCTTTGCCTTCTCTCCTTTGACAAGTTGCTGCACGACCGCTTCCAAGCGGGCGCCTCGAGACGCTTTTACCAGCAGTGTAACAGTTTCATCCCCCATTTGGAGCAATCGCTCGGCGGCGTCCTCGGCAGAGCGACAGTGGATCGTCGTCGCGTCAGCCCCCGCTTTTTGTGCCCCTTCAGCGATCCAGCGGCCCCGCCGTCCCAGAGTGAAGATTCGGTCCACCCCTTGTTTCACCGCATAAGCGCCAACCTCCTGGTGATACCGTTTCTCCTCATCCCCCAGCTCCAAAATATCCCCAAACAACACCCACTTCTTCCTCTCCGGGGGAAGCGAGACCAACAGATCGATGGTGGCCATCATCGCCCGGGGACTGGCATTGTATGCATCGTTAATAATGGTCATGCCATTGACCGCAATCAGACGTTCCAACCGCATTCCCGAAGCTTTCACCCGGTTGAACCCCTGTTGGATCTCCTGATCGGACAGGTTAAACTGCCGACCGATGGCGATGGCCATCATCGCATTCATCGCATTGTGCCTGCCCGGCAGACTTAAATGAAAACGATAGCCCGTGGAAGAAGAGCAAAAAGCGATCCCTTCCTCCCCTTTTAGCACCAGATCCCCGATTGGATCCGTATTATCCTTGCCGAAACCGACCGGGATCCGCTTTCGCGTCTCATCTCGCAGCCGTTCCTCCAAAAGCGGTTCGTCCCCATCGTGGACGAGAATACCACCCGGCTTCAATCCTTCCAAAATTTCCAGCTTAGCGTCAGCGATTCCGGCTCGACTCCCCAGAAACTCCAGATGGGCGTCTCCCACATTGGTGACGACAGCCAGATCGGGAACCGCCATTCGGGAGAGAAGGGCAATTTCTCCTGCGTGGTTCATGCCCATCTCCACCACAGCCACTTCGGTCTCTTCGGGCATGGACAGCAACGTGAGCGGCACTCCGATGTGATTGTTTAAATTGCCGCGGGTGCGATGGACCCGATAGCGGATTCCTAAGACCGAACCGATTAAATCCTTGGTCGTGGTCTTTCCATTGCTTCCGGTGACAGCCACCACCGTCGCCCCGATTGCTTGGCGATAAGCCGATGCCAACCGTTGCAGTGCCTCCAGCGTGTCATCCACCAGAACCAGAGGGATGGATGTCTCCGGAAGAGGTCGGGAACGTTCCCATAGTGCAGCGGACGCCCCTTTTTCCACTGCTTGTTTTAAAAAGTCGTGGCCATCAAACCGCTCCCCTTCGAGGGGAACATACAGTTGACCCGGCTCTAGTGTGCGCGTGTCCGTCGATACTCCTGTCACCATCGGATTCCCGGAGGGACCCGCCTGATCGCCACGGGCCATCTTCGCTGTATCGTGAAGTGTTCGTCGCATGATGCACTCCTTTGCCCAGGTCTTTTCGGTCATCTGATTATCCATATCCGCAGGCCCCGATTCGGTGCGGTCGTCTTCGTTCGTTTCGAAAAACGAAACAAAACCACACCGATCCTCCTCATTTTTTAAGGAAACATTGTATCGCTTTCCATGCCACCGATCGGTCATCGAAATCATGTCGGATTCCGTCAATTTCCTGGTATGTTTCATGCCCTTTGCCGGCGATGAGAACCACATCCTCCGGCTCAGCCTCCTGAACGGCACGGCTAATCGCCTCCGCCCGGTCCCGGATGACCGTCACCCGCTCCTTTGGAAAGGCCGATACCCCTTCCAGCATGTCGGCGATAATCCGATCCGGGTCTTCCGTGCGGGGGTTATCACTGGTAATAAACACCCGTTCACTTAAGCGGGCAGCGATCTCCGCCATAATGGGCCGCTTCCCCCGATCACGGTCGCCGCCGCAGCCGACCACACAAAGGACGGAACCCCGGGTAAACTCCCGTACCGTGGATAAAACATTTTGTAAGCTGTCCGGAGTGTGGGCATAGTCGACCAACACCGTGAAGGGTTGACCCGCATGTACAGGCTCCAGGCGTCCGTCCACTCCACCGATCGTCTCCAGGGACCGCCGGATACCCTCTAACGGTATCCCTTCTCCCAAAGCCGCGGCGGTGGCGGCCAGTGCGTTATATACGCTGAACTTACCCATCAGCTTCATATGGACAGCCGTCTCTCCCATGGGCGTAATCAGAGTAAACCGGGTTCCGCCCGCATCGATGCGAATGTCCCAAGCCTGTACGTCCGCTGCGCCCTCCACTCCGTAAGTCAAGACCTGTGCTGGTGTGATGCCGCTGTAATAGGGGCTTGCTTCATCATCCGCATTCAGCACCGCCAATGGCTGATCGGTCGCGGTATCCTCCACGCGATTACCCAGCTGACTGAACAAAAGTCCCTTGGATGCCCGGTAATGCTCCATGGTTTTGTGGTAATCCAGATGGTCCTGTGTGAGATTGGTAAAAACACCGGTTTTGCAATAGATGCCCCAGGTGCGTCCCTGATGGAGAGCATGAGAGGAAACTTCAATCACCGCATGGCTGCATCCGGCATCCACCATCCGGCGAAAGCTTCGTTGCAGTTCGACCACATCGGGTGTCGTATTTTTTACGGGAAAGCTCTCTTCCCCAATTTTCATGTCGATCGTACCGACCAACCCCGCCTTTTTTCCGGCATCCATCAGGATTCGCCGGATAAGATGGGCGGTAGTTGTCTTGCCGTTGGTGCCGGTGATCCCGATCACCTTTAACTCCCTCGTCGGATGACGAAAATAAGTGGCCGCTAACACAGCCATGGCACGCCGGGTATCAGGAACACGCACAACAACCGACTCCGTGTCCACTTCTTCTTCCGTCACGATCACCGCGGCTCCCCGTTCCAACGCCTGGGGAATAAAGCGATGACCATCCACCGTAAATCCTCGAATGGCGATAAAACAATAGCCCGGCTTCACTTCCCGCGAATCAGTGGTCAATCCGGTGATTTCGATATTGGCGTCACCGATCACCTTTTTTAACACTAATGAACGGGTCAATGTCTGCAAATCCATAAAGCCACTCCCTCTAAATGAAAGCATGCGGAAAGACACGAGAAATGCCAGGGTTTATGCCTGGCATCGATGGGATTATCATCCCTATTTTAATCTCCTTTTGATATTTTGTCACCCAGATAGATCCGGATCGGCGTTCCCTTCTTGACCCGTTCCCCCGGCTTGGGAGCTTGGCTGATCACGATACTTCCTTCCCCCCGCACTTCTAGAGGGGTATCGTGCAAGCTGTTACGGATATCCGACACTTCCTCTCCGATCAAATCCGGCACTTCCACAATCGGCGTAGTCAAAGGCGTTTTCTCCTGTGGAATCTGATCCTTCCGCTTTTTCACCCCGAGATGGCGCAAGCTGTCATGTAGGATGCCACGGACGATCGGAGCGGCCACCACTCCGCCAAATTGAACTCCCTTGGGATTGTCCACCGCTACATAGACCACCAGCTCGGGATCGTCAGCAGGCGCGAAGCCGATAAAAGAGACAATATGATTGTTTTTTAGATAGCCGCCATCCGGCCCCACTTTCTGGGCGGTTCCGGTCTTCCCCCCGACTCGGTATCCGTCGATAAACGCTTTGCGGCCGGTTCCTTTCGCGACGACACTTTCCAGAGCATGTCGCACTTCTTTGGAGGTCTCTTCCGAGATCACCCGGCGCCTGACTTCGGGTGTGGACTCTTCGATTGTTTCACCCGTTTCCGGATCCACCCACGCTTTTTGAAGATGGGGGATCATCAGATTTCCTCCATTAACCGTAGCTGCCACAGCAGCCACCTGCTGAATCGGGGTGACGGACACTCCCTGGCCGAATGCCGTGGTGGCCAACTCCACCGGTCCCGCCCGTTCGGGAGTGAACAGAATCCCCTTCGCTTCCCCGTTTAAATCGATCCCGGTTTTCTCGCCGAATCCGAACTTGTTGATATAAGAGAACAACTCTTCTTCCCCTAATCGCTGACCCAAATTAACAAAACCGGGGTTACAGGAGTTCTCCACTACTTCCAGATAGGTCTGGGAACCGTGCCCCCCGTGCTTCCAGCAACGAAGGCGTGCCCCCGCCACCTTGACGTAGCCCGGATCGTGAAAGTGCTCCCTCATATTTACTTTATTTTCCTCCAAAGCCGCCGCCAGTGTGATGATCTTAAATGTGGACCCCGGTTCGTAGGTTCGCCAGATCGGTAAGTTGCGGTTATACACCTCAGGGTCGGCATCCCGATATTGATCCGGTCGATAGGTAGGGCGGCTTCCCATCCCTAAAATTTCACCGGTTTTGGGGTTCATCGCGATCGCCAGGATATTTTCCGGTTGATACTGGGCCATGGCCTGGTCCAACTCCCGCTCCATGACGGCCTGAATCTGTTTGTCCAAGGTCAACACCAAATCCAGTCCGTCCCGAGGCGGAGTAAACTGGTCCTTGCTTCCCGGCAGTCGTTCCCCTTTGGCGTTGGCACTGAAGGATACGTGTCCCGGCGACCCTTTCAATTGATCGTCGTAAACCAGCTCCAAACCGGCCAACCCCTGGTTGTCGATCCCTGCAAATCCCAATACATGAGCAGCCATGCTCTCAAACGGATAATGCCGTTTGCTATCCTCTGCCACCACAATTCCCGGCAGCCGCAGTCCTTGGATCGCCCGCGCCCGTTCTTCGGAGATTTTCCTTCCTTCCGGAGTGATCCGGGTAATTAATTGTCGCTTGGTGATTTGTTCATAAATTTTCTTCTCAGGTGCCAGCAGAATACGGCCCAGTTGCCGTGCAGTCTCCGCCGGATCCTTGATCTGGGCAGGAATAGCCAACACCGACGGGGCACTGACATTGTAAGCCAGCGCTTCCCCGTTACGATCCAGAATTCTTCCCCTTTTCCCCTCAAAGGGGATATCCCGGTTCCACAGATCCTCGGCTTTGGCACTCAACCACTTTCCCTGGACCAGCTGCACGTAACCCAACCGGAACATCAATCCCGAAAACAGCAGGACTCCCACCAGCAACGCAACAAACAGTCGTTTTCGAACCAGATGGCTGGATGAGCGCAAACCTCCCGACCTCCCCTTTAGGCGAAGCCCTCCAAATGATGCTCCAAAGGCATGCCTGAACGATCCGTCAGGCGAGATCCCGGTGCGGTATGGCTCCCCGCCAGCCGCCATACCGCATCTTTCTTTTTCTTACGGAAAATCGAATGATCAGACAGGCCCTCGGGCAGCCTTTCTCGTTCCACTTATAGACAACCCTATTCATGCCTGAAAAGAGATAGAACGGAAGAAGGGACATCGGAAAATGGGCGCAAAAAACACAAACGGCGCCGGAGGATAACCGGCGCCGTTTGTGTTTTTGATTTTATTTAATCCGGCGGTTGCAAATTTAACTGAATCCGTTCCGCATCCATAATGCGTTCGCCTGCTGGAATCGATTGGGAGCGAACATACCCTTCCCCGGTCGTTTCCGCTTCCAGCCCCAACACCCGGCATAAGGCCAGCGCTTCCCTCAAAGGAAGGCCTGTCAGGTCCGGCATCGCCAGGGCGGGGGGATCTTCTGTAATCAGATAGACATTTTCTTTTACTCCTCTTTCTCCCGCAGCGGGGTATTGCCGGATCACTTCCCGGCCTCCCCCCAACACTTGAGGGTTCCAACCTTCTCCCCGGATCTCGGCCACTGCTTCATCCACCGGATGTTGAACCCAGTTTTTTAGAACTTTTGCTGCAGGAGCGTTCCTCTTTTTGGCTTCGGCGGGATCCCTCTCCTCCCCGTCAGGTGCCACCCCCATCTCCTGAAGAGCGTGTTTCATGATGTCACGGGCGGCGGGAGCGGCAACGGTCCCCCCTTGCCCCTCTTTTGGTTCATCCACCGCCACGTAAACAACGACACGGGGTTTATCCACCGGCGCAAAACCAATAAAAGAGACGATATACTGTCCGGATGCATACCCTTTGCCGCCGGGAAGCGGTTTTTGGGCCGTTCCTGTTTTGCCGCCAACCGTATAGCCTTCCATCCGGGCTTCCTGCCCGGTACCATCGTTTACCGCTCCCTGAAGCAACAATCGTACCTCTTTGGCCGTTTGAGGAGAGACCACATCTTTTCGGATGACCTTAGGGGATTCCTTCCGTTCCGCTTTTCCTGTACTGGGATTTCGGATTTCTTTCACCACGTGGGGACGAACCAAGATCCCGTTATTGGCGATGGCGGACACCGCCATCACCTGTTGGATCGGAGTGACTGCAATCCCCTGTCCGAAGGCACTGGTGGCCCGCTCCGTGGGATGCAAGGGGGCGTGACCGAAAAAGACGCCTTTGCCTTCAGCCGGCAGGTCGATCCCGGTGGCTTGACCGGTACGATTCGTAATGTTTCCGAAGCCGAAGCGGTCGATATAGCGGACGAGACGATCTTCCCCCAACCGTTCCCCCAGACGGACGAAGGCCACATTGCTGGACAGATAGACCCCTTCCGCAAAGGAGATTTCCCCCCATCCCTGTGCATTCCAATCCCGGATGGTGCGGTTTCCCACCTCGATCGTACCGGACTGAAACGTTTCACGGGAGTCAAACAACCCTTCCTCGATGGAGGCGGCCAATGTCACGATTTTAAAGGTGGAACCCGGTTCATACTGGGCACTTACCGCCGTATTTACATCATTTTCGCCGCGTTTCCAGGTGGAATCATATTGGGCCGGATTGAAGTGGGGACGACTGGCCATGGCCAGGATTTCCCCCGTCTGCGGGTCGGCGGCGATGGCGGTTGCTCCTTTGGCTTGATATCGGGCTACCGTTTGGTCCAAACTTTTCTCCATCTGGTATTGAATCTCACGATCCAACGTTAAAACCAAGTCTTTTCCGTTCTCCGGCGGGTGAAACGCTTCCGTGGAATGAGGGGCTTTATTCCCTTTGGCGTCCTTTTGAAAGCGGATGGAACCGGCTTTTCCCTTTAACACATTATTATAACGCTGCTCCACTCCACCGGCGGGATCCCCCTCCACATTGACAAACCCCAACACATGAGAGGCCTGGGAACCCTCTAAGTATTGGCGAGAGGTGGTCTGTATGGGATAGACGCCGTCCAAACCCAGCTTCATCACCCGATCCCGTACCTCCCGGGAGACCTTGTAGTTCCCGGTATGACGAAGCTCCACATGTTTGGCTTCCTTATTGGTCAAACGCTTCAACAGCGATTCCTCTGGGATCTCCAAAAGCGGGGAGAGCTGCTGAGCGGCTTTTTCCGGATCCTTTAACCGCTTCAGATCAACAGCAATAATGTAAGCATCCCGTTCCCTTACCAGTACATGACCGTTTCTATCCATGATGGAGCCCCGATCGGGTCGGATCATCGCTTGTTTTTCCCACGTCTTTTCCGCCCGTTCCCTCAGAAAAGAGGCATCCACCGCCTGAATCCAAAACAATCGAAAGATCACTGCCGATAGGAGAAAAATGGCTGTCATCCCTACCAGCAGTGATCGCAATCGGATTTGTTTATTGCTCGGCGTCAACGCTTCCCCTCCTCAGCCGCGATCATCGTCTCTGACCGGTAAACTTCCGCTGCCGGATGAGGGAGACCGTTTCTCCCGGATCAGTGTCATCCCCCGTTCCTCGGCAAATTGACGGATTCGTTCCCCGCTGCCCAGGTCGACTTTCTCAGTGGTCAGCTGCCGGTTGGATTCGGTGAGCTCCGCTGCTTCCCGCTCCAATTGCTGCACTTCCATGTTGATCTCGGTCAGCATGGCATGGCGGGACAAGACCAGGGAAGCAATGACAACACAGACGATCACGCTCGTGAGGTACAACCACTTCTCGACCGTCGGAAGCCCTTGCTTTTGAAGTTGTTTCTCTGTTCGGGGGACTTGGGGCTGTTCCAGCTGATGAGCGACCGAAGTGTTTCCCCGGAAATCTCTCATGTTATTCTTGACCCTCCTCACACTTTTCCGCAACGCGCAACTTCGCCGACCGAGCACGGGGGTTTCGTTCCACTTCCGCAGGCGACGGCTGCACCGGTTTCTTTGTAATGATGCGGATGAGCGGCTTCCGGCCGCAAGTGCAAACGGGGAAGTCCGGCGGGCAGATACACCCGCGCGCCCACTCTTGGAACATGCGCTTGGCAATCCGATCTTCCAGCGAATGGAAAGTGATCACACTCACCCGTCCGCCGGGGCGCAACCGTTCCAGTGTCTGAGTCAACGCCTCTTCAAAAGCGTCCAATTCGTCGTTGACCGCAATGCGAATGCCCTGAAAACTTTTTCTTGCCGGGTGGGGGCCACTCCGCCTTGCGGCAGCCGGGATCGCCTCTTTGATGATTTCGGCCAGTTCCCGTGTGCTTTTAATCTCTTGCCGGGTCCGGTATTCCACAATCCGTTGGGCGATTCGTCTGGCGAATCGCTCCTCTCCGTAACGGGAGAGAATGCGCGCAATCTCCTCCCCTGTCCACTCATTGACGATCTCCCGGGCCGTCAGGGGGGCATCCTGATCCATCCGCATATCGAGAGGGGCATCATGGTGATAGCTGAACCCCCGCTCCCCCTCATCCAGTTGCGGAGAGGAAACACCCAGGTCAAACAAAACCCCGTCGACCTCCTCGATCCCCCGTTCATCAAGCGCATTTGCCAAATGGCGAAAATTGCTCTTCACCAGGACAACCTTGCACGAGACTCCTGCCAGGCGCTCGGATGCCGCTTGAAGAGCCCGTTCATCCTGGTCCAATCCCACCAGGGTTCCGGACTTGCCCAGGGAGTCGGCAATGAGTAAACTATGGCCTGCACCGCCAAGGGTACAGTCCACGTAGATCCCTTCTTTCCGGATACATAGCTGTTCAACTGATTCTTGTCTCAATACCGTTTCGTGACGAAACAACGCCTTCAACCAACCTCTCTACAGTTCCAAATCCAAATCAACCAGCTTCTCCGCAATCTCGTTGAACGAATCCTCGGATTCCTCGTAATACGCTGACCACGCTTCTTTACTCCAGATTTCCACCCGGTTGGACACTCCAATAACCACGCATTCTTTCTCCAGCTTCGCAAACTCCCTTAAATTACCCGGCAGGTTGACCCGACCTTGCTTATCCAGCTCCGCTACCGTCGCCCCGGAAAAGAAAAAACGGGTAAAGGCGCGGGCGTCCTTCTTGGTGAAGGGCAAAGCCTTCAATGCAAGCTCCAGCTGCTTCCATTCTCCCATAGGGTAGACGAAGAGGCAGTGGTCTAGTCCACGGGTGACCACAAAAGAAGAACCAAGCCCGTCTCGAAATTTAGATGGGATGATCAGGCGGCCCTTCTCATCGACGGTATGTCGATACTCCCCCATGAACACGCCACTTTCCCCCCCTTCACTCTCCCTTATTCCCCACTTCTCCCCACTTTCCACCACACTGTAAATTATACCACAGGGAAACAGTAAAATCCTGCACCCTTGGTGCAGGATTTTTACAATTTCTTCTTTTGTTGCCAGATTGCTTACAGACGCCAGCTGGCCAGGTATTCCTCCTGTTCCTCGGTCATCTCATCGATTCGGATTCCGAGGGAATCCAATTTGAAGGAGGCCACCTGTTCATCAATATGATAAGGGACATCCAATACATGGGGTCCGATTTTATCATGGTTCTCATTGACATACATAAGGCAAAGGGTTTGCAGGGCAAAGGTCATATCCATGATTTCGGCAGGGTGCCCGTCGCCCGCCACCAGATTTACCAAACGGCCTTCACAAAGGAGATACAGCCTCCTACCGTCTTCCATTCGGTATTCCGTGATATCCTTGCGGACAATCCGCTTTTCGATCGCATGCCCTTCCAGGCTTTCTTTATCGATCTCGATATCGAAGTGACCGGCATTGGCCATCATGGCTCCATCTTTCATCAAAGGGAAATGTTCTTCAGAGATCACCCGTTTATTGCCGGTAACCGTGACAAAGATATCCCCCCGGGCCGCTGCTTCAGCCATCGGCATGACCGCAAACCCGTCCATATGTGCTTCCGTCGCCTTAATCGGATCCACTTCGGTGACGATCACCCGTGCACCCAGGCCTTCCGCCCGCATCGCCACTCCCCGACCGCACCAACCGTAACCGACGACGACCACGGTCTTGCCGGCGACAACCAGGTTGGACGCCTTGTTGATCCCATCCCAGACCGATTGGCCCGTACCATAGCGGTTGTCGAACAGAAATTTGGAATAGGCGTCGTTCACCGCAATCATGGGAAACCTCAGCTGCCCCGCCTTTTCCAGAGCCCGCAGGCGCAAAATTCCGGTTGTCGTCTCTTCACAGCCGCCTCGTACATATTCCAACAGATCGGGGCGTTCATCATGGAGAATGCTGACCAAGTCCCCGCCATCGTCAATGATCAAATCCGGGCGGGTTTCCAAGGTCATCATCAGATGATCCTTATACTCTTCCGGAGTCGGGTCGTACTTGGCAAACACCGTTACACCCGATTCCGCCAATGCCGCCGCTACATCGTCTTTCGTGGACAAGGGGTTGCTGCCGGTGATCGCCACTTGGGCCCCTGCATCCCGTAACAGTTCCGCCAAGCATGCGGTCTTTGCCTCCAGATGGAGTGAAATCGCCACTCGATGACCCGCCAGCGGCTGTTCGTGGATAAATTCTTCCCGGATTCGGTTCAACACCGGCATATGTTGGCGGGCCCAATCCATCTTGAGCCGTCCATGAGGAGCCAAACTTCTGTCCCGTACTACACTTTCAATCATGGAACTCATCAATATCCCAACCTCTCTTTATAGGGCGAAGCCCCCCAGATTGTCGTCCTGTAAGGGCAACCTCTCCATTTCGGGCGCCCCCGCATTGTCGTCCTGTAACCCGATCCGATTCAGACGGCCTCACCCTCCGCTTTCGCCGATTGGCTGGCCGGCCGTCCGACAATGTTTTGCCGCCCTTGTATTACGCTTTCATAAGTATATCATCCGGTGTGTCCGAATGGAAAGAAGGGGCGTATTCAACAAAAAATGTATCCAACTTTCTCCGTAAGCATTCCAGTAAGCGACTGGGTTGAATACCCTCTCCTGCGGCCGCCCGCCGGGAAAAAGGTGAGTTCTCAAATGGTGGAACCGCCCTTCTTCCGCCCGATCCTTCTCCCTGAGAGCCTGCCGGGATGCTTGCTCCAAGGCATCCGCCCCCTCCAATGCGCGCTTCAGACTGCTTTCACCCAACGCGGCCAAATCCGGACGAAGACCGGCCAACTCCCCGATCAAGGGTCGGTATGCGTCTTCCAATTGCCGGCGCAAACGCCCGAAGGAATCATCGGGATCCCATCCGTACCGATGCGACAGCCGGCGCGCAAATGTTTCTTGCCACCGCTTATGTACATCATCCAAGGTCATGCGATAGCGGCGCAGCCATTTTTCCTCCCGTCTTCCGATGAGAGTGGCCTGTATTCTCGGATACAGGATGGGCATCTCCATGCCGGCCGTTTCAAACGCTCCTTTCAGCAATCCCCAATAGGCAACTTCCCCCGGTCCAACCACGGTGGCCAGAGTGGGAAACAACCATTCCTGCATCAGGGGGCGGGTGATCACATTATTGCTGAAGACCTGTGGTCGTTCATCCAGCAAGCGATCCATTTCGTCGCTGGACCAACGCATCCCTTCCCGCGAATAAAATCCGGCCTCATCCCGGTAGAGCGCATGGCGCTCTCCGTCGACCTCCACAAAGAGATGGGCTTTTCCCGGTTGGAGATCTACTTTCGGGGCCATTTTCTCCCTTTCCAGAGCCAGCGCCCTTTCCCGGACCACCTCCCCCACCCGGGTTCCGTTCTTCAACAGCCACCGAAAAAAGGGCACCTCCAGCGAACGAAGGGAAGGATCGGAAGAGTCCACCAACAGCAGTCCGCGGGGTCCAAACCATCGATGCATCAAGCGGGCAAAGTGACGGGAAAAGCCATCCGCCCCCCGTGTGGAATCGAGCAACGCTTCCAGCAGCGCCGGCTTATGTTCGGTGTCCGGCAGGTGACGGATCACAGCCTCCACCCCCTGTGCCAAGCGCTCCTCTCCCGGCCGAATCGTCCCTACGGAGCGGCGTCCCGACACCTCCAGCGGAAACGGGATCCGTTCCACCCCGGTTGGAGAAGGGAGATAGACATGATTGACTTCGTCCCAATCGTGATCCTCGCCTGCGATCCAAAAAACGGGGATGACCGGACGATTCAACCGTTGTTGCTCCCGATCGGCCAATTGCAGGACGGTCACCGCTTTGTAAAGGGTGTATAAAGGGCCCGTCAGCCAACCGGCCTGTTGCCCCCCGATCACTACCAGACTATCCTCTTGAGTCAAGCGTTCCAAGTTGGCTTCCACCGCAGGATGGATGAGATCTTCTCCATGGTATCGCCTCAACACTTCCACTAACCGATGACGGGATACCCGCTCATGAAAATGTAAGCGGTCGGCCCGCGCCTGAAAGCTGGCATCATCTCCCGGATTGTACGGGTAGTGGTGGGCTACGTGATCAAAGGTGTGCAGATAGCGCCAGTTCAGCTTGTCTTGCGGTTCTAGAAAAGAATCCTCAATTCTCATCATACCCTCTTTTCTCCTCATCCATCTTTCCCAGTATAGCACGCACCTGCCAACAGGGGAACATCAGTCCGCCTCAGACGCCTTATTCTCCTGTTTCGGCAACGGCAACGTCAGGGAGAGTATAAACCCGATCACCGCAGCCCCCGCAGCGGTCAGCATTCCCATCTGATAGCCCCGTTTCCACAGCTCCGGCAGACCCGTCGACGTCACAGCCCAATCGGAGAAAACCGTACTCTCATAAAAGAAGAGACCGATCGCGATCAGGCCCAAGGCTCCTCCGGCGGCACGGAACATGGCCAACACCATGAGCCCGTTGCGCATCTGCTTGAAGGGAACGATTTCAAACAGCAGCCGATGAACCGGTGACGTCAATGTCAATCCCAACCCAAAACCCAAAACGGCCAACACCGGGGCCAAGACCGCTCTTTCCTCCACCAACGCCAGTGTGAAATAGGAAGCGGCAGTGGCAAAGAAACCGGCAGTCAACACACCGGGACAGCCCCAATGTTCCGAAGCCCAGCGTGCCAGTGGAATCGACAGCCAGGCTGTTGCCGCCACGATGGACAAATAGACTCCTCCGGTTCCCGCCGGTTGGTTCCCCACAGCTACCATCCAGCCCGGCACCAGCACGACCGCCACCCAGGTGCATCCCGCCAAAGTCACCACGAAAAACAGATTAAGTAAACGCAAATCGGTAAACCAGCCGGGATGAAACAGCGGCCGTTTCGACTGACGTTCCACCATCAGCATGGGAACAGGCAATCCCATCGTCAGAATGGCAAAGGGCAAAAAAGCCGGGTCGATCCAGGCAGCCCACCCTTTGGCTGGATCCAGCTGGGAGATGGCGATCATCGCCGACAGAAGAATACCGGCAAAATAAATCAGCCCTTCCGTGTGGTAGGGGGGCGTCCGCAGGGTTCCACCGAGGGAAAACCGAAATCCCCAAAGGAAAACTGCTAAAGCCGCACCCACGCTGAGCCAAAACAACCAACGCCAGCCAAAAAATTCAGTTACGGTGGATGACAGAAACGGCACGGCGATCACAACGCCGGTCAAACCCATGGTAGCTGCAGAGCGTATCCAATATTGACCAATCTTGGTGATCCGTCGGATCTCCATAGAAAGTACGGGGACGACACCCCCGGCGCCCACTGCCTGGATCACCCGACCGGCGATCAACGCCAACCAGGTGTTTGCGCTGCCTGCGACAAAAGAGCCTGAAGCAAAAAGAAAGAGGGAGAGGAACAACCACTCCCTTTTTCCTGCTTTGGAAGCCGCCAATTCCATTAAGGGCAACGCCAGGACAAACACAGCCAGATGCAAAGCGATCACCCAAATCACTCCGCGCACGGGAAATCCCAGATCTGCAGCGATCACTGTCAGAGAGGGAGCAATCAGGCCAATATCTAGCGCGCTGATCCAGATCGCGATTACAAACGTGTCCAATGACAAGCTCTTGCGAAAAGGCATGGGTATCGCCTCCCATGTTGTACCCGTCCACTCATGGATGAAACCTCGTATCGGATATTATAACACCACGATCGCAACCGATCACAATCCACCGGAAACAGACGAAAATCCTTCACTTCCCCTTCGTCCCCTCCACATCACGCACCCGCTCAACCATTTCCCGGTTCAGCGCGAAGTCGATCCCGGCCTTATTCCCAGTCCGAACAATCGCTCCATTGATAAAGTCCACTTCCGTCTTTTTTCCGCTTTCCACATCCTGCAACATGGAAGAACGGTTCAAAGCCGTTCGGCGACAAACCGCTTGCACTTGTTCCCAAAGGGTGTCAAAAGATAAACACACCTCTTGCAACCGGGCTGCTTCCACCGCCTCACGCAACAATCCCTTCGCCAGAGCGGGAAACTCTTTGCAGTGAAGCAGCTGGCCGTTTTTCACACCCCAGACCGCCGTGAGGGGATTGATGACACAGTTGATGGCTAATTTGGTCCAGATGCGATCCCGGATATGAGGATCCGGAAAAACCCATCTATCCAGTCCGGGCAGCCGCTTCAACTCCGGTCCACCCGTCGGGGAAAGCAGGGATCCCACCCAGGTGGAACCCACTCCCGTATGCCGCACCCGGTTTTCACTCTCCCGCAATGCGCCTTCCGTGGTGACGGTGTTCCACCAATACCAGGTTCCTTCCGTGAACGGCCATTGGGGATGCCAGCCGTTTTGCCACAACCAGACTTCCGAATCCGGGCCGCAAGCCCGGTTTAGCTGTTCCCGCACTTGGTCCAACGCCGTCTGTTTCACCATGACCCACACCCAATCCGCTCGGGGCAAGCGGTCGTCGGGGGTGAAAACCGGTACCGAACACCGATGCACATCCCCCCGGTCATCGGTTACTATCAGTCCTTCTTCACGGATGCGATCCCGTTGTCTCCCCGTACGGGTAATCAGTACCGGATCCGCTCCCAAATTGTGCAAGCGTCGGGCCCACAATAAACCAAGGGCTCCGCTCCCCCAGATCATGATACGCATCCGCATCCCCTCCAACCCCATCATATCAAAAAATCCCCCTGCATCAGGGGGATTTACCCATATCAAACCGGGTACACCGGGTGACGGCGGCGACTGAAGGAAACCGTTTTGCTCTCATAAGCGGCAAACCGCCCGATCAACTCCCGGCGCAAGTCGTCAGGAGCGACAATCCCGTCCACAATCAGTTCCGATGCCAGCCGGTAAATATCGATGTCGCGCTGATACTCTTCCCTCTTTTGCTGGACAAACCGAACTTTTTCCGCTCCTTCCAGCTGGGCGATCTTGTTGCTGTAAACCGCATTGACCGCCGCTTCCGGCCCCATCACCGCAATCTGGGCGGTCGGCAGTGCCAGGCAGCAATCCGGATCAAAGGAAGGTCCCGCCATCGCGTACAACCCCGCGCCATATGCTTTGCGAACCACAACCGAAACTTTGGGCACCGTCGCCTCAGACATAGCGGCGATCATCTTGGCCCCGTGGCGGATCATCCCCGCTCGTTCCGTTTGCGTTCCGATCATGAAGCCGGGGACATCGGCCAGAAAGAGGAGCGGGATTTGAAAGGCGTCGCACAATGTGATAAAACGGGCTGCTTTGTCGGCGGAATCGACAAACAATACGCCGCCCTTCACCTTGGACTGGTTGGCGATCACACCGACCACACGCCCGTCCAAACGGGCAAATCCGGTAATCAGTTCCCGGGCGAATAACTGCTTCATCTCAAAGAAGGATCCCTCGTCCACCAGGGACCGGATCAGATCCATCATATCAAAAGGCTGGTTCTGATTTTCAGGCACGATTTGGGAGAGGGGTTTTGCATCCATTGGCGGGTTCATGGCTTCCGCCAGCGGCGGCTTGTCTGAAAACCGCGGGGGAAAATAGGATAAGTAGCGACGAGCCGAGACAATGGCCTCTTCTTCGTCGGCGGCGAGAACATCGCCGCACCCGCTCACACTGCAATGCATGCGTGCGCCCCCCATCTCTTCCAGAGACACTTTTTCCCCGATCACCATCTCCGCCATGCGGGGAGAGCCTAGATACATGCTGGCGTTTTTGTCGACCATGATCACCACGTCGCAAAAAGCGGGGATATAGGCCCCGCCCGCCGCGGAAGGTCCAAACAACACACATACCTGAGGGATCATCCCCGACAACTTTACCTGATTGTGAAAGATCCGACCCGCTCCCCGGCGTCCGGGAAACATCTCTACCTGATCCGTGATGCGGGCTCCTGCGGAATCCACCAAATAGATGAGGGGTACCTGCAACCGTTCCGCCGTTTCCTGGATCCGGATAATCTTCTCTACCGTCCGTGCACCCCAGGAGCCTGCTTTCACCGTGGAATCATTGGCCATCACACATACGGTTTGTCCGTTTACCTTTCCGATCGTGGTTACCACACCATCTGCAGGCAGGGACTCGTCTTGACTGTTGGCAAATAACCCGTCTTCCAGTTGGAAATCGTCGTCAAAAAAAAGCTCCAGGCGCCGCCGGACAAACAACTTATTTTGTTCGGCCAGCTTTTCGTGATATTTGGGCGCTCCTCCTTTTTTGATCGCTTCTGTACGTTCATGCAACTGTTGAACAAATTTCTCCATGGTTTCCCTCCTCCTCTACTATTCGCCGAGATAAATCGGCTTTCGTTTCTCTTTGAAGGCGTTTAGCCCTTCCAGACGATCTTTCGTTGGGATCAACGCCTCATATGCTTTTGTTTCCAGGGCGAGCCCCGTGTCCAAATCCGCTTCCATCCCGTAATCAATGGCAAACTTCGCTTGCGACAAAGCAAGGGGGGCATTTTGATTGATCCTCTCGGCCAGTTCCATCGCCGCTTCCATCACTGTGTCCGCCTCCACCACCTGATTGAGGAGCCCCATCTCCAGGGCGTCCCGGGCAGTGATGCGCCGAGCGGTAAAAATCAACTCCTTCGCCTTGGATGGACCCGCCAAACGGGCTAAACGCTGTGTCCCGCCTGCACCGGGAATGATCCCAAGGGACGTTTCCGTCAAGCCGAACACCGCGTGTTCGTCGGCCACCCGCAGATCACAGGCCAGAGCCAGCTCCATCCCCCCTCCCAACGCAACGCCGTTAACCGCCGCAATCACCGGTTTCGGCAAGCGTGCCACCGCCTGAAAGGTTTCCCGGATAGTAAGGATATAACGCCGGACTTGCTCTTCATTCATCCCCCGACGCTCCTTCAGGTCCGCCCCCGAACAAAACGCTTTTTCCCCAGAACCGGTAATCACCACCACCCGAGTGGCTTTGGAATGGACCAACTCCTGGACAATCCGTTTCAGCTCCTCCAATGCGGACAGATTGAGAGCATTGTATACCTCCGGGCGATTCAGGGTAATGATGGAGATCCCTTCTTTTCGCTCCCATTCCACTTCATTCATGGGGGTTTCCCTCCTTCAATCGACGGGTTGCCGTCCAGCTGGCCAACACTTTTGATGGAAGCGTCTTCCCCATACGCCGCCCTACCTTTTCACTCACCCGGCATAAGGCATCCAGGTCGACTCCCGTCTCCACACCCATGCCCTCCAGCATATAGATCAGATCTTCCGTGGCCACATTGCCTGACGCTCCCGGTGCATAGGGGCACCCGCCCAGCCCGCCAAAGGCGCTGTCCAATGTGGTCACCCCCATTTCCAATGCCACATAAGCATTGACGAGAGCGGTCCCCCTCGTGTCGTGAAAGTGTCCGGCCAAACACCCGGCGGGAATTTCCTTTGTAAGTGCTTTCAAGAACTCGCGCACCTGAACCGGCGTCGCCACCCCGATCGTATCTCCCAATGAAATCTCATATACGCCCATGTCCAGCAATTCTCCGCAGATCGACGCGGTCCGGGGCAAGGGCACCTCCCCTTCATAGGGGCAGCCGAAAACGGTGGACACATAACCCCGTACACGTTTGCCTCTGGTTGTCGCCTCTTCTACCACTTCCCTCAGCACAGGCAAGGTATCCGCCACACTCTTGTTCACATTTTTACGGTTGTGAGTCTCGCTGGCGGATAAAAAAACGGCAAATTCATCCACCGGGGTAGCAAGCGCCCGTTCCAATCCCTTTCGGTTGGGTATCAACGCCCGGGTGGTCACTCCCTCAACCGGAGACAGAGAGCATGCCAGCTCCGCGGCATCCGCCAATGGGGGAATCCAGCGCGGATGGACGAAAGAAGTGATTTCCAGCTCTTTTACTCCTGCCGCCATCAAGTCTTCTGCGATTTCACGCTTGACATCCACCGGCAGGATCGTCTCTTCATTTTGAAGTCCATCACGAAGCCCCACTTCCACAATCGTTACCCGATCCATCCGATTCCCTCCTCCCGTCAGGCTGGAAGCGATCACTCATCCAGTTCCACCAATGGCTGGCCATCGTTGACGAAATCACCCACCGCCACTTTCACCGCTTGAACAGTACCGCTTTTTTCCGCCTGTACGGGGACTTCCATCTTCATCGATTCCAATACGACCACATCCTGCCCGGCCTCCACTCGGTCTCCCACTTGCACCAACACCTGCAGGACCGTTCCGGCCATTGTTGCTTGTACGTTTTCCATATTCCGTCACCTACCCTAAAAATAACTCGCATCGCGATATCTTCCGCTCAGGTTTTTTGATTTCTCATTTTTCTGCTGGTGCCACCATGGCAGCAGCGGGATCCTATCAACGCTGTTTTTGTTGCGTCAACAGTGTAGTATCATAACGACCTGCCTGAAAGTCCGGGTGCTTCAGCAGGCGGAGCAACAGCGGGACATTGTGTTTGATCCCTTCAATCCGGATACGGCTTAGCGCTTCCCCGGACCGGCTCAGCACTTCCTCACGGGTGGAACCGGCCACGATGCACTTGGCGATCATCGGATCATAAAAAGGGGCCACCGAATTGCCGGGTTCCACTCCTGCATCCACTCGAACCCCGTTCCCATCCGGCCATTTCAGGTGGGTAATCGTTCCCGGCGACGGCAAAAAGCGCTCGGGATCTTCCGCATAGATCCGATATTCCACCGCATGCCCGTGAAACCGGACTTTTTCCTGTGTCAACGGGAGTGGCTTTCCTTCCGCCACATCCAGTTGCAGATCAACCAGGTCCAGCCCGGTCACCATCTCCGTTACCGGATGTTCGACTTGAAGGCGGGTGTTCATCTCCAAAAAATAAAATTGTTCTTCGGAATCCACCAGAAACTCCACCGTACCGGCTCCGGTGTAAGCAACTGCTTCAGCGGCACGGACGGCAGCAGCGCACAACCGGTCACGGGTTTCCGGGCGAATGGAGGGAGACGGACTTTCTTCCACCACTTTCTGGTTACGCCGCTGGATTGAGCACTCCCGTTCCCCCAGATGAATGACCCGACCGTTTCCGTCCGCCAACACTTGCACTTCCACATGGCGGGGAGTATCGATCCACTTCTCCAGGAACAGCGTCGGATCACCGAAATAGGCTTGGGCACGGTTGGAAGCCGAGTCGAATACGCCGGCCAACTCCTCCTCTGTATTTAATCGGTGCATGCCGATTCCTCCACCGCCGGCACTGGCCTTCAGCATGACCGGATAACCGATGGCGCGAGCGGCCTGTTTCGCTTCATCCAGGGAATCCACCCCGCCGGGAGTCCCGGGCACCACCGGTACTCCTGCCCCTTCCATCAAGCGGCGGGCCGTCACTTTGTCCCCCATCTGGGCGATCACTTCCGGGGAGGGGCCGACAAACAGCAGGCCCGCATCCGCTACACGCCGGGCAAATGTCGCATTTTCCGAAAGCAGCCCGTAACCGGGATGGATCGCATCAGCCCCTGAACGTTTCGCCGCTTCTATGATCGCATCGATGTTCAGGTAACTCTGGGCCACCGGCGGCGGTCCGATGAGATGGGCCTCATCCGCTTCCCGGACAAAGGGGAGTTCCCGATCCGCTTCGGAATGAACCGCAATCACCCGGATGCCGCGCTGTCGTGCCGTACGGGCGATTCGGCGTGCGATCTCTCCACGGTTGGCGATTAACAATGTTTGAATTCCCATCTGCCACCTCACGATCAATGAATTGCCTCCCATGCAGACTTGGTTTAATTCTGAACAATCTTGCGGAAAGTCCTAATTACCAGACAAGTCCCGGTAAGGAACCATCCGACAGGCATAAAAAGGGATCTTGGACACGACCCTGGAAGGCGGGAGTCTTAAGATCCATAAAAACCATTCGACAAAATTTGCTCAAACTCCTGCAAAGCGAGACCCGGGAACGAAGTGACCGAGGCGAGACTTGTGCTTTGAGAACCTGTCTATTTTTCCGCAAGAGCAAGAGAGGGGCGGTATGGCTGGCTGAGAGCCTTTGCGCTTTTTGCAACGAAACGAAGACAGCCATACCGCCCCGGGGTCTCACCTACAGATGGTTCAACAACCCTTTATTAAAACAAGTCCGGGACCGAATGTGACCAGGGAAACTCGTGCTTGAAAGTGCTTTCGAAACCACGTAGGCAGGAAAGAGGGGAATACGGTATAATCAGGATGACGAATAGGGTATCATTCTTTGTCGGGAAAGGAGTGGAAAAATGGGCACTCCCAATGTTGAACGTTTAAAGATCAACTACAAGACATTGGAGGAATTTCAAAAGTTCCGCGAGTACGGCCTGCAGGAACTGTCCATGCTGGAAGACCTTCAGGCAAACATGATCGAAAATGACAGCAATTCCCCTTTTTACGGTATTTATGTGGATGGAAACTTGGTCGCCCGGATCAGCCTGTACCGTATCGACGGAAAATATGACCGCTACTTTGATCCCCCACAGGATTATTATGAACTGTGGAAACTGGAGGTATTGCCCCAATTTCGGGAGCAAGATTTCGGAACCGCCCTGGTAGAGCATGCCAAGAGCCTGGGCCTGCCGATTAAAACCAATGCCCGTTGTCGTTCCAACGATTTTTGGCTTAAGATGGGGTTCCAGCCGGTCCAATACGATCCCGTTCGGGATCGCGGAGAAAACCCCTTCGTCTGGACCCCTCCCGGAGTGAATCTGCAAGGTTAAGCCGTTACTCACTCTCAGGCCGTGAAAACCCCCATTCACCAGAATGGGGGTTTTTGTTCATCATTTATCCATTCGTTCCAAGTTGCCATTGGATTCCATTCGAAACTTGGCTTTTACCTCGTTTTCCTCATCTTCGTCCAACAAAGCCAATTTGCGGGCGCGATCCATGATCTGGATTAAAGCCTTGTAATCGTCGTTGACGACCCGGTAGTCGGTCTCTACATGGTTCAACTGACCCCGCATCTCTTCATTTTCTTTGGATAACCGCTGGATCTCCTCTTCTTGCTCTTCCATTTCCTTCTCCAAGTCCATCTGCCGTTTGCGCATCTCGGCCACTTCCGCTTTATGCTGTCGCAGGAAACGTATAATGGCATCCAGGGAACTGAGTCGGTCCTGGCCCAGATTGAGATCCCCTTCGGCGGCACGTCCGCGTACCTGGGCGTTTTTTTCCTTGTTTCGTTTCTGCCGCTGCGATTTAGCGATCTGGATCGCCGCTTCATATTTTTTCCGGACCAAGCTGTTCCAACGAAAGCCACACGCAGCCGGAGTCCGCCCAAGCTTTTCTGCTACTTCCTCAAAAGCGTTCAGTTGCGTGCTTCCCTCCCGGATGTGACGAAGGGTGATTTCCGCCAACACCAGGTCATCGTCGGGGGTCCAGGCATCTTGTCTTTTTAACGACATACTGTCATAACCTCCAATCCGTATTGCACCGTGCCCTTGAAAGCAACTCGTTTGGTCTATCTGTATGCGATTGCTAGGCATCCTAGTATATGTAACTATTATTTTTTATGTCCGAATTCTCTCGTCCCTATACCTAAACCCCCCTGTCATAAAAAAAGACGACCCCTATGAGCCGCCGATGGTGAATCCGAATTCCTGTTACAATCGTCCCGTCCTTTTTAAAAACTGTTCCACCGCTTGCATATGTTCGTCGCTTTCCCATAACCGGGCGCAGGAACGGGCTTCCCAGTCTACCCGGTCGGTCTTCGGGGGGAGGCGGGAGAGCTCCAGGTAAGCGCGCAAGACGGGAAGGGAAGTGCGTGTCAATCTTTCGGCAAATTGCTGGACACCCCTTTCAAACCCGTCAACAGGAAGTACTTCCGTCACCCAACCCCACCGCTGTGCCGTCCCGGCGTCAAACCGCTCTCCCGTCATCAGCCATAAAAGCGCCCGATCCCGCGGAACCTGTTCCAACAGACGGGAACCTCCCCCCCACCCCGATGTGATCCCAAGCTTGGACTGGATAAAGCCAAATGAGGCCCGATCAGAAGCCAAACGGAAATCACAACTGGCCGCAATTTCACAGCCGCCGCCCACAGCTGTTCCCTCCACAGCAGCCAAAGTGGGTTTTCCCCAATTCCGTAACACTTCCAACACTCGTCCCATACGGTGCATCACCGGGTACACGTCTTCTTCCGTGGTCAGGGCGTGCAGTTCCGCCAAGTCCCCGCCAGAAACAAATGTCTTTTCATCCCCCGCCAACACTAACACTCGCACTTCCTCATCGTCTTTCCAGACCATCAGCTGGCGATCCAATTCATCCATCATTTCTCCGTTAACCGCATTTCGTACATGTGGACGATGAAAGCGGATCCACCCGACTCCGTTTTCAATCGATGTTCGCAGTGTATTCATCGCCATTCCCCCCGCCATGTGATCAAGATTGTAGAATTGTTGAACCTTTTTTGACACAAACTACAGGCACGAAGCTTCCCTATAGGAGAAGAGGGATGGAAACACCCGCCGCCCCTCGGGTTTGGGAGTATAGACGGTACCCACTGGGGTCATCCCCGCCCTCTTGCAAGACAGAGAGGTTTTTGGTACTTTTGAAGTGCGAGTGCGTAAAACCGATACGACAGGCGCTTGGCGTAAAAGCCTTCATCGGTTGGTTACGGATACGGACAAGGCATTTCCCCGCACATATGGGGTGGGTAAAACCATCGCCGCGTCGAAAAGTGTGGATTAAGCAGGCAGAGGAGTGGGCAACACATGGACCGCATGTTTCGCGTATTGGGTTTCTGGTGCTTGGCCATCGGATTGTTGTTTATGGCCGGCCAAATGTATATCCTGTCCGGTTTGTTCTTTTTGCAAACCGCTTTCTTCTACGTGCTGGGTTATATGCGCTACACGGAACGCACGTACATGCTGATTTTCGGCGGATATATGACCGTTTCATTTATCGCTATCGTGTATTGGTCTTACTTCCAAGTCGGCTGACACCGCCGAAAAAGCGGGCTCCCCTGAAGGGGAGCTTTTTTCGGTTGATCGCAAGTTTTTTCAAACCTGGTCAACGGTCTGCCAATCTCTTTGGAAGAGCGATGTTCGACACCCCTTTTCCCTGGACCAAGACTCGGAATGATTCTCCCATCCCGCCGGGAAGCGCCAACTGTCGAATGGCACGGTTGCGCTTGGCCATGGGGGAAAATGGATCGCGGTCGACGGCGGATTGGAGTCGGTCAAGGATCCCCGCCTCGATTAGAAATCGGCTCTGGCTGCCATAGTAACGGGTTTCCCAGCCCAGCTTCTCTCCCCAATGCTGAAGAGCGGAAAAATGGACATCGCAAGTGAGGTCCGTCTCCCCCGGAGTTTCCAGCCAATCATTCACCAAATGATGTCGACGATAACCCCGAAGCGTTCCTTGCCGTCTGGCAGGATGGGCTAGTTCCTCCATCGTTCCACCGTAATCAACCGTGATCATCCACCCAGTCTGGATGCGGCCCACCCAATTCCGGTACCATAAGCCGGCATCCAGCGGAACTTCCACTTCTTCTCCTTCCGCCAGTGACGGCCACTTCATCTCCTGCAAAACCCTTATGCATGCGGGATTGGAGATTGGGCCGCGAACCTCCACCAACCGTCCCTGTTCCCAGGTGACGTACCACTCCAGCAAACCCTCTGTCGAACCTACTACTCGATGGACTGGAAAGGTATCGAAAAATTCATTACTGATCAGGATGACCGGTTCATCCGGCAGGTCCTCCGGATGCTCCAACCAATGAACTGGTACCGGCACCTTTCGCAGACGCTCAGCCTGCAACCGGCGATGCCAGGAACTGACTTCCACCAGCCCGTACCCCTTGGGAAGAGGGTAACCGCTTGCGGCCAATCCTTCCAGGATTTGCAGTGCCAGACGACCATCCCCCGGACCCGCTTCCACCAGCCACCACGGCTGGCCGGACGGCCACCGGGCTGCCAATCTCCCCAGCCATGCCCCCCATGTTTGACCAAATACCGCTCCCGTCAGAGGACTGGTGAAAAAATCGCCTTCCCGGCCGATCTTTACCCCTTCACGACAATAGTACCCCCACCGGGGGTGCGTTAAGGCCAGTTCCATAAAACGGCGGAAAGAGATCCTTCCATCCGGCGACGCTTCGATTTCCTCACGGATCACCCTCCGCAACGCATCTGACACCGCCCGCTCTCCTTTCTCTTATGAGAACAAATCTGTACTCAAATACCGCTCCCCGGTATCCGGCGCCATGCAC
This sequence comes from Desmospora profundinema, assembly GCF_031454155.1. GTDB lineage: Bacteria > Bacillota > Bacilli > Thermoactinomycetales > DSM-45169 > Desmospora > Desmospora profundinema. Next base: position 72,961 of record NZ_JAVDQG010000002.1, read on the forward strand.
AGCACCCGTTTGCCGAGACCGAGACGACGAGCGACCACGAGCGCCGCCCACACCGACGCACCCGAGGATGGCCCTACCAGAATCCCTTCTCTCCGGGCGAGATCCCGGGCGGTTTGCGCCGCATCCTCATCGCTGGCATGAAGGATTTCATCATAAATATCCCGGTTGAGAATCGACGGGATAAAGCCGGGACTGGTGCCGGGGATCTGATGGGATCCCGGTTGGCCACCTGCCAATACCGGTGATCCCTTCGGCTCCACCACACTGATGTGAAGATCCGGGTAGCGCTTACGAAGCACCTCACCGGTGCCCGTAATGGTCCCTCCGGTCCCCGCCGTCGCCACAAAAGCATCGAGGGAGTCTCCCATCTGGGCGATGATCTCCGGTGCCGTCGTTTGGCGGTGGACCGCAGGGTTGGATGGGTTATCAAACTGCAACGGCATAAAAGCTCCCGGTGTCCGCTCACAAATCTCTTCTGCCACCCGGATCGCCCCCGGCATTCTCTCCCCGCCGGGGGAGAGCACCACTTCCGCACCGTATGCTTTTAAAATTTGAATCCGTTCCGCACTCATGGTGTCCGGCATCACCAAAATGGTACGGTAGCCGCGGGCGCTGCCCACCAATGCCAACCCGATTCCCGTGTTCCCGCTCGTCGGTTCCACGATCGTAGCCCCCGGTTTTAATTCCCCCGCTCGCTCAGCCGCTTCGATCATGCTGAGGGCGGTACGGTCCTTTACACTGCCGCCGGGGTTGAAGCTCTCCAGCTTCACATATACCTCGGCATCCTCCGGGCCTGTCATCCGGTTGAGCCGCACCACCGGGGTGGCTCCGACCAAATCCGTAATCCGGTTGCCTCGGCGCAAGTCCATGATTTCCCTCATTCCTCCACGGGGCCGCTCCATTCCAGCATCCCTCCCTTGAGGTTGAACAGGCGGGAAAAACCTTGTTCATGCAACGTATGGGCCGCGATCACACTGCGCCGACCGCTGCGGCAAATCAACATCAATGTCCGCTCCTTGTGCTCGTCCAGCTCCGCTCCCCGTTCGTCCAGTTCATCAAAAGGAATGTGGATGGATCCCGGTACATGTCCAGCCTCATACTCCTCCGCTGTCCGCACGTCCACCCAGACATAGTTCTCTTTTTCGTTATCATAACGCCGGCTCATCTCCGACGCTTCCACATCGGTATACCGTTTCTCTTCCATTGTCGCATCCTCCTTTGGGCAAAGCCCCCCTAATTGTCGTCCTGGAAGGGGCATCTTCCTTTTGGGCGAAGCCTTCTAAGTTGTCGTCCTCAAAGGATATCCTTCTTTCATCACACTCTTCCATATGATATCACGAAAATCGAAGCAAAAAGAACAGCCTTGTCCGCTAGCGGTCCAAGGCTTCCCGGGCATACCCCTCAATCTGACCTTCCACCATCTGCCCATCATGCTTGCGCACGACCTTCCCATCCTTGTCTAAAAGTACCGAGGAAGGGATGGGGCCGATATTGTACAACCGCGTAACCTCCCGATTCCGATCCAACACGATGGGAAAGTCCAGTTCCAGTTGGCGGGCAAAGGCCTTTACCGATACGGGGGTTTCAGCAATGTTTACCCCAACGACCACGAAATCCTGATCCTTGTACCGGTTATACACACTCTGGATCGCCGGCATTTCATCGCGGCAGGGCTTGCACCAAGTCGCCCAGAAATTAACCAGCACTGCCTTGCCTTCTAGATCACTCAGTTTCAGCGTGTCGCCATCCAAGGTCTGTAACTCAAAATCGGGAGCTTGTTCCCCGACGGTCGTTCCGACTTTTTCCTCAGCCAGAGCCTGGTAGAGGGCAAAACCCACCAGTCCGGCCATGACCAACATCAGCACACGGCGCACCCAATACCGCGTTCTATGGTTCATATTCCATCACCTGCCACGCAAGTCTCGTCCCACTCGTCAAAACCCCGTAAATCCGCCGAACATCCCGCTCAACCAGGCAATCATCACGGTCATCTGATCGAAGTAGAGCATCACTCCAAACACCACCATCAGCGCTCCGCCCACTTTCATCAATCGCTGGGAGTATTTCAGGATCCAACGGGTTCGACCAATAAAGAAGGCCATGACGAAAAAGGGGATGGCAAATCCCAGCGTGTAGGCGGTAATATAACCCAATCCAGCGGCGGGATTGGCTGTCGCTGCAGCCAAAACCGCAAACAGAATGGGACCGACGCAAGGCGTCCAACCGGCGGCGAAACCGATTCCCACCAAGGACGAACCCAGATATCCCCACCGTTTGCCGCCGACCTCCAGCCGTTTTTGCCGCATCATAAAGCGGGGTTGGAAGATGCCCAATAAAAAAAGCCCCATTACCGCGATCAACACCCCGCCCAGCATGCGGATCGTGTCTTGATAACTTTTGAAGAAATCCCCCAAAAAACTGGCGGAAAAACCAAGTGCAAAAAAGATAATCGAAAATCCGAAGATGAAAAAGAGCGTATGCAGCATCGTTGCACGACGTATTTGTCTCGACTGATCCTGGGCCTGTAATTGGCTGACGGACATCCCGGTAATATACGACAAGTATGACGGATACAGAGGTAAGCAACAGGGGGAAATGAATGAGAGCACTCCCGCTCCGAATGCCAACCCCAACGTTACATTTTCAACCACGATACCCCTCCTTCCTCCTTGTCAGGAAGTCAGTTCGTCCATGATCCGTTCCACGGTTTTCGAATCCATGTAACCTCCGACGTGATGAATGATCCGCCCTTTCTCATCGACGACAAAGGTGTTGGGGATCCCCAGAACCTGCAGTTGTTTTTCGGTGACACCTTCCTCATCCAGCAGAACGGGAAAGGTGAATGCTTCTTTTTTCAGGTACTCATTCATTTGGTCCAGGCTGTCCCGGTTCGTCAGGTTCACCATATGGAACTGGACTTGATCTCCGTGTTTCTCATAGGCCGCCTGCAGATCTGGCATCTCTTTCTTACACGGAGGGCACCAGGAAGCCCACACATTGATGATCGCCGGTTTCCCTCCGTTATCCCGCAGCGAAACCGGATCTCCATCGCGATTGACCAGGGTGATATCCGGCATCATCTTTCCTCTGAGCGGCCCCTCCTGGGACAGGGCAGGAGGCAACTCGTCCGTTTGTTGTCCACTGTCGCCCTTTGCGGCTCCATCTGTGGATACAGCGGGATCCGTTTCACCCTGGGAGCGGCTTTCGTCTCCCCAACCGTTTCCAACCGCTCCCCAGACAGCCGCCAGTACAACCGCCAAAGCGAGGGTCGCCACCAATCGATTCCTTACGGTTTGATTCATCTTCGGATCATCCTCCCTTTTTTCTTCGGCGGCGATGCCCCTTAAGGACGATAATTTGAAAAACGGCTTTCCCTCCAAAAAGAGGTTGCCCCTAGTACGACAATCAAGAGGGCTTCGCACAAAAGATGTGGATCAAACCGTTCATTCCGGATGAACGCCGCTTGTTCCATTCTATGCATTCCCATAATCTATTATAGAGGATTGCCCAAATGATTGTGTGAATAACCGGCAACATTCCGGTTTCCCCCCGTGCAGGTAAGCACGGATACACCTGCAATCACTCCTGCGTCTTTCCCTCTTTTATGACCGGACTCCAGTCTTCTCCCCCGTTATCACTCGTGTATAGATCTTTACCAAACGAAGGTCCCGTAATCCCACAGGCACTGAGAACCAGAATCGCCACCATTGCCAAATGGCGATCCATCCTTTGCGATACATGGACATTTCCAACACCCCTTCATTTGCCACCGGGTACGTTTTTCGAAACCGACGGCACTCCACTTATGACCAAGCTGTCTTTGACCAGAGTCATCTGCCCATTATAAATCGCAGCTGTAGGGATTTTGTGAAGAGAGGATCGCAAAAGCGTTACGACCCCTTTCGGCCGTAACGCTTTTGCGATCTGATTTATTCCCGTTTGTGATCCTTCATGGGGGCATCATCTGTTTCCGCAGCAACCGCCGTTTCCCGTAAGACGCCACTTTCAACCGCGACAAATTGTTTTCCGTTATACGTATAAGCCAGATTGGAATGGAGCGGCTCTCCCCGCTTAAGGTGGAGAATCAACTCCTCCCCCCGCTCCGGCGTTACGTTTTTATACCAGAAACCGTCGGGATAGGCAATCACCGTGCAACCATCTTCACAGCGGCCGTTGCACCGTGTCAGGGTTGTATGGATGGATTCGCTAAAGCCGTGTTTCCGGATGGCCGATCGAATCGCGCGAGCCACCTCATGCCCACCCTTCTTAAGACAGGAGGACCCGTTACAGATGAATACGTGTTTCCGGATGCCCGCCAATTCCATCTCCAGAACCTCCCCGATTTATCCCTCCACCTCAATCTCATAAGAGTAGATGTTCACTTCCCCATCGATTTTGAACTCAGCCCAGATCTTGTACATTCCCGGACGGTCGAACTGGGTCTCAAACCGGGTCTCCTTATCGGAGGTGGGGTGAACATGGATAAAGTCCTGCGCCTTTTCATCCAGGATCACCACATGACCCAAGGCACCCAGATAGGGTTCCGGTTGCCCGCCTTCCAAGGAGAAGTCAAGGGTAACAGGTTGCCCCGCCCGGAAAGTCGTAGGTTCCATCGTTACCGTCGTACCCCGAATGGTTTGGGTGAAATCCGAATCCTGTTTTAACTCCGCCTCAGGCGTCGACTTCTCTCCCAATTGCAGGGAGAGCGGCTCCACTACATAGGCGCGATCTTTTGGTTGAATATCGACAAACACTTGATAGGATCCTGACTTCAGAGGAGACTCCACCTGAAATGTTCCCTCTTTTGCGGGCTTGGGATGCAGATGGTGATACTCCTGCAGATCCCGACTGACAAGGATCAAATGCATCAATCGCTCATGGGTGATTTCCAAATCGCCTTCATCCAAAGGGTTCCCCTGATCATCCTCCAACGAAACGACCAGCTGGTCGCCCTTTGTGGTCACACGGGGAACCACTTCGCTTTTTTCCGAATCGGCATGTCCGTCATGGTCGCCATGTCCATCATGGTCTTCCGTCGCTTTCTCTTCAGGGGCATGTTCACCATGCGGAGCGGGGGAGTCTCCGCTCATAAACGCATAGTAACCACCGATCACCAATACCAGACACGCCAACCCGGCTACGATCCATTTCGTGCTTGTATTCCACTTCATCATTTCCCCTCCTTACAACTTCACCCGTTGCAGGCGTAATGCGTTAGAAACAACAGAGACAGAACTGAACGCCATCGCGGCACCCGCCACCCAGGGAGCAAGAAACCCAAACGCCGCCACCGGAATGCCCAGGGTATTGTAGGCGAAAGCCCAAAACAGGTTTTGCCTGATGTTGCGGATGGTTTTTTTACTCATAACAATGGCATCGGCGATGCTGGCCAGATCCCCTCGCATCAAGGTGATATCTCCTGTTTCCATGGCCACATCGGTGCCGGTGCCGATCGCCATCCCGATATCCGCCACCGCCAGGGCCGGCGCATCATTGATACCGTCACCCACCATGGCCACCTTGTGACCTTGTTGTTGCAACTTCTGGATCTCATCCGCCTTTCCTTCGGGAAGCACCTCGGCAATGACATGATCAATCCCCGCTTGGCGGGCGATCGCTTTTGCCGTCCGTTCGTTGTCCCCGGTTACCAGGATGACGCGCAGCCCCATCTCTTTCAGACGGGATACCGCTTGCCGGGATGTTTCCTTCATGGTATCCGCGACAGCCACCAACCCGGCATAGCTGCCGTCGATCGCCACCAACATCGCCGTTTTCCCCTCTTGCTCCAGCAATTCCATCTGTTTGAGCGCCTGATCGACATTCACATGATGCAAAGCCATGAAACGACGGGTTCCAACCAGGACTTGACGACCCGCCACTGTCGCCTGGATGCCGTGACCGGGTATGGCTTCGAATGCTTCCGCTTCCGGCAGGTCCATGTCGTACCCTCGGATGCCGGCTACAATCGCTTCGGCCAGCGGATGTTCCGAAGGTTTCTCGGCGGCTCCCACCAATCGCAGGAAATCGGTTTTGTCCATGCCGCTGGGGAGAATGTCGGTTAATTCCGGTTTCCCTTTCGTAACCGTGCCTGTTTTATCCACGACGATCACATCCAGGCGATGGGTCGTTTCCAGGTGTTCTCCACCCTTAAACAGGACTCCCGCTTCTGCAGCGCGGCCGGATCCGGCCATGATCGAGGTGGGGGTAGCCAAGCCCAACGCACAGGGGCAGGCGATGACAAGTACGGCAATGGCGCTTTCCAGCGCCTGTGCAAAGTTCCCGGGAGTGACGAGGAGGTACCAAACCCCGAACGTAAGAATGGCGACTCCCACCACAATCGGTACAAAAATACCGGAGATTTTATCCACCAACCGTTGGATGGGGGGCTTGGAACCCTGGGCTTCTTCCACAACCCGGATGATCTGGGCCAACGCCGTCTCCCGCCCCACTTTTGTCGCTTTCACTTTTAAGGACCCGTTTTTATTGACCGTCGCACCGATCACCGTATCGCCCGCTGTTTTGTCCACAGGCATGCTTTCTCCGGTAAGCATCGACTCATCCACGGCGGAACGCCCTTCCATGACTTCCCCGTCCACCGGTACTTTTTCGCCGGGTTTCACCTGCACCACATCTCCCGGCACCACTTCTTCGACAGGAATCTCCATTTCGTTGCCGTTTCGGATCACCGTGGCCGTTTTGGCCCGAAGCCCCATCAGTTTTTTGATAGCTTCCGATGATCGACTTTTAGCCCGTGCTTCCAACAGTTTACCCAACAGAATCAACGTGATCAAGATGGCGCTGGTTTCAAAATACAGTTCCACCATCTGCCCAGGTGGTTGATTGATCGATAGAAGCGAGAGGTAGACGCTGTAAAAATAAGCAGCCGAAGTACCCAAAGCGACTAACACATCCATGTTGGCGCTCTTGTTTTTCAGCGCTTTATAAGCCCCGACATAAAACGTCCATCCCACTACAAACTGTACCGGTGTGGCCAAAGCCATCTGAACCCAGGGGTTCATAAACGCATCCGGCAGCCAGATGAAAGCCGTAAATTCAAAATGGCTCACCATCGCCCAGAGCAGAGGCAAGGACAACAGAATGGAGAACAGCAGCTTCCCTTTTTGATGTTCAAACTCCCGCTCTCTTTGATTTGTCTGCTCCGTCGTACGGTCCGATTTTTGCTCCGCCCGGTATCCCAGCGATTCCACTTTTTTAATGATGGTTGAGACCGCCGTCTCCGCCGGTGCGTATTCCACCGTAGCCGTTTCCAAAGCCAGATTGACGCGGGCGTTGAGGACGCCTTCCAGCCGATTCAGCCCCTTTTCGATCCGAGTCGAGCAAGCGGCACAAGTCATTCCCGAAAGTTCCAGTTCCACTTTTTCTTTGGTCACCCCAAAGCCCAAAGACTCGATTCTTTTCTCCACCTCATGAAGGGTTACTTGATCCGGGTCATAGGAGACACTGGTGTTCTCCAACGCCAGGTTAACATGGGCATCCATCACACCCGGTGTTTTTTTTAATCCTTTTTCGATTCGGACCGCGCAGGAAGCACAAGTCATCCCTTTGATTGAGAGGGTGGATTGTTTTGTACTCACTTTAGACACCTCCCGAAATCATACGGGCCAGGGGTATATAGGAGAACAAAGACATCGCGCCAATTTCTGGCGCGATCGCCTCCGTCCCCCATGTATTCACGCGACATCATACCCCTGATCTTCGATGGTCTCCGTGATTTTCCCCAGGGAAACGCGCTGTGAATCAAATGCGACATCCACTTTCCCTTCCTGCAAATGAACCTCCACCTGTTTCACACCATCCAATTTGCCGATGTTGTCTTTAATCGCTCGAACACAATGATCACAAGACATCCCTTTCACCGTCAGCGTCGCTTTTTCCACCCCTGATTCCTCCTCCATCGGTTATATATGCCGTTTCGCGATCATTATACTATACCCCCCTAGGGTATGCAAGGGGGTTTTTCGACCAACATTTCGACCTTTTCACCTCATCAGTTTGGAAACGGTTTTCAAGAATTCGGCTGTCACTTCCCGATCTCCTTCTTTTAGACGTTCCATCACACATGTGTTGATATGGCTTTCCAAAAGCAATCGGGAAACCGAATGAAGTGCCGATTGCACGGCGGACATCTGGTTCAGAATGTCGTCACAGTAGACGTCCCGTTCAATCATGCTTCGCACTCCCTTGACTTGCCCTTCGATCCGATTCATTCGCCGAATGAGGTTATCCTTTAACGGATCGGGAATTCTTCCTTCGTGTTGATCGCTGCATTCCTGTTCCACGGCGGTGTTTTTACCCTCGTTCTCCGTTTCTTTCATGGGTTTGCCCCCCCACCTTGATCATCGCTCCGTTCCCGGCCATCCGGAGCCTTTCCATTATACTATACACCGGTAATGTATTTTCATTCAAGGTAGAGAACGGAATGGGATCCCGAAAGGCAACGTACCTCATAAACAACTTCCATCCTTATTTTCCAACTTCGGAGGTCCCGTTCACGTGCAAACCGCAAATGGGACAGTGATTCCACTGCGCTTCCAGCTCACCATAAACCCCGTAGTATGATGATACTTCTTCGATGTGAGGATTCTGTGAAGACACGGCCCTTCCTTTCAATCAAAAAAACCGCTCAACCGATTCTTCATCGGTTGAGCGGTGCCTTTTCTCTACAGCGAGAATTTCATACAAGCGGAAATTCTCTTATCATGCACTTTTTTCTTCTTTTGTCGGCTGTTTATCCCAGGACTCGACTCCCTTGAGCCCTTCAATGCTGTCCGCATAAAATACGGGATCTTTCCCTTGTTTTCGTTGCTCGAGATAATCTTTCAGCGCAGCAAACGCAAATTTTCCGATGAGCATAATGGCAATCAAGTTCGTCAACGCCATGAGCGCCATCGCTAAGTCAGCCAAACTCCACACCACATCCAAGCTTGCTACCGCTCCAAACACAATCATGCCGAGAGCAAGAACACGATAGGTGAACAGCGTAACCGGACTTTTGTTAATAAAGCCGATGTTCGCTTCTCCATAATAGTAGCTGCCGATGATGGAGCTGAATGCGAAGGTGAAGATGGCGATAGCCAAGAAAACGCTGGCCCATGCCCCAAAATGATCGCCCATGGCAGTCTGGGTCAGATCAATACCCGTCAACTCTGCGGATGGTACGGCCCCGGAAGACAGAATGATAAAGGCCGTTGCGGTACAAACGAGCAAGGTGTCGAAGAACACACCAAGCGCCTGGATAAACCCTTGTTTCACAGGATGAGAAACCGTTGCCGTTGCAGCCGCTACGGGAGCGCTCCCCATCCCCGCTTCATTGGAGAACAAACCGCGCTTGACCCCCATCATGATGGCGGCACCGATCCCGCCACCAACCACTTGCTCCAAACCGAATGCGCTCTTGACGATCAAAGTCAGTACAGCAGGAATTTGAGAAATATTCATAACAGCTACATAGAAAGCCAGCAGGATGTAAAATAAAGCCATGAGCGGAACGATAATTTCCGAAAAACGGGCGATTCGTGTAATGCCGCCGAAAATGATGATACCCGCAAACGTTGCCAGCACAATTCCCATGATCATGGGGTTTAATTCAAATGAGTTGTTGAACGCACTTGCAATCGTATTGCTTTGAACGGAGTTAAACGTCAATCCGAAACTGAGAATAATGGTAAAAGCGAAAATCATACTCAACCATTTGGCACCCAATTGCTTTTGAATGTAGTAACCGGGCCCGCCTTTGAAACCAACATTATCCTTTACCTTATAGATCTGGGCCAGAGTGCTTTCCACAAATGCGGTCGCTCCACCCAGCACCGCCACCACCCACATCCAAAACACAGCGCCGGGACCCCCTGCTGCGATCGCCGTCGCAACTCCCGCAACATTACCCGTTCCGATCCGGGTAGCGGCACCGATGAAAAACGCTTGTAAGGAAGAAACTTGTTTGCTTCCATCAGGTGAACGGGTTTGTCGATCTTTTAAAACGAGGAACATCTCTTTCAGATGACGAATCTGAACAAATCCCGTTTTCACGGTAAAATACACGCCTAAGCCGATGAGAAGAGCAATTAAGATATAAGACCAAAGAATATCATTGGCAGTACCGAGGAAAGATTCGAACAATTGACAACTCTCCTTTATTGACAAGTTTACCTTACGATAAGATTGTGCCTGGAAAACGGTTTCAAGTCTACAGGTAATAAATTGAAAGATTTATATAACACCAGTTATATCGGTATAAATGCGTATAATACCAAATCATTAAGATGCAATTTCAGTGGAATGAGTAGAGATTGCCAGAGATTCGTTCACAACTTCCTCACCATTATCGGATAGTCACTCGTGTTATTCCATAAAATGGTTATTATCCATTTTGCCGAGAAAAATAAAAATAAACATTTCCGTTTTTTTATCTTCCCAACCACTCCGTCATCCGTAGGATTGGAAAAAGAGGTCTCCTTTTCCTTAAAAGGATCTGTGATACCATGGTTCGCGATCGTCCCGAAAAGAGGGGTGGAATGGAAGAGTGCAACGGTTGCTTTACTAACTCCCGGCTTGTCTTATATGATGAAGAAACCACATCACATTTTTTTATGGAGCAGACTATGACGGAAAGTTTTATTCAGTGGCTGGAAGAATGGGGCGTATGGGCCGCACCAGCCAGTATTGCAGTCAACGCGGGGGTCAATGTGATCGGATTTATCCCCAGTGTGTTTGTCACAGGCGCCAATGTCTGGATCTGGGGACCTTTTTGGGGGTTTTGGCTCTCCTGGGCAGGGGAAGTGCTGGGGGCGGCAATCGCTTTTTTTCTGTTCCGCAAAGGAATTCGCCGCTGGCAACGACGGCGGAACAAACCGGATTGGCGATGGATTCGCAACCTCAACCGCTGGCCTCCCGGCAGGCAGTTCGCATCCATCCTGCTGGCTCGCATCGCCCCCATGGTACCTTCAGGCGCCGTCAATCTCCTGGGAGCTTTCACCCGCATTCGATTTGAACTTTTTCTTCTGGCGACCATGATCGGCAAAATCCCCTCGATTGCTTTGGAAGTGTTGGTCAGCTATGACGTCATGCATTTCCAGGAAAACGCCTTTCGTCTCGTTACTATATTGACCATGCTGCTTCTGGGATGGTGGATCTGGCGGTCCTGGAATCGACAGCGGGAGAGCGAGTGAAAATGGAAGGAGAGAAAATGAATGGGATCAAAACAATCGTTTTTTGAACAATTTTACATCCGAAGAGGTTTTGGCATCGTCGCCCAAAAACCTGCATAACCCCGCAAAGCAAACGGGAGCCCGGGCTATCAGCCGGGCTCCTGAGACGATCGATAAAATTTCTCCTATATCCCCATGCTCCCATTTTTAATTTTCCATATAAAATGGTTGTCCCCACCGATCTTTAAATACAAGGGTTGACAGCTTGGTGCGGGATTTCCATCCCACTTCCTGCAACATCGGCTGTTCTCGAAATTCCACGGGATAACCGATACACAGATAGGCTATCAGCTTTACTCGGTTTGGGAGCCCCAAGAGTTTCTCCGCTTTTTCCGGGTCCAGAATACTGACCCAGCCCACCCCGATTCCTTCTGCCCGTGCTGCCAGCCATAAATTCTGCACGGCAAGGCATGTACTGTATAGATCCATTTCAGGCATTTGTCCTTGACCGAATTGAAAAGACGCATCTCTTCCCCGATCACAGGTAACAGCCAGGTTAAAAGGGGCTTCCAAGATTCCTTCCAACTTTAAACGCTTATATAATTTCTGTCGTTTATCTTGAGAAAGTTTTGCCACTTCCTCTCGGTTTGCCTCCTGAAACAGTTCCCTGATTTGATTTCGAATCGTGTAAGATCGAATCACGATGAAGTTCCAAGGTTGTTTAAACCCTACGGAAGGGGCGTGGTGAGCAGCCTCTAGAATCCGTGTCAGCTTATCCACTGGTACCGGATCAGAACGAAAGTGACGAATATCGCGACGTGCCCGGATCACCCGGTATAATACTTCCTTCTCCTCTGTTGTGAAATGTTCCATTTCTGTTACCCCTTTACTTATAGGGTACGGTAACCCCACCTTGACTTTGTGTGATGTCCAGCTTAAATGGAAATCAGACAAAGGGATCGACAAACAATATTATCAATGGTATCCGACAAAAATAAAAAGAAGAACGGAAGTTGAACCTTAGGAGCCCGGCTGATTTGCCGGGCTCCTGTTTGTTGAGGAGACTCCCTGTCGTCATGGTTATGAATCGGTGATCCGCCAATCGACCTCCGGCTGCCCGGTTTCGCGCAGGGCTTGGTTGATCCTGGAGAACGGCCGGCTGCCAAAAAACCCCCGTTTGGCTGACAAAGGGGAGGGATGAGCTGATTCGACGATGATATGTTTCCCCGTGTCGATCCACTTCTTTTTCTTTTTGGCGTAGTTCCCCCACAAAACGAAAACCACCGGCTCCGATTTCTCATTCACTGCTCGGATCACCCCATCGGTAAACCGTTCCCATCCTTTATTCTTGTGGGAATTGGGCTGATGGGCGCGAACCGTCAATACGGCATTGAGCATCAAAACCCCTTGTTGAGCCCAAGGGACCAAATATCCGTTTTTAGGCGGGGCGTATCCCAAATCATCCTGCAATTCTTTAAACATATTTCGCAACGATGGCGGATGGGCTACTTCTGGACGAACGGAAAATGAAAGGCCATGGGCTTGTCCGTCGTTATGATAGGGATCTTGCCCCAACAACAGTACTCTCACTTGTTGATAGGGGGTCCATTCCAAAGCGGAAAATAGATCGGATTCCGGCGGATACACCACGTGCCTGCTCCGCTCCTCCTCTAAAAACATCTTCAATTCTTGTAGATACGGCTGCTTCAGTTCCGCTTCCAGCACATGGGGCCAATCATTGGGCAACGAAAATGCCATTTCTTTCCCCTCCGCTCCACTCTGAGATGATGAACGTAATCGTCGAACTTCTGTTCGTTATTCAGGATACATTAGTTTTCCAATTTTGTGTACGGGTTCCCCGAATATTTTTTTAGAACCATCAACAAAAATCAAAAAGGCGACCCTTTATGGCCGCCTTTTTGGGGCGAATCAGCCTTCCAGTAACAACACCTCGGGATCTTCCAGCATCTCCTTGATCCGAACCAGAAAGCCAACCGCTTCTTTGCCGTCGATAATGCGATGATCATAGGAAAGAGCGATGTACATCATCGGGCGGCTTTCGATGGTTCCATCCGGAAGCGTGACCGGGCGTTGTTGAATCTTGTGCATGCCCAGAATCCCCACTTGCGGGGCGTTCAGAATCGGTGTGGACAGGAGTGAACCGAAGATCCCGCCGTTGGTGATGGTAAACGTCCCTCCGGTCAAATCGTTTAAGGAAAGGGCGTTTTCTCTGGCTTTTTTCGCCAGGGAAGCGATCTCTTTCTCGATTCCGGCAAAACTCTTCCGATCCGCGTCACGAACCACGGGTACCACCAAGCCGTCATCCGTGGAGACGGCGATCCCGATGTCGTAATACTTCTTGATCAGAAGTTCTTCTCCCTGGATTTCAGCGTTGACCAAGGGGTAGGCCTTCAACGCTCCGATCACCGCTTTGGTGAAAAAGGACATAAAGCCCAGATTCACATCATGCTGCTCTCGGAAAGATTCCTTGCGGCGACGGCGAACTTCCATGACCGCCGTCATGTCCACCTCGTTAAAGGTGGTCAACATCGCGGCGTTCTGCTGGGCCTGTACCAATCGATTGGCGATGGTTTGGCGGCGGCGGGTCATCCGAACGCGTTCCACCGGTTTGGCAGGGTCATCTGCCGGCCGCTTACTGTCACCGGCTTTCGCCTGTTGGGGAAGCTTTCGCTCATCGGACGGGGCAGGAGCAGGTTTGGTTTCCGGCTGTTTTCCATGAGCGTCCACATCTTCTGTCGTAATCCGGCCCATGGGATCTCGTCCGCTTACTTTGGAGAGGTCGATGCCCCGCTCACGGGCGCGTTTACGGGCGGCGGGAGTAGCCCAGGAAGAATCACCGTTGTCTGTTTCACCAGTTTCCTCTCCCCGGGGATCAATAGCATCGACCGCTTCCCCGACGGGCGATGCCTCCTCCGCTTTCTCACCGGATGCGCCGTCGGCACCTGCTTCAGCACCTTCGGCCAAAAGAGCGATCACTTCCCCCACTTCCACGGTGTCGCCTTCCTGTTTCTTGATCTTTCTCAGGACACCGGCATGTTCCGCCTGGATCTCCAGGCTCACTTTATCGGTGTCCAGTTCTAACAGTACATCGCCTTCCTCTACCGAGTCCCCTTCACTCTTGACCCAGTTGGCGATGGTCCCTTCCGTAATGGACTCCGCCAATTCCGGCACTTTCACTTCAATCACGGCGATTCCCTCCCGAGTTGGTTGCGGCTTCAATTCTCAGATTTAGGGCTTCATTTACAATTCGCTCTTGCTCAATCCGGTGGACGTCGGGAACACCTTCGGCGGTACTGGACCGCTCCCGGCGGCCGACGTATTTCACGGAAACGCCTATCGGTGCCAATGCACGGACCCGAGGTTCCATGTACTGCCATGCTCCCATATTTTTCGGTTCTTCTTGTACCCAGATAATCTCCTCCAGGTTACCGAACCGGCGAATCGCTTCCGCGATCTCCTCACCAGGGAACGGATACAGTTGTTCCACCCGCAAAATGTGAAGATGATCGTATTGACCGGCACCGTCTAACGCTTCTTCCAAATCGATGGCCACTTTTCCACTGCACAGAACCAAGCGTTTCACCCGATCGGGAGTGCCGCCTGTAGTGGGGCTTTCCAACACGCGGCGGAAAAAGCCCTGTTGCAATTGGGAACCGGGAACGGCCACACGTTTGTTCCGAATCAAACTCTTGGGTGTCATCAACACCAGGGGACGTGCTTCTTCCTTGCCGACAAAGGCGGCTTGACGACGCAGCAGATGGAAATATTGAGCCGCACTGCTCAGGTTGGCCACTGTCCAGTTGTTTTCCGCCGCCAGTTGTAGGAAACGTTCCAAGCGGGCGCTGGAATGCTCCGGCCCTTGCCCTTCATATCCGTGGGGCAATAACAGAACCAAGCTGGATTTTTGTGCCCATTTGGCCCGACCTGCCGCCAGGAACTGATCGATGATCACCTGACCCGCATTGGCAAAATCTCCGAACTGGGCTTCCCATAACACCATCGTCTCCGGAGCGGCTACGTTATAGCCGTATTCGAAACCGAGCACCGCCGCTTCCGACAGGGGACTGTTGTGAATGGCAAAGGTCGCCTTGGCATCAGGCAGGTGGTGCATCGGGCAAAAGGACTTTCCGGTTTCAGGATCATGCAAGACCAGGTGGCGGTGGGCAAATGTCCCCCGTTGGGAATCTTGACCGGTCAAGCGAATCGGAGTGCCTTCCACCAATATCGTGGCATAGGCCAGTGATTCCGCATGGGGCCAGTCGATACGAGCCTCGTCCGTGTCAAACGCATCCGTACGACGGGACAAAATCCGTTCCAGCTTGGGATAAACGGTAAACCCTTCCGGTTTATTCAGAAGTTCTGCATTCACCTTTTTCAGGATTTCCGCCGGTACTCCGGTCTCCACCTGGGGCCAGTCAGAAGCCACCACTTCCGGTGGAAGCAGTTCCTCATCCATCTCCCCGATCTCGATTCTTTTCGTTTTCTTATACGCGATTTTAAGTTTCTCTTGCACGGATTCTTCCACTTTTTTCGCTTCCTCTGAGGAAAGCACCCCTTGGGAAACCAGCGACTGCGCGAAGCGTGTCCGTACCGTCGGATGTTTTTTAATCAGGTTATATAATTGATGCTGTGTAGCGGCCGGATCGTCCATCTCGTTATGGCCAAACCGGCGGTATCCGATTAAGTCGATCAAAAAGTCCTTATGGAAACGGGCTCGATAATCGCAGGCAAGGCGCATGGCAGCCAGACAGGCTTCCGGATCGTCCGCATTGACGTGGACGATCGGCACCTCAAAGCCACGGGCCATATCACTGGCGTAAGTGGTGGAGCGGGAGTCCACACTCTCCGTGGTAAAGCCCAGTTGGTTGTTCGCGATAAGGTGAATCGTCCCTCCGGTTCGATAACCGGGCAGACGGCTTAAGTTCATCGTCTCCGGTACAATCCCTTCTCCCGGAAAAGCCGCATCCCCATGGATAATGACAGTAAAGGCTTTATTCATGTCCTGCTCGGGATGACCCGCACCCTGCCGTGTCTCTTGTGCAGCACGAGTAGCCCCCTCCACCACCGGATTGACAAACTCCAAGTGGCTGGGGTTGTTGGCCAACGTCACTTTGGCATGGAGCGAATCCCCTTCATCCACATTCCGCTCCCCGCCAAGGTGGTATTTGACATCGCCGGTCCAACCATAGTTAATTCCGATGGACCCCTCTGACGGGACCAATTCTTTATTGGGGGCATGATGAAACTCGGAGAAAATGATTTCATACGGTTTGCCCAAAATGTGGGCCAACACGTTGAGACGTCCCCGGTGGGCCATTCCCAACAATACATGGCCAATTCCACCGTGGACGCTGCAATGAATCAGCTCATCCAGCATCGGCACCATCATATCGATGCCTTCAATGGAAAATCGTTTTTGTCCGACAAAGGTTTTATGGAGAAAGCGTTCAAACTCCTCCACTTCCGTCAGCCGTTCCAGCAGCTTCTTCTTCTTATTATCGCTTAATGGCTTTTGAAACTGATGGGATTCCACCATCCGTTCCAGCCATTTCCGTTCTTCCAGATTGTGAACGTGGACAAATTGAAATGCAATAGACTGGGTATAACTCTCCTTCAGCCGCTGAATCACGTCCCAGCCCGTACGGGCCCCTTCCGGTGCATCTTCACCGAAAACCGTAGCCGGTAGCGCTTTCAAATCCGCCTCCGTAAGCCCGACGGATTCCGGTTGCAATAAGCGGGTATCCACCTGTTCATCCGGCTTCAGGGGGTTAATGCGAGCAGCCAGGTGACCATAGGTGCGGATGTTTTGCGCCAAGCGCTCAGCCGCCACCACTTTGGACATGTTCAGCCTGCTTGCCACCGCTTCCGTTTCTTTTCTTTCCTCTTCAAGCGGGGGACCCCAGCGCTCAAACAAATGCCGGATATCAGGGTCAACCGCTTCCGGGTTTTGACTGTACACTTCATACTGTTCCTGGATATAACCCAGGTTGGGACCATAAAATCGTTGCCATGGATTGGAATTGCCAGATCCGTCGGTCGCCATTCACCAAACCTCCAACTTTCTGTTTAAAAACTCTCCCTTACCTCTATACCTCTATCCCCTCTCCACGTCAAGCCCAAACTACGCTCTTTATGAACGAAGAAGACCCTTTTAACCCCGTAGAACCGGCCATTTAAACAAATTTATCCACGGTCGAAAAAATCACGCACCTCACAAAGGGCATCATGAACGGCCTGGTTTAGAATTCCATCCTTTGTATGATTTACTCTCTCCCGCCTGGCTACCCCTTTCTTGCCCATATGGTGAAAAAAGGATACGATTCTCCCGAATCCCGTGCTCGCCTTGCGAGTGGCAGTGACGGATCCTATGCAAACGGGAGGAAACCTCAGCCCATCATCTTGAAACAAGAGTCGATTTCCACTCGTTAATGCAATGAACTAATCTCCAATTGATAACCAGTACCTCGAATCAGGAGGAATTCGAACATGCGACCATCCCGCCGGAAAAGGAAAACCGACTTCCTCCCGCTGATCCTGGCCCTCGCACTCTTCGCCTTCTTCATGCTGAAATTTCCAGATCAAACGGAGAACGATCGCATCGGTGGTTCCCTCTCAGAACAGGGGAAACGGGAGATCCCAGAAGAATACATCCCGGTCTACCAGGCTGCAGAAAAGGAATACGGCGTACCGTGGCAATTGTTGGCGGCTGTCCATCGAGTGGAAACCCGCTTCTCCACCATGGATCCCATGATCAGCCCTGTCGGGGCAAAAGGGCATTTCCAGTTTATGGACTGCACCTGGCTCGGTTGGAATTACCATCGATGCGGAGGATTGGGGAGTCTTCCCGATGGTGAGAAAGTGGATATCACCGATCCTGCACTGATCGCACGGTACGGCGGTTACGGCGTCGATGCCACCGGAAACGGGAAAGCCGACCCCTGGGACCTGAAAGATGCCGCTTTTTCAGCCGCCAACTACTTGTCTGACCACGGTGCTGCCGATGGCGACCTGGAACGAGCATTGTTCCAGTATAATCGAAGCAACGCGTATGTCCGTGAGGTGATGCGTTATACGGAAGCATATTCGGGAGATATGAATTTGGCCAATGAACCGTAATGGATATCTTTATGACCTCCCATCATTCAGCCCTTCCGTCGTTCCATCAAGTTAATACCGATACCCATGCACAATACGCCGAATAACAGCATCATGGAAAGAGGATGAACCAAATCCATTACCCCCTGGCTTTCAAGCGCCGCTCCCTTTAATGCATCCATCCCATAAGTGACTGGAATCACCCTGGAAATAGCCAACATCACCTCATTGGACACAGCTTCAAGGGGCCAATACGCACCGCCGAGCATGGCCATACTGACCGCTACGATGGGAATCACAGCCTGAAGCTGCTCCGGAGTTTGAACCAATCCAATCAACAACATACCCAAGGCCACGATTGCAAAGGTATAACAGCCGGTAATGAAGAGTATGGTGCCAAAACGATCTCCCAGATCAAATCCGAATGCATACTGAAAAAGAAGGAAGATCACCAGGACTTGCACATAACCGATCACAAAACAGTACAACAGATGCCCCAAGTAGATTTGCCATTTGCGCAGAGGCGATAAGATCAGGCGATCCCAGGTTCCCCTTCGCTTTTCTTCCGCCACCGTACTGAGGCTGTAGGTGATCGTATAGATGGCAAAAAACAATGTCATCCCGAATAAGCCTTGCAATTGTACAGCCCGTGTAAAGGAGTCTCCCTCTCCTGCCAAAGAGGTTGTCTCAACCTTTAGAGCAGGCTCGGCTAGCAACCGTTCCACTTCAGCGCGAATGGGACTTTCGTCCCCTCCCTGTGCTGCTGCTCTCAATCGCAGCTCTTCCCCATACACTCGCTTCAGGTGCTGATCCACCAAGTACCGGTTAGGGTCATCCGCAGCAGCCAAGATGCGGTAATCGCTCTCCATTAACTTGACTGCCAGTGGCACCTCTCCCCCAGCCACGGCTTGCCTCGCCTCATTCTCCTCCGTCCACTGAAACTCCATTCCATCTGCTTCATTTAATTTTTTCAGCCAGATATCCCTCTGTTCTTCTTTCCAAGCGGAATCGGAATAGACGTATAGGGTCAACGAATGGTCGGACATAAACCCGGCAATTAAGAAAACGAAAAACACGGTCATGGCGCTGAAGGAGAGCACCAGACCGGGTGCCCTTCGAAACCGCCGCCACTGCAACAAAAAAATGGACTTCATGATCAGACCGACCTCCTTTGCGGAAAAATCAGCACGCCGGCCGCCAGAAACAGGATCGAAGCGCCTGCCAACCTGCTCAGAGGCAGAAACAAGGCTTCACCATCCATGCCCTGCACCCACTGCAAATAGGCGGATAAAGCGGCCCCATTCGGCGTCCAGTGTCCAATCGATTGCACGACATCCGGCAGTCCGGAGATGGGAAAGAAGCTGCCGCCGACAATGGCAAAAATACTGACAATCCCACCCGCAAATACATAGGTGACGGCCGCACTGTTGAAACGAACAGTCAGTGCCGTTAAAAGGGCAGCAAGGGTTCCCACGCAGAGGGATAAAACCGCTGTAATCACAGCCATCCCCAGCCAAAAGTCAACCGTTTCTCCTATAAAGGTTTGAAGCACGAGAGTGGACAGGCTGAATAATACAAACAATTGAACAAAAGCAAGCACGGTTGCAGATACGACTTTCCCTCCCAAATAAACGAGAGGATGTCTGCCTGAAAGCAAGATTCGGTTCATCACATGCTGCAACTTCTCCACATGCGCTTTACCCGACATGGTGGAGGCGACAAACAGCACAAACATGACCGCCATACTCAGTGTGTAGTATTGAAAAGAGCTGACCGGATCGCGCTTGGAGACCGTTATTACCCCTCCGAGGTCTGCTATTCCTACTGATTCTTCTGTTCTCAGGCCATTGCTGGATAATGATCCTCCATCTTCTCTCAAGGCGTGAACAACAGCCGTCTCAAAATTAAGCGAACGAACGAAGCTTTCGACAATATCATGAAATATCTTGGTCGATAACGAACGATAGTCATCGACCGTTATGTGGAGCTTTCCTCCCTTTCCTTCATCGAGGAGCATTTTTTGAAGGGAGAGATAGGTGAAATGTTCAGGAACCGTCAGGATCGCGGCAACCTCTTCCTCTTTCAACGCCTGCTCCGCCACCGAAGCATCCAGTTCAACCGTTTCGATCATGTCGCTTACGCCTTCAGCGTTTAAGACATCTTGCAACCGTGTATAAGGACGGATAGAAACCGCCGTTTGTTGCAGGTGGTTACTCACCTCTTCCGGAAGAGGTCTTTCTTCCAGCTCTTTCACAAATCGCTTGACACCCTGCTGTTCATCGTCCTGTTGGACAATGGCCACTTTCATCTGGAGCGCTTCGGTGTCACCTCCCATCACCCCCCGCAATGCAAATCCGAGGATGACGATTAAGAGAAAGGGCATCAACAGGAGAACGAGCAGTTCTGTTCGATCCCGCACCACAACCAGGATGTCTTTCTTCAAAAAAGCCCCCATCCAATCCCCCTCCTCAATCTCTCAGCTTTCGTCCTGTTAAGTGCAAGAACACGTCTTCTAAGGTCGGTGTTTGTACATGGACATTCAAAATTTGTACTTCGTGGCGTTCCGCCGCTTGAAAGACGCTGCCCAACAACCGCTTTCCTCTTGGAACCATCAGCTTTAACCCTTTTTCTGTTTCACTGATCTGTTGAATGCCTTCATAGGACTGCAGTTCAGCGGTCAGGTCCGGGTATGGACGATCCAAATCAATCCAGATCGTTTCCTCTCCGGATAAAATGCTCTTCAACTCGTCCTTGCTGCCGGCAGCAATCACACGACCGTGATCCATAATGTACACCCGGTCACAAAGTCGCTCCACTTCTTCCATATAATGACTGGTATATAATACCGTCAACCCTTTTTCCCGATTGAGCTGACGTACCATCTCCAGAATATAGCTTCGAGACTGCGGGTCTATCCCGACAGTCGGTTCATCCATCATGATCACCTCGGGCTGATGCAGCAATGCCGCGGCGATGTTGATCCGTCTTTTCATACCTCCAGAATACGTTTTAACGACTTCGTTTTGCCGCTCCTTTAGCCCGACCAATTGCAATACGTCCTGAATGCCGCTTTCCAGCGCCTTCCCTTTTAGTCCGTAAATTCGGCCGAAAAACGTTAAATTTTCGTAGGCGGTCAATTCCTCATACAGCGCAATTTCCTGCGGAACCACCCCTAACATTTGGCGAACCGATCCCGGCTCTTTCACCACACTGCTGCCATGAAGCTTCACATCTCCTGAGGTTGGTTTAATCAGCGTGGACATCATCGCGATCGTCGTCGATTTCCCTGCTCCGTTCGGTCCTAAGAGCCCTACTGATTCGCCTCTGTCCAAATACAAGCTGACCCCTTCCACCGCCGTCTTTCCTTTGTACACCTTTGTTAACGCTTCGGTTTCCAACACCGCGATCTGCCTCCTCATACTCTGATTTGGTTGAGATACAAAGTATACAGACAAAAAGACAGTGCTCCCACTGTCTTTGGTCACTCGATATTCATGCCGAGCATGACTGTAGTCATCTATTTGTTAAACCAAATTATGTCTGATCGCATAAATCGCCAGCTGTGTCCGATCGCGCAACTCCAATTTATCCAGTATCTGACTGATATGATTTTTGACTGTACCGATAGAAAGGCCCAGCTCGTCTGCGATCTCCCGATTGCTGCGTCCTTCCCCTACCCGCCGCATAATATCCAACTCCCGGGGTGTGATGGAGGAATCGACCGGCTCTTCTTTCATCGGTTTCAACAGACGCGGCATCACTTTTGCCGCCACATGCTCTTGCAAGGAAAGTCCCCCGGTCATACAGCTTTTGATGGAGCGGATCAGTGCTTCCGGCTCCGCATCCTTCAACATATACCCACTCGCTCCGCTCTTCAGCGCTTCCAGCGCATATTGGTCATCATTAAACGTTGTCAACATGAGTACTTTTCGCTCCGGCCAACGCGTGCCAATCATTCGAGCCGCTTCCAAGCCATCCATCTCCGGCATTTGTATGTCTAACACTACCACATCAAACACATGTGTTTCGCACAGGGATACCGCTTCTTTTCCATTGCTGGCCTCCCCGGTGACCCGCATCCCGCTGTCCGTCTCGATCATCATTTTTAATCCTTGCCGCACCAACCGCTGATCCTCTGCCAGCAGGATTCGAATCATCAACCCACCCTCTCCTTGTTTCGCATGGACAAAGTACCGCGCACCACAAAGCGATCTTCATCCTGAACGACTTCCAACTGTCCCCCCACCTGTTCCAACCGTTCGCTCATGGAAATGAGTCCAAATCCTTCTCGGAAAGAGGTATGTTCTTTTATTGGATTGGAAACTTCAAAACGAAAAATGCTCCCACCCGGTGCCTCAAATAAAATCTCTGCCTCTCGTGCCTCACTGTGCCTCATCACATTGGTCAACGCTTCCTGGACCGCCCGGTACACAGCAATGATCTGCCTGTTGTCAAGAGGGGCTGAAAAGGCTCCGTGTTTGACAGAAAATTGTACACGGATAAAGCTTTCCGCTTCCAGCTTGCGAATCAGGCCGATAACGGCGGATAATCCGCTGATCTCATCCTGCTTCAGCGTTCTTACCGCTCGCCTCGTTTCCTCCAAGCTTTCCCTAGCCAGATTCTTCAACTCCCCCAAGGGACCTTTCATGTTCTCATCCGCCTGCATCCGGAACACTTCCAGCTGCATCAGCAAACCGGTCAATTGATGACCGACCGCATCGTGGATCTCCCGCGCGATTTGTGTCCGCTCCTCCTGCCGTGCCACCTCTTCATTGGATGTCAGACGGCGCTTCATTTTCCGGTATTCAGTAAGCAACGCGTCATTTCGTAGTAACGCTTCCTCCTCACCATGCCGCGTCTTCTTATAAACAGCAAACGCCAAAGCGATTAAGCAGGCATAGAGAACGATAAAAACCGGCAGGAAGGCTGACTGTCCCATCAAAGCTTGGATGATCGCACCCGAAAACAGGATAATGCCAACCAATAGAGCATGTTGCCAGGGCAGCCGATAAACGGCTTTTCCAGCTATAATCGAATAGACGAGGAGTATGAAAGGGTTGGGACCCTCCCCTTGCCCCGGCCAAAGCCCGACAATAGCAAAAATGGAAGCCGCTATTAACAGGATCATCAATATAACCGGTTTTTTCTGAAAAAGTGGGGCCAAAAAAAAGATTGCAAAAAATCCAGCACTGATTGCAATACGCCATGCTACCTCTGTTTGATGATCAAACCCGTTAGGAAGGGCAAAAGCCCAGGTGGTAATGAGAGCCAAAAGCCAAATCCAGTAAGAACGCATGCTTTTTCCCCCAACCTGCAATTCGACCCAGAAACCCGGACCGATTTTTGTTTCTCGTTGATTCTCATGATAGCAAAAAACCCCTTGCCTAATGGCAAAGGGTTTTTCTTGGTGGAGCATAGCGGGCTCGAACCGCTGACCTCTACACTGCCAGTGTAGCGCTCTCCCAGCTGAGCTAATGCCCCCCGTATGGATTCATCATTTGCGGCGACAAATACTATTATACCGAATATCCGCGATCAGTCAACCTGTTTTTTAAAAAAGGTGTCGGCTTCCACCGACACCCTTCTTTGAATCAATCCAGCATCCCGGTCACAAAGGGATTGGTCTCCTGTTCACGACCGATGGTGGTAGAGGGACCGTGCCCGGGATAGACAACCGTTTCTTCCGGCAGCTCCATCAGCGTATCGTGAATGGAACGCATCAATCTACTGTAATTCCCGCCCGGTAAGTCCGTCCGGCCGATGGAACCGGCAAAAAGAACATCTCCGCTGAAGATCATTCCATCCACCGTAAAAGAAAGGCTGCCGGGGGAATGACCGGGGGTATGGTGCACCTGGAACGTTTTGCCCAGGAAGTGGAGTCGTTCTCCTCCCTGCAACAGTTGATCCGCCGGCTGGCAAGCGACCTCGGAAATGCCGGGAAAGAGAGCCGATCCGTTCAGCCGGGGATCGGACAACCAGGTGTTTTCTTCTTGATGGATATACACCGGCGCTTTTGTGCGTTCTCTTACCTCTGTCAACCCACCGATGTGATCAAAGTGGGCATGAGTCAGGATGATCGCTTCCACGTGCAGGGTCCGTTCCTCAATCCGGTTGATCAACTCCAAAGGCTCACTTCCGGGATCGAACACGATCCCTTTCCCTGTGGTCTCATCATAAACAAGATAGGCGTTCGTCATCACGGGACCCAACGAATACGTTTCCACTTGCAGCAAGAATCTTTCCCTCCTTTAGGTGACGCTCTTCCAATTGTTGGCTTTATAAAGGGTAACAACCGTTACAGGTTGACTCTTATCTTCGGTCAGGATACATGTTTTGACGTCACCAGGCAACACTAGGATCAACTAATCGGGAAAGGAAGGTAGGCCATGATTCATCGTCTGTTTACCCTGATCTGTCTGGTTGGCCTCCTTTTTGGCTGTCAACCGGCCAACAAGCCTCCGGTCAACGAATCGGCGCCGCCTCAAACCCCACATACGCAACGCGTTCGCCAAACCGCTCCTGAACCCCAGCGCAATGCGAACCCTCAAGCCGTGGCGGAGCGTCTGGCGGAAATCGCCACCCAGATGCCTCAGGTTCAGGGCGCCACCGCTTTGTCCGCCGGCGGATTCACAATTGTCGGCATCGATGTGGATCCGACATTGGAGCGGGGGCGGGTTGGGACGGTCAAGTATTCGGTTGCCGAAGCTTTAAAAGAAGATCCACAGGGCAGCAACGCCTTGGTAACTGCGGATGTCGACTTGGTCCAACGCCTGCGGGAATTGGCGGATGACGCCCAAAAAGGGCGGCCGTTGGCCGGTCTGGCGGAAGAATTATCGGATATCGCCGCCCGGATTGTTCCCCAACCCTCCAAACAGGTTCCCCGGCAAGAAGAGCCGCCGACACGGGTGGAGCAAGAGCGCCAAAACCAGACCCGGCAACCCAGACCCCCTCGTCAGACAGATCCCCGGTAACGAAAAAAAGCGGTCGCCAAAAGGCTGACCGCTTTGGTGTGTCTTTAAGTACCCATTCACGCTTCTTGAAGGGCGGCCATCACCTGACGGTCCAGCTTATCGGCCGCCTCTTTATCATAGGTTTTCTCATAAATCGGTTCTTGTGCGATCTTGGCCCCGTAAAACATCACATCTCGAACCGTTTCCACTTCCACTTCGATGCAAGCAAGTTTAATGGTAACACCCTCCAAGGGTTCATGGGTAACCCGTGCCCGTCCCGTGATGGCATGGGTGGTTTCCGGGCCGATCATCGTAATCGTCACATGGGGTTGCGCCTTTACATTTCCGATCATTCGAGAACGATGGCCCACTGCGATTCGGATCGTTTTCTCATCTGCTGCATACACCCAGGAAACCGCGTTCACCTGAGGGGCACCGGTTTCCTGATCCACCGTGGCAAACAGCACATACTGCTCTTTTTTCAACTTTCGAAGCAATAACTCCGGCAATTGTTTCCCTATCGATTCCGCCATTTTTCAACTCTCCTTTCTTCATTTCCATGCGGATGTGTCCTTTTCACAGGCGGGTATAGTATACTATACCTGCTCCCATCCGTACCCCGTCCGAAAACGATACGAAGGGGGACGACAAACCCCGTTTTTCATTCTTCCATACGGCTATGACCGCTATCGAACCAACATGGATTAATCTTTCCCCGCTGAAGGGGGATGGAAAGAGGGCGTTCCCATGAAAGCGGCCTGTATCTTGTGTGACCAACCGTTCACTCCTGAACCGATCCAACAGAAAAAGCTGCGCAAGCACCCCCACCGTCTCTTTCTCTGCCCTGCCTGCAACCACCGAATCACGGAACAAGTATTCGCCAGGCGAAAAGAGCAGCCGAAAGAAAACGAACCGAGAACGTAATTACCTGATCATAAGATTCAGCCTTCTTCCGGACCGCATCCAAACGTTTGGTTGTACTTCGGCTCCGCTTCGATGCTGATCAACAATTGCTCCACCTGTTCCCGGTCGTAACGCACCTCCTGCTGATGATCAGACTGCCGGTAACGAACGTGATACCCGTCCTTTTCCAACCGAACCTGAATCTCTTCCACCCCGTGATCTTCCTTTAGGATGTGGTGGAAAAAACGGGTCGTCTCCTCCGCAGATCGATCCTGTGGTCGTGCATCCGATACTACTTTGATCTGAAGCCAGTTGAACAACGCTTCCTTTACTGTCATCCCGCGTCAAACCCCTTTCCTCTCCCATTTAAGAAAAGAAGACGCAAGCGTTCCCTCTGGATTTATTCCCCTTTTTCTGGCTGTGTTTTCCTGTTTCCCATCGCCATCCGAATCCGGGCCGCTGCGATTAAAACCAGCGTGACCAAAAGAATCTCCAGAATGGGGAAAAGCAGGATATACATCAACCAGAACAAGATGCAGCCCAGAGCCAGTACGATATAGACCACCAGGGATTTTAAAATCGGAAGCTTTCGCGCAAAGGCGATCTTATAGACCGTGGCGGTTAAAACCAAAATGGTCAAATATCCGGCCCAAGGGGTTTGGCGCAAAAAATCGTGAATCGACTCCATAACCATCCTCCTTATGCCCCTCAGTCAAATGTTCTGTATTTCTAACCCTTCACTCCGTGCAGGCGGTCGGTATGGGAACAGTCCCTATACACTCGATTTTGCCTGCTTCAATTCACGCAGGTAGTTCATCTCCTCGGCATACTCCGTCTCATCATCGACGGGGGTTTCCAAGATGACGGGCAGCCCTTCAAACCGATCACACCGGAGAAATAAAGACAAGGCCGACGACCCGATTTCTCCCTGGCCGATCTTTTCATGCCGATCCTTGCGGGAGTTGTAAGGGGCTTTGCTGTCATTAAAGTGGATGGCCACCAGCTGCTTTAAATACCCTGTTTCCTCCATGGTTCGCACCAAGTCGTCGAAGCTCTCCTCATTCCAGACACCTGCGGCAAAAGCGTGACAGGTATCAAAACAAAATCCGATTTTTTCCGGGTGATCCGTCGCTTCCCGAATCTTCACTAAGTCCTCAATGGCCAATCCCAATTCACTGCCTTGTCCGGCTGTATTTTCCAATAACAAGCGAGTGGAACCTTCATATTCAGCTAAAATTTCGTTCAATGTCTCCACCATTCGACGGGTTCCGTACTCGACCCCTTCCCCCACATGCTTGCCGCAATGGACCACGGCACCCACCGCTCCGTATGTCTCCGCGATGTGCAGGTCTTCCTTGATGGAACGTACCGTCACTTCGTGCAAATCCGCCTTGGGTGTGGACAAGTTGGTGATATACGGCGTGTGCGCCACCAGAGTGATCCCTCGCTCGCGGCAGAGAGCCACTCCTTTTTCGGCATCCTTGTAATCGATTTTTTTGGGCCGCAACCCGCGCGGATTTTTGGTAAACACCTGAAAGGATGCCGCTCCCAGCTCATCGGCGCGCCGAGATGCTTTATGGAGTCCTTTGGCCACACTGATATGACAACCGATCTTCATCCTTCATCCCTCCTAAAACAAAGAAGCGCCTCACTCGGGGCGGGCGCTTCAACCTTCTTCATCATACCACCGGGCCAGTCCGCCCCGCAAGCGGCTCCATCAGGAACCCGTCGCGTTCCGTTCATCCAACAACCGGGTCACATAATCGGTAATAATGGCTTCCACCGAAACATGGAGCAAGCGTCGCATTTCCTCTTGGCGATTCACTGTGAATGGGCGCACCGGCAAACCGGCCTTGTGGCAACCTCGAACCA
Source organism: Desmospora profundinema (assembly GCF_031454155.1). GTDB lineage: Bacteria > Bacillota > Bacilli > Thermoactinomycetales > DSM-45169 > Desmospora > Desmospora profundinema. The sequence goes on from NZ_JAVDQG010000002.1 coordinate 100,970, forward strand.
CCTCATCCCTGGCTGTCGGCCAATAAGGGTGGATGGAAGAAGCCCCCACATGCCGGGCATAATGCCAGGGTTCAACAAGATCGGCCATGTAGAGAATGGCTGTATCGATATCCGGACGCAATTCGTGCACGGTACGCAAACTGTAGTGGTTGAAGGAAGAAAGGACCGTGCGGCCGGCCATTCCATAGCGGTCCAGCCGCTCCAACACCGCTTGTTCCAAACCCGGATAGCGGATCTTGTTGTTTTTCAGCTCAATGTTTAGCCACAACCCTTTATCCGCAGCCAAGGATAATACCTCGTCCAGAGTGGGAATCGGCTCACCGTTGAAGGATTCGCTGAACCATGAGCCCGCATCCAACCGACGGATCTCTTCCAGCGTAAGATCCCTTATCCTCCCTTTTTTACCGGTGGTACGCTTCACCGTCTCATCGTGAATCACCACCACTTCGCCGTCCTTGGTGAGATGGACATCCAGTTCCAATCCGTCCGCATCCGCTTCAGCGGCCAAACGGAAGGCAGCCATGGTGTTTTCAGGCGCTTGGGAGGAGTAACCCCGATGTGCCAATACTTTCGTCTGTCCCATGCGACATCCCTTTCTAAAAAACAAGATTAGACAAGTAGATTTGGTTGGGACTTTTCAGCCAAAAAGCATGGGTGCCCGGACGACATTCCACAAAAACCGTGGAGTCAAAGTAGGCCAGGCTGTGGCGATCCACCACCACCGTGAGATCACCGGCTTTCAAGCGGATATCATCCGGTCGTGGAAGGTCCCAGTTCATCTCATACAATACCGTTGCCCCGCATCCGCATCCTTCGTCCATCGCCGCCAACCGTAGAGCGGCATCCGGCTCCGGTTGATGCTTCATCAGTATCCGACGGGCTTCCGGATTCACGATTACTTCCACCTCTATCCCTCCCGTACCTCGCCCCTGTAGTATACACAACTTTGCCAAAGCGGGCACCCCGAACAAAGGGGACGCCCCTTCCGACAGTGGGCTTTCCCCAATTCTACCATCCAGGCATGAAGGCGGGAGAGATCTTGCGGCCATCGCAGGGTATCCCGTACCGTTTGGCGTACGGCCTCCTCATCCGGTTCGGGAATCCCCAGCCACCGGGACCAGATGCGTCGGCTGTATGCATCGGTAACAAAGGTGGCCCGTCCGAATGCGTCGGATAGAATCAGATCAGCGGTCTCCGGCCCGATCCCGTGAATAGAGAGAAGCTCGGCCCGCAACCGTTCATCGGATATGGAAGCAAGGCCGCTTTCCCCGCCCTGTTGGCTCCACCATCGGGCCAGCCGGATCAAAGTGGCGGCTTTGGCTCGGAAAAAGCCGGCCGGACGGATCCGCTGGTGGAGTGCGTCTTCCTCCTGGTCAGCCAACACTGCCGGCTTCGTCCAACCGATCTCCCGTAACGCAACGAGAGCTTGGAGAGCTTGCCGCCAAGTCGTCCGTTGCACCAATACGCCGCCAACAGCCCGTTCAAAGGGAGATTCCACTCCCCACCATGCATCGGTTGTCAACTCGGGATGCCAGCGACGAAGGAGCTCCCAACAGATACGAACCGAATCGGGAGTCAGGCTGTTTGATTCCATGATCAACCGACCACTGGATGGGACAATCGGCCCAATCCCTCAATCTCCATCTCCACGTTGTCCCCGGGAGCCAACGGCCCCACCCCGTCAGGAGTGCCGGTCAGGATCACATCACCGGACTCCAATGGAAACACCGCGGATACGGTTGCGATCAGACGCGGGATCGAATGAACCATCTCCGAAGTGGACCCTTCCTGTTTTAACTCCTGATTTACCCACAGCCGAATGATGCGGTCACTGGGCTGCCAATCCGTCTCGATCCATGGACCGATCGGTTTGAATGTGTCGTAGGATTTGGAACGGGTGAATTGCCCGTCCTTTTCTTGCTGAACGCGGTTGGTAATATCCATGGCACACGCATAGCCAAAAATATGATCCCATGCGTTCTCTTCAGAGATGTCCTTTCCCCCGGTCCCGATCACCACCGCCAGCTCCGCCTCGTGATCGATACGGTCCTCACGGTTGGGCAACCGAATCGCCTCCCCGTCCCCGATCAGCGCCGTCGGCGAAACCAGAAAAAACAACGGCTCAGCCGGCACCTCATTCCCCCTTTCCGCTGCATGCTTGGCGTAATTACGACCGATGGCAATCAATTTGCGTGGAAAAACAGGAACCGACAAACCGACTTGAGAAGCCGAAACGGGCGCTCCTTGATCTGCAAAGCCCCCCCACGGCTCTCCGACGACCGTCTGGATCCTCCCGTCCTGCAAATGATAGCCCCAGCGAATACCTTCCCCGGTCTGGACTCGAACCCACTTCATTTTTATCCCTCCTCACATGGGAAAAGCACCCGAGGCGGGTGCCTTCCCCATCTTTACTTCCCGAACCCGACAGCCAGCTGAGCCAAGGTTCGGACAGCGACTCCGGTGGCCCCTTTGGAACGAATGCCGTCTTCTTTTTTGGAATCGGCGGTCCCCGCAATATCCAAGTGAACCCAAGGGGTTTCTTCCGCAAACACTTTCAGGAACATTCCGCCCTGGATGGAACCCGCCGGTGCTCCCCCTTCGTTTTTCAGATCGGCGACGGCACTCTTCAAGTATTCCCCGTATTCCGGATACAGCGGCAGCTCCCACATTTTTTCCCCGGCCAACCGGGCTGCTTCTTTCACCTGGCCGGCCCACTCGTCGTTATTGGTCATCAAACCGGTGGTGGTATGGCCCAAGGCGACGATGACGGCACCGGTCAGGGTGGCCACGTCCACCAAGGAGGTGGCTCCCAGGCGACGGGCATAACTGATGCCGTCAGCCAACACCAATCGCCCCTCGGCATCGGTGTGTTGAATCTCAATCGTCTTGCCGCTGAAAGATCCGATCACGTCACCCGGTCGATAACCATTGCCGTTGATCATGTTTTCACAGGCAGGAATCACTGCCGTCACATTGCAGTGAGGTTTTAGACGGCCAATGGCTTCCATGGCACCGAATACAGCAGCGGCACCGGCCATATCCCCCTTCATTTCCTCCATTCCGCGTCCCGGTTTCACCTGGATTCCACCGGAATCGAACGTAATTCCTTTTCCGACGAGCCCCAACACTTTCTCGCTCTCCGGAGCCCCTTGATGAGTCAGAACAATCATCTGTGCCGGTTCTTCGCTGGCCCGGGCTACGGATAAGAGAGCATCCATCCCTAATTCCGTCAGACGATCCTCATCCAGAATGTCAATCTCCAAGCTGTATTTTTCAGCCATTTCCCGGGCACGCATGGCCAGGGTGGACGGGGTTAGTATGTTCGCCGGATCGTTTGCCAAATCCCGAGCCGTCTTGGTAGCCGCAGCAAAGGCACCCCCCCGTTCCACCCCCGCTTCCAGAGCCGATTCACTTACCCCTTCCATCGCCAGCCAGACTGTTTCGATAGCGTTCTTGTTCCCTTGTTCTTCCGTTTTATAACCATGATAGCGATAGGTTCCCAGTTCAATCCCTTCCACCACCGCTTGCACCCAGTCTGCGGAATTAAACCGCTCAGGGGTTAAGGAGTGATTGGTACTGGTATGTCCTTTTAGGTGGGGAGGAAAACAGCCGATGGCCAGCTGTTTCACACCGGCCTCCTGCGCTTTTTTTGCCGCGAGCGCCATCCCATTTCGCCACCAGTCCAAATCGAGATCCTCTTCTTTTCCCAACCCCAGAACCAAGAGGCGTTTGGAGGGAATTTTTCCCCAGTTATGTACCAAGGTAACCTCCCGGTATTTACCGGTAATCTCTCCTTCGCTCACCAGTTGCGACAGCCGGTAATCGAGGGCTTCATCCAACACACGGGTGCATCCCTTGAGCGATTCCTCCTCCTGGGTATGGACCACGACCACCCCGTCAACGGCCAGCTTATCCAACGGTTCCTTGGTGATTCTCCACTCCACGGTCGACCCCTCCTATCATGGGTTATGACAGTCATGACAAAAAAAGTGTATCCCGTCATCGGAGATACACTCATTCCTTTCGACAAGCGTGGCAAATATCCTTTTTTTATCCACAGAGAATCCCTGTCAATCCGTCGATTTGTCTTTTTGTCAAAGTGCTTCCAATTGAAGCATTTCTTTTCGCAATTCTTGCAAACGGGCTTTACATTGATCCACCCGGTGCGTGTTGTTCTCGACCAATGCCTCATACAACAGGGCCAGCTCATAATCCAACTCCAGACGCAGGACAGGGATCCTTTTTTCCGGTTCCCGGCAACGGAATGCTTTGATCACATCTTCCACGGTTGCTGCCCCCTTTCCCTTGGGAGAAATGCGTCCCCCCACTCGTCCGGACGAGAGAAGGACCGACGTTGGCCACCAACAAGATTCCATGGATCATCTGGCTCCAGCTTTGCCGCGCTGAACAGGAATTAAACCTCCGGTCTCATTGCGTGAATATTATTTCTATTTAAGATACGTCAGCCTTGCTTAGTCGGTCACGGCGGTTTCTTTCCCTTTCATCCGGCCCAATATCGGTTTGGATTGGATGCACTTGTGTTAACATAGAACCTAGATCATTCGTTAAAGGTGGTGGGTCCATTGACCTTTCCAGGTTTCACACAATCCGATTTCCAAGTCTTCACCATACCGGGCCTGGAGCCGCGAATGGAAGCGTTGAAAGAACAAATCCGCCCAAAATTGGAAGCGTTGGGAGAAGAGATGGCTCCGTTTCTGTCCGATTTGACCGGTGAAACCCTTTATGTCCATGTAGCCAAACATGCCCGACGCAGCGTTCATCCACCAGACGAAACATGGGTGGCTTGGGCTTCACAAAAACGGGGATACAAATCCCACCCTCACTTTCAGGTGGGTTTAAGGGAACAGGAATTGTTTGCCATGTTCGCTCTGATTTATGAATTCCCCCGCAAACCGGAGTTCGCCCGCGATTTCTTGGAACAGCAGGACGAACTTCTTCCAACCCTTCCTCCGGAGTTTGTCGTCTCAAAAGATCATACCCGTCCGGAAACGCATTCCTTGGAAGAATTGGGCCCCGACGGACTGCAGCAAGTGCTGGAGCGCCTACAAGATGTGAAAAAAGCCGAGTTCCTGTGCGGATCGCTCCACCATCGCGATGATCCCCTCCTAAAACAACCCGATGCACTAAAGAGGCAACTGGAGACCACCTTTTCCCGCGTTGTCCCTCTGTACCGGCTCGCCCGGTCGTAAGAAGATACAGTCCCCTTCCTCCGTGAAGGGGATTTTGGTGTTTCAAAATATTGTATTATAACAAACCTATATTGTCCATTATTGTCCTATTACAAATGATTCCAAAAAAGAAGCAAAACCGGCCCAAATAAACAGAACGATCCTGTTTAAAAAGCAGCCGCTCCTGATCGGATCGTTCCCTATAATCCGCCCCTTTCCCGGTACCTTTGACTCTGTTATACTGGTCAGGATGGATTTTTGACGAGAAAGGTAGACCACCGGTGACCCACAACCAGTTTGAAACTCCTTTATTTACCCGCTTAAAGCGACATGCGGAAAAAAATCCGACTCCGTTCCACATCCCCGGCCACAAAAAAGGGCAGGGGATGGATCCCGAATTTCGTGATTTCATTGGAACGCGCCCCCTCTCCATCGATCTGATCAACATCGAACCGCTGGATGATCTGCACCATCCACACGGAGTGATCCGGGAAGCACAGGAACTGGCGGCCCAAGCTTTCGGGGCCGACCACACGTTTTTCTCCGTCCAAGGGACCAGCGGCGCCATCATGACCATGGTCATGTCTGTCTGCCGCCCCGGTGACAAAATCATCGTTCCCCGCAATGTCCATAAATCGGTCCTGTCCGCCATTATCCTGGCAGGAGGCCATCCCGTCTTCGTCCACCCAGAAATGGATGAAGCGCTCGGCATCGCCCACGGAGTGACCCGGTCACAGGTGGAACGGGCCCTCTCTCTCCACCCGGACGCCAAAGCGGTTTTGCTGATCAATCCCACCTATTATGGAGTAGCTGCTCACCTGAAAGAAATCGTGGACACCGTCCATGCCCATGGCATTCCAGTCCTGGTCGACGAAGCCCACGGAGTGCATACCCACTTTCACGAGAAGCTCCCCTCATCTGCCATGCAAGCCGGAGCAGACATGGCAGCCACCAGTATGCATAAGCTGGGGGGGTCGCTCACCCAAAGTTCGGTTCTCAATCTGAGGGAGGGGCGTGTCAATCCCCGCCGGGTGCAGTCCATCATCAGCATGTTAACGACCACTTCCACCTCCTATCTGTTGCTGGCTTCGTTGGACACGGCCAGGCGATATCTGGCCACCCAGGGACAGGAACTGGCAGAACGCTCGCTTCAGCTGGCTGGAATCGCCCGCAAGCGAATCAATGAAATCCCCGGTTTCCACTGTGTGGGACGGGAGATCTTAGGCGGGGAAGCGACTTATGATATGGATGAAACCAAGCTGATCATCCATCTGCACGGGTTGGGGATCACCGGTTATGATGCGGAAAAATGGTTGCGGCTCCACCACAACATCGAAGTGGAACTGAGCGACCTGTATAATATCCTCTGCCTGATCACCCCTGGCGATGATGAATCAAGCATCGACGCCTTGGTGCAGGGTTTGACGCACCTGTCGGCACAATTTTACGACCCTTCGCGAAAAAACGGCGGTCCGGTCCGCATTCCGGAGATCCCGCAGCTGGTGCTGTCCCCCCGGGATGCCTTTTATGCAGACACGGTGGCCGTTCCTTTCCACCAATCCGAAGGACGGATCATCGCCGAATTTATCATGATCTATCCACCGGGAATTCCGGTTCTTCTGCCCGGGGAACGCGTTACCTGGGACAACATCGATTACATCCGGGAACACAAGGAAGCCGGTCTTCCGGTACAGGGTCCGGAGGATCCGGAGATTCAGATGGTGCGGGTTGTAAAATAAAAAGAGACTGCACGCGTGCAGTCTCTTTTTACGGTTCTGTAAAGACGAAAAGGCCGATTCGAGTAAAGAAACCGATACACCCGGCAACCCCAGAGTGAACCCGAATAGCCAAAAAAGCACCTGGCCATTATGCCAGGTGCTTTTTTGTTACAACATTACTTATACGGCACAGGCACCACTACAGAAAGCACCGTAACCGGCGAGACATCCTAAGCAAGCGGCGCAACCGTAGGGGTTAGCCATCAAGCAACCCGCGCAAACACCATAACAGATGTTCTTAATCCATCCGGGGATATATCGGTTCCATGCATCTTTTAAGCACTCACTGACACATTTTGTCCAGCTAGTAGCCCTGATTTCATCATCGGAATAATCATATTGGACTGCTTTCATTTGTTGGGTATTGTCGTTGAATTCCAAACCGACAATGGGTTTGCCCAACACGTCTTTATAGGTAACCTCATACCGTTTGGTATCTTCATAGTTAGTTTTATCCACCTCCAACAATGTGTAACCACTTACGTTTTTGGAAACAGGATTAAAGTTTAACATTAGGTGTGTAGTTTTTTCTTTGTTGTTCTTGTTCGCTTTGAACGGAACAAGAAGCATGCTTGCGTTATTTTCATATTCGAAGTATTCGGTATAACTCCATTTCAACTCATTGAAACTCAACGCAACTTTCCCCGTTTCTCTGTCCAGTCCCTTAAGTGATATTTTTACCTCATCCTTTACCTGCTTGATTGTTTCCTTGTCCAATTGATCGACCATCATATTTTGCGCTTCGACGGCGGGAGCTTGTGGACCGTTTCCCCCTTGCGCAGCCATGGACACAGAAGGGCTAATACTCATTGTCCAAACGAGCGCCAGGGCCATGAAAGCAAAGACGATACCTTTTGATTTCATTCTTAACACCCCTTACTATTATTGGGTTTTACATACATAGATGAAATTCACTAACAAAATAAAAAACCCTCCCTGAATTGGAGGATTTAAGGTAATTTACTTCGTTATTCCTATGGAAGTAGTGCCAAATACCTATTGATTTCTATGAAGGGTAAGTGAAGGCTAATCCAGCGACGACCAACAGGAAGAAAGCAGAAAACACAATGAGTAGCAAAGATGTTTTAGAAAATGGATATACGCGTTCGAGGTGTTTGGTCCCGTAGATCAACGCAACAGGGATCAACAGTAAAAGAGCGATACTTAAGGGGGAATATCCTTCTATCGCATAGATCAGAAAACCAAAGGCAATAAGCAGAATCGCTTTCAAAGAAAACAGTAAGTAAGTTTTGGCGCTGTTTATCATAAAAACATCCTCCTTTGTGTAAGGGTTCTTATTCCATTATATTCTAACCGGTAAGAAAGAAACCCTGTTATTTACTTGATTTTTGTACACGTTATGAGGTACGGCCACGATTCGCGATATTTGGGGCCGATCTGGAAAACTTCAAGACCAGGGTAAACGAATCCGAACAAAATACAGGAATATATCGCCCTGTGAAGGCGCACCACGATGCTCCAGGCGAGCCTTCGGATCACGAGGTGGCCCAGATAGACCTTAAGGATGTAAACTTAGACCGTGGACCAATGATTTTGTGCATTTTCATTACTCAAGCGTTAACCTCCATCGTATCTGTTAGCACGTGAGGTTCTCTGTCTGCCCTCAAATGTCCTGCTTTTTTCTTTGTCTTTCAAAGAAAAAAGCAGGCGATAACCCGCTTGACAAGGACCCATTCCTTCAAAATATTTTTTTCTGCTCCCGATCCTCTTTAATAATCTCCACCGCTTCACGAAACCGCTGGGAGTGGACGATCTCCCGCTCCCGTAGAAAGGTCAGACCATCGATCAGGTCCGGATCGTCAGTCATGTCGATCAGCCATTGGTAGGTGGCCCTCGCCTTTTCTTCCGCCGCGATATCTTCATACAGATCGGCGATGGGGTCTCCTTTGGCGGTGAAATAGGTGGCGGTGAAGGGAACTCCGGCCGCATTGTGGAAGGAGAGGGCTTTATCATGATTGGCATAATGGTCGCCGAGACCGGCTGCTTTCATCTGTTCCGGTGTCGCATCCTTGGTCAGTTTGTAAACCATGGTCGCGATCATTTCCAAGTGGGCCAGCTCTTCTGTTCCGATGTCGTTGACCAAACCGATCACTTTGTCGGGTAATGTATAACGCTGATTAAGATACCGCAGGGCAGCGGCCAACTCCCCGTCTGCTCCCCCGTATTGCTCGATCAAATACTTTGCCATCATCGGGTCACATTTGTTGACTCGCACCGGGTATTGCAGCTTCTTTTCATAAATCCACAAACGGCACTCCTCCCCTTCATTTAAACTTGCCAGGGCCAGGGGGGTTGGTGCCATGACCACGGATCCGTGGACGGACTACCCCCAAAATGGGTGAGCGGCCCAAAAGCGCATTCGAAGCGGTGCTTAAGAATCTGACTTTTCTGCGTATATTGGTTGTACTGCTCAATCGCCTGCCGATCCTGGGGATGGGTATCCAAATAGAGGTTGAGCTCTACCAGGACAAAATCAACCACTTGAATCTCGATCAGCATCGCGTCGTACTGTTTTTTCCGTTCGGGGCTCCATCCTTGGATGCCGTCCATCCGCCGCCCTCCCCTCTTCTTTGTATGGACTGGTATAAGGCGCATACAATTGGGGCCACAGCGTTCCCATTTTCAACGCTTCCATCGGGGAAAACTGCGGCAGATTGGGCGGCTGAAACCCGAGATACAGCTGGGGCGGCGTTTCATAGCTCCTCCACCTGAGCGGCGGACAGGGGTCATGGGGGCTGATATAAGGAACGTAGTACTTCCTCGTGGTGTAATACACCGCCATCCCTCCTTTAACCGCAAATCCCTCTATTTATATGAAAAAAAACCGGGCTTAGAACGCGGTGTCAGCACCGCTACTTACAAGTCCACCACTTGCGCCACACTATCCAGGATACAGTCGGGGCGATAAGGAGACTTCTCCGCCATGGCACGGGTGCTGATTCCGGTTAGGACGAGCGCGGAGCGCATACCAACATTCACAGCCATCCGGATGTCCGTTTCCAATCGATCCCCCACCATCCAGCAGTCCCGCGCTGGAAGATCAAGCGCCCTTAAAGCCGCTTGGGCCATGAAGGGGGAGGGTTTGCCCGCCACCAGATGGATCGGCTCTCCCGTCAGGGCTTCCATCGCCCCAATCAAGGCCGCGGTATCCGGCAGCTCCCCGCCGTCTACCGGACAAGTACGGTCCGGATTGGAAGCGATCAGTTCCGCTCCATGGCGCCACGCCTGGTAGGCGCGGTTTAATTTCTCATACGTCAAATCGCGATCCCAGGAGAGCAGGACATAACGAGCCCGCTCCGGACAATAGGTGAGTTTCACCCCATGCCTGCGCAACTCTTCCCGGATGGGACGCTCCCCAATCACCAGCACTTGTTCATCCGGCTGCAACCGTTCCTTTAACAGGCACGCCGTCACCAAAGAAGAGTGGATCACATCCCGTTCGCGGGCCGGAATGCCGATTCGGTTCAATTTCTCCACATACGTCCGGCGGGCGGCAATCGGCTTATTGGAAAGGAAGACCACCCGATCTCCCCGTTCCTGCAACGCGCGAACCGCTTCCACTGCTCCCGGGATCTTTCGCTCTCCCAGATAGATGGTGCCGTCTAAGTCAAAGATAAACCCCTTCACACTGTTCCCCCTTCTTTCAGTAGAGCTGCTCTTTGGTCAGGCGGCGGGCTACCAGTTGCAACACCACTACGATCGCAATGATCAGGATCGACATGGCTGAAGCCGTGTAAAATTCGCCGCGTAACAGGTTCTGGAATACTGCCAGACTCATGGGAGCCCATGAAGTGGGAGCCATCAGGATGGTGATACTGGTCTCTTTGATGACCGTGACAAACACCAGGATGGCTCCGGCGGAAATGCCGGGCAACAGCAACGGACCCACCACCGTCACCACCGCCAACAGCGGGGATGCCCCCAGGTTGACGGAAGCTTCCTCCATCTCCTTGCGAATCGCCATCATAGTTCCCATCGTCGATCGAATCATATAGGGCATACGACGAATGGTATATGCGATGATCAAAAGAAGAGCCGTCCCCGTCAGATGAAGAGGGGCGGTGTTAAATGTCTGGATCAAAGCGATTCCCAGTGCGATTCCCGGCACCACCAACGGCATTGAGGAGAGAAAGTCCAACTTGGCCGACCCCCGCCGAATGACGAAATAAGAAATAAAGGTGGCGATGATCACACTGAGAACCAATGCGCCCGATGCCAAAACTAAACTATTAACAATATTAGAGGTAGACGAATGGAAGATAGTAGCGTAATGACGCAGCGTGTATCCATTGGGCAACGCGTGATGGCCCCATGTGGTGGCAACGGAAGACAGGAATATGGACCCCACCGCCAACAATGGCACCGCCAAAACCACCGAGGTGTAAATCATCAATCCGGCCAGGGCCCCCTTATGCCGAACAGGACGAGTCACTACCGGCTTTCCGGAAATGGTGCCGTACTCCCGCCCCTTTATGACCCACCGTTGCAACCAGAAGAACAGGGCAGCCACCGCCACCATCACCACCGTCAGGATCGCAGAACCGGACCAGTTGAAAAAACCGGCGATCTCCCGGTATGCTTCCACCACAATCAGGTTGAGTTCTTTGGGAGCCATGATGATCGGAGTACCGAAGTCGGAAAAGCTGATGGTGAAGACCAGCAGCATCGCGGAAAGAATGCCCGGCACCGCCAGGGACAAGGTCACCATGACAAACGTGAGGCCGCTTTTCGCCCCCAAATTGCGGGAAGCTTCCTCCAAAGCGCCGTCTGCCGCCTTAAAAGCAGCCACCATCGGCCACAGGGCATAGGGGAAGAAGAAAAAGACTTGGACCAGGATGATCCCCAACATCGACTTGATCTCAAACAACACCCCGTCCCCGCCCAATGCCCGCCAGATGTGATTCACCCATCCCGTCTGACCGAACATCAACGTAAACGCATAAGCAGCGATAAAGGTAGGCATCACCAAAGGGACCGTCGACAAGGCGGCAAACCACTTTTTCCCCGGCATATCGGTCCGAGCAAATGCATAAGCCATTGGGATGCACATCAGGGTAACCCAACACGCCACACCGGTGGAAAGCTTCAAGCTGTTGACAAGGGCATGGAAATAACGGGATTCTTCCCATAAATCACGATAGCCCTCCAACGAGGCCCCGGACAGCTTTTCCACCGTCGATTGGAAAATAGCCGGATTCACCAAACTTCCAAACAGGTTGACCGGCTCACCCGTCAGACTGACCAAAAAGATCGACAGTAACGGAACAATCAGAAAGACAAGGAAAAAGAGGACAATGCTCCAACGGAGAAGATCCAGTCCCCCCCATCGCCTCCAAAATCGAAACCGGCTCATAAGACCACCACCCGATCCGGCTCCACCAGAAGCGTCACCGCCGTCCCCTCGGACAACAGCGGCTGGCCCCGTTTATAAGGGATATCCACCAACAATCGTTTTTCCCCTACCCGGATGTCATAACGAACGTTTGGCCCTAAGTACGTTCCCCGTTCCACCCTTCCCTTGAGCCGGTTGCCGCCGGGCTCTGCTTCTCCATCTCCCGGCAGAAGCGTCATGCTTTCCGGCCGGATGAGAACGTCTACGGCTTCACCTGGTGCGGGATGACTGGTAAACAAGTGAAGACCGTTTCCCAGGGTAAGCCAGGAACCATGTTCCTCCCGGGACAGCACCTCACCTGGAAACAGATTGGACGATCCCACAAAGTCGGCCACAAAAGGATTGGCTGGCCGACTGTAGAGAGCGGTGGGAATGTCCACTTGCATCAACCGTCCCTCGGACAGGACCGCAATCCGGTCGGCCATACTCATCGCTTCTTCCTGATCATGAGTGACAAACAGCGTCGTGATTTTAAGCTTACGCTGAATATCGCGGATCATCCGCCGCATGGATTGGCGTAGGCGTTTGTCCAGATTGGATAAAGGCTCATCCATCAACAAGAGCTTCGGTTCCATGATCACCGCCCGGGCAAGTGCCACCCGTTGCTGCTGCCCGCCGGACAACTGTCCGGGCAATCGATCAGCCAGATCGGTTAATTCTACCAAGGCCAGACTGTCCATCACCTTTTGCTCCACTTCCGGGGAGACATTTCCCAGACGGGGATGGAGCAAACGAGCCAAAACACGCCATTTCCGCACCCATCCCTGCCGATAAAATTGTCTAACTTGCAGACTGTATGCGACATTGTCAAACACCGTCATATGAGGGAACAGGGCATAGCTTTGAAAGACCATCCCGCAGTCGCGTCGGTGTGCAGGAATTCCGTTCATTTGTCTGCCGCCGATCCAAATGGTGCCTTCCGTCGGCTCCTCAAAGCCGGCCACACAGCGCATTGTCGTGGTCTTGCCACAGCCGGAAGGGCCCAAAAGGGCGAAAAATTCGCCTTCCTTCACCTCCAAATCCAAATCTTGAAGGATAGGATCCTTATCAAAGATCTTGGTGAGTTTGCGAACCGACAAATAGCCCATCCCTCATCCCTCACTCAAATTTGCTGCGCCATTCGTTGCGGATCCGGTCATAGTTGTCCACCGCCCAATCGATATCCAGGGGCAATGCATGCGGCATGACGCTTTCCAAAGAAAGCGGTGTTTTGGATTCCACATCCTCCCGGATCGGAATATGGTACCAATCCGCCAATACACGCTGACCTTCCTCAGACAACAGAAAATCGATAAACGCCTTCCCGCCCTCAGGGTTGGGGCCGTCCTTCACGAGTGAGACGGGGTTGACCAGGATCGGCGTTTTTTCCGGTACCACAAAATCGACGTTTTCCCCCCGGGCTTGCATTTCATATGCCATAAAATCAAAGGCCACCCCGATCTCCGCTTCTCCCTTGGCCACCGCCTGGGAGGGGGCCGAACCGGAATCAGGCATCGCGTTGGCCTGATCCATCAACTTTTCGAAAAACTCCCATCCCTCTTCTTCCCCCAGCTCCATCATCCGACTTAACACCGTCAAAGTGGCGGTGCCGGACGCGGCGGGGTTTGGCATCTGGAATTTTCCTTTCCAGCGGGGGTCCAAAAGGTCATCCCAGCTCCGGGGCAACTCGTCCTTCTTCACTTTTTCCGTGTTATAGATAAATCCTAGGACAAAGACTTCCGTTCCCACCCACTCCCAATTTTCATCCCGTATTTTGATTCCGTTTCTCTCCACGGGCCAATCCTTGATCTCTTCTGGGATGTAGGAAGTGATGATAGCCCGTTCTTTGGCCGTTTCGAACGGAAGAATCCCACCGCCTCCATACCACAGATCCCCCATCGGATTGTCCTTCTCCGCGATCAGGCGATTCACAATCACATTGGTTCCGCCATACTGCACATCCACGCGGGAGCCCGGATTGTTCTTCTCATATTCACGCCCTAATTCTTTCGTCATATCCGGCGTCTCCGGCGAGTAAAAGCTGATCGCTCCCGCAGCTCCTCCTTGAGAAGTCTCCCCCGAACATCCGACAACCGCCAGCACCGTCAGACAGAGGATCCATCCGACACTTTGCAGCCACCTCACCCTGTTCACCACGATCTCCCCCCGCATCTTTCACCTTTTAGACAAGCAAGCGCCCTTGCCTTACTTCTATTACATGTCCTCCCGGGGTCGATTATGATTGCAGTCACAGCAAAAACCCCATGGCTTACGCCATGGGGTGAATGATCGTATGTCTTAGGTTTCCTGATCTTCCATTTGGGTGGTGGAGCAGCCGGGGCACTGTCCATAGAGGGTTCCGGCCTTCTCATATTCGACGTAGCTGATCACTTCATCACAGGTTTGACAAATGATCGCTTCCATGCGGTCATCCCTCCAAAAACAGATTTCATGTGAAAACGCTTTAATATGATGTACCATTTATTATATTGAGTCATACTAATTGCGTCAATGGGTTTTACTCAATTTCCGCGATCCTCTTCATACAGGCAGATCCACTCCGTAATAAAAGAAGCCCCCAACGGATGTTGGGGGCTTCTGGCTGCTGACAACCCGGCCAAAGGCCTGATGGCTATTTTTAGTCTTAACCGTGTCTGCGGGCAAAATCGATGAAGCGGAACTTGTCCGGACGATGGCGGGATTCCGTGTATTGAAACAACGTAGCGTCCTCCAAATGGACGTAGTTTCGTACGACAACCACCATCGGATACCCTTCCAGATCAAGGAGCCGCCGATCCTCCGGCGTCGGTTCCTCTACCGTGATCACTTTTTTGGCAAAACTGATGGGAATGTCCAGAACTTCCTCCAGGTATTGATAGATGGAGTCTTCACAAATTTCCACAGTCAGTTCCGGAATCGTATCCTGTAGAAAATAATCCTTGTCCAAAATAATCGTCTCGCCGCCGATCGTCCGGGTACGGACCACTTTCCAAACCGGTTCCGCCGGGTTTACCCGCAGCTGGGAAGCCAATTCTTCGTCGGCCGCCATCGCTTCCAGCTCGATTACGCGGGTTCGGGACGGCTTTCCCATCTTCGCCGACAGTTCTTTAAAACTGACCAGACCCGACACGGGAAAGTCCCATTGTTGTATCGGCAGAACAAAGGAGCCTTTTCCTTTGATTTTTTGGATAAACCCGTTTTGAGACAATAAATGCAAGGCCTTACGCACCGTTTCCCTGGATGTTCCGTATTGCTGGGACAGCTCATGTTCGGACGGTAGTTTGACTTGGGGCCGAAGAGCGCCGGATTCAATTTTACCGGCATAATCGTGATAGATTTGGAGATATTTGTTGTCCAACGCTCTCCCCCTTTCATGAACGGATAAAACGATAGACAAGGGATTCAAACGGCCGCAGCTTAAAAAGATTGTTCAGCTGAGGTGAATCCGGATAATTGGTTAGAAGCAATTCCCCTTGCTGCCCCTGAAATGGAGCAGACTCCGCCCCTATCCAATCGACCGGATAATCGCGCAGATTATTTACGATCAACCAGGTTTCTTGGTCCGTGTTACGAGTGTAGGCAAACACATCCGGATGATCCGGGAATTCCGGGTGGAAATCGCCTCGAGTGACGATATCATGTGTTTTTCGCAGCCGAATCAATTCTTTGTAATGATACAGGATGGACTTCGGGTCGGCAAGGGACTTCTCGACATTGATTTCCCCGTAGTTAGAGGAGACACCGATCCAGGGAATACCGGCAGTGAACCCGGCATGTTCGGTTTCATCCCACTGCATGGGAGTACGGGAGTTGTCCCGGGACTTGGCTCCGATCACCTCCATCACTTCCGCTTCATCCATGCCTTTCTCCTTCAGAATGCGGTACATGTTCAATGTTTCCACATCCCGGTATTGGTCGATGGATTGAAAACGGGGGTTGGTCATGCCCACTTCTTCCCCTTGGTAGATATAGGGAGTCCCTTGCATCAAATGAATCAGGGTGGCCAGCATCTTGGCCGATTCCCGATGATACCGTCCGTCATCACCATAACGGGATACAACCCGGGGCTGGTCATGGTTACACCAGAACAACGCATTCCAGCCGCCGCCATCCCGCATCTTTCGTTGCCATGTGGACAGGATCCGCTTTAAAGCCGGGACATCCATCTCCCCCAACGCCCACTTCTCTCCATTGGGGTAATCCACTTTCAAGTGGTGAAAGTTAAACACCATATCCAATTCCCGATTGTCGGGGTTGGTGTACTGAATGCAGTGGGGAATCGTCGTGGAGGACATCTCCCCCACCGTCATAACCTCCTCATACCGAGAGAAGACCTCCTCATTCATCTCCCGCAGAAACTCGTGGACCCGAGGGCCGTCGGTGTAAAACCGGCGACCATCCCCCGGCGGCACCGAACCGTCGTCATCCGGAAAACGGGGGTCCTTGGAAATCAGATTGATCACATCCAGGCGAAATCCGTCCACCCCTTTGTCCAGCCACCAGCGCATCATCTCGTATACCTTGCGGCGGACCTGTTCGTTCTCCCAATTGAGATCCGCCTGTGTCACATCGAACAAATGCAGGTAGTACTGTCCGGTCTCTCCATCCCATTCCCAGGCAGATCCCCCGAATTTAGACAGCCAGTTGTTCGGTTCTCGTCCATCTTTAGGATCTTTCCAGATATAAAAGTCTCGGTACGGATTATCCTTGGATTTGCGCGCCTCCTGGAACCAGGGATGCTCCGTGGATGTGTGATTGACCACGATATCCATAATCACCTTCAACCCGCGGGCATGTGCTTCGTTGAGCAGTGCTTCAAAATCCGCCATGGTTCCGTACTCTTCCTGAATGGAGAAATAGTCCCGGATATCATAACCGTTGTCCCGTTGGGGGGACGAGTAGATCGGCGTCAGCCACAGCACATCCACACCCAGGTCCTTCAGATAGTCCAATTTGCGTATAATACCCCGAAGGTCGCCCACTCCGTTGCCCGTGGTGTCCAAAAAACTCTTGGGATAAATCTGGTAGACGACCGCTTTTCTCCACCATTCGTTCATGAAACGCGTCCTCCCTCATCCGTCGATCAAATCCTGGATTTCCTCCTTGATCACCGAAGAATTGGACCCATACACGGCTTGTACTCCGTCACTGACTCGAAGGACACCGGAAGCACCCAGCCGCTTCAGCTCTCCTTCATCCACCCGTTCTTGGTCTTTGACGCCAACTCGGAGCCGGGTGATGCAGGCATCCAATCGGGTGATGTTTTCTTTTCCGCCCAAGGCGTGGAGGATCCGCGCCGCACGGCTGTCTGGATTGGATTCGTCTTCCTTTGCACCGTTTCGTTTAACCCCTATTTTTTCACGGGTCTCCTCTTTCGTGTACAGACGGGTCTCTTCCCCTTCCTCTTCCCGTCCCGGCGTTTTCAAATTGAGTCGGACGATCAGGAGTCGGAACGTGAAGTAATAAATCACTGCAAACACCAGACCCAGGCCGATCGTTAAGATCCATGCATTGGACTGATTGGGGAGCACATTAAACAGAACAAAGTCGATCAAACCCGATCCACCGGCAAACCCGGCGTTCATCCCCAGCGCATTGGCGATTCCAAAGGCCAAGCCGGTCAGGACGACATGAACCCCGTACAAAACAGGGGCGACAAACAAGAAGGTAAACTCCAATGGCTCGGTGATCCCGGTGAGAAACGCAGTGACCGCAGCGGCAATCAGAAGCCCCTTGGCCTTAGCTTGGCGGCTTTTCTTGGCCACATGAAACATCGCTAAGGCGGCTGCCGGCAAGCCGAACATCACCGGAATGAACTTCCCTGCGATATAGGTGCCACCCGTGATCGCCACACTGGCATCCCGCAGCCGGTCGATCACTTGCGCGATGTAGACGTTTTGGTCACCCACCACGCGGGCATCGTTCAAGGTGGTGTAGCTGCCACCGATTTCCGTAAACAACAGCGGGGTATTATAGATGTGGTGTAAGCCGAAAGGAATCAGCAATTTCTCAATCCCGCCGTATAGACCCACGATCAATGGATTGGTGTGGGTAGCCACAAAGTTACCCAGAGCAAGAATGCCCAATCCGATCAAAGGCCAGACGAAATAAAAGGCGACGGCCACTCCGATCGCGGCGAAGGAAGCGATAATGGGCACCAGCCGCTCCCCGCTGAACAGTGAAATCGCCTCTGGAAGTTGGACACGATGGAACCGGTTATAGAGGTACGCGGTTAAAAACCCAATCAGGATTCCGCCAAATACCCCGGTTTGCATGGTCTCGATTCCCAGTTCGCTGCCCAGCAGCTGTTCATTTACATTTAGTCCCGTAATATCAACCAGCGCACCGATCACGGTATGCATCACGAAAAAGGCGATCAGTGAAGCAAAGCCGGCCATTCCTTTCCCGGTCCAGGTAATCGCAATCGCAACGGCAAACAAGACCGGCAAGTTGTTGAAAATGGCTTGTCCGGCTCGCTGCATCAATTCCCCGGCCACTTGATAACCATGTCCCCCCAAGAATGGAAGAACCTCATGGACGCTGGGATTGAGTAAAATCCCCCCCAGCCCCATCAGGATGGAGACGAGGGGAAGAATCAATACGACCGCCATCATTGAACGGCCCACACGTTGGAAAAAATCAAAAGAAAAGCGCTTTGTCATCGGTCTCCCTCCCGGAAACTTACTCTTTTTTCCTGTATATACAGATACCCATATAGTAACTTGCCTATACAGGGTGACAAGCAGAAGAAAAGGCTTTCACCCCTCTTGGTAAGAAACCCTTTTCAAAAAACGCTTTCATGGTTATCTTAAACCTGTCTATACAGGTTGTCAACGAATCAGTTTTTTCCACAAAAAAAGAAACCACCGGGATCGATGGTTTCAGACTCTCTGAACATTAACCGGATTCTGCTTCTGCCTCAAACATCAGGGAGGGGATGTTGTTCTGAAGAAAGATCGATACTTCTTCCGCTTCAGCCACAGACTTCAGATTGTAAAGGCGTTGCAGGTACTCCAGGTTTTCCACATCGTCCTGGGAGAGTAGAGAAGAACGTCCCGTCTGCATACAAACGACCAGCGGTTTACCGAAAAACATCTGGGTGTATACAATGCCGAAATCGTAACGCCCGTTTTCCCATACAAAACCCACAAAACGAACGTTCGCCTGTTCCGACTCGTCATACAGCCGTTCATATGGACTCATCCGATCTCCTCCTTTTTTAGTCATGGCTACTTGCCTGTCTATCCCTTTACCCTTCCGGCTTTAATCCGAAACGGGAGAAGGTTCTATGAATTCAGTTCTCTCATTTTGCTTTCAAAGAGCGAAGCCAATTCCGTAAAAAATGCAATATCCTCATCATCCAGTCCCTCCACCGTCCCGATCACGATCAGCTCCCCAATCAGCTGGTGACCACGGTAGAAAGGAACGAACACATAGGTCTCCTCGCCCACTTGCTCTCGAACAACTCCGCCTCGGGCAGCAGCCAGGCTGTGCAGTCCCTCCCCAAACCGAACAGCGGGTGGAAGGGGAGAGCGGCCCGATTCACAGAAGCGGCGAAAATACCAGCCGGACACCAAATAGATTCCCGTGTACTGGTAGGGTTCCATTCTGCTGTACAGGGTGCGCGTAACGAAGCGGTACAGGTCATGGACACTTCCACTCATTTTATCTGACACGACGCCCACTTCCGCGCGGAGCTCATCCAGCAGGTCCGCTTTTCGCATCAGATTCCATCCCCCAACATTTTCGGAGTGGATTTTAGTTTATCATAGTGGGCACGCGATTACAATGTATATTCATAATATTTTACCGTTATTCATCAAAATGATAAAGATCTTTTTCTTCTGCTTTCATATCTTTTTCTTTCGTAATTTTTCTCCAGGATTTCTTGGCCTGATTCCACCCATTCGATACAATGGACCTATAGGTGAGACCTGGGAGGATGATCAATGGCTAAAAGCGCTTGGATTACTCTCGTGGAAGAGTCCACCCTGCAGGAGGCTACTCTCGACGATGTAAGGGCCGCTTTGGAACGCTATGTGGAGATGACCGCCCATACGGGTCAGCAGCTCGGATGGGAATACGCCGACGCTGCTTTCCCTTATGACATCCTGGAACAAGAGGAAGAGGGAAGACGCTACCTTTTACTGAAAGGAAAAGATCCTCATCTGTATAAACACCTGATCCTGGGGGTCGACAACCGGACGGAAGAATGGGAGCACCCCCACATCCAGCTGGTTTTACCCACCGGCTCCACTCACGGCGACCGGGCCAAAGCCAACGAGTTTTGCCGTTACCTGGCCAAAACATTTCAAGGGAAACTCCACCTGTTCAACGGACGGGTCATGTTTTTTTATCCTAGAAAAGTGTAATCATTCCGACCAGATTGATGACAAAGTGAGTCCGCGGGAACCCGATTTTCGTCTCCGCACCTCTTTCCCTCTCACCGATGAGGGACAGTCCGCTCCGCCTCCTCTGGACACAACCAGCGGCCAAAAGAAAAGCAAAGTGGCCGCTAAACGGTTATGTCCTGCGGAGACTCCGCTGGGTGATCAGTCAAAGGGTGCTCCGCCGGAAATCGGTCCCTTCCCATATAGAAATTTGTCCGCAGCCTCTCCGGCCTTCAATGGCCGTTTTTTTTATCCTTCATTTTCCACTTCTCTTTTCTACCCATTCCGGATATGGTGATTATAAAACGTATGTTCGCTTATCTGGGAGGAAGAATGATGGTCCATCGTGGGAGAACGGTACTGTTGGCGGATATGAATGCTTTTTATGCCAGTGTCGAACAGATTCGAAACCCGGCGTTGCAGGGAAAGCCCGTCATTGTCTGCGGCGATCCGGCCCGTCGACACGGGATTGTACTGGCCGCCTCTTACGAGGCAAAGGCATTCGGGGTAAAAACGGCGATGGCTGTTTCCCAAGCCAAGGAACTGTGCCCCCAAGCCTGCTTGATCCCTCCCAGTATGAGAACTTATATTCAGGTGTCCGTCCGCATTGTGGAACTTTTGCACCAGTTTTCCCCTCTGGTCGAACCCTTCTCCATCGATGAGGCCTTCGTGGAGATGACCGGGTGTGAAGCCTTGTTTGGCCCCGGTCCTGTTGCGGCCCGGCTCATCCAGGAGCGCATCCGGGAAGAAGTGGGTGTTCCCTCTTCCATCGGCGTAGGTCCCAACAAGTTGTTGGCCAAGATGGCGGCGGGTATGAAAAAGCCCAACGGCATCACGGTGCTCCAGGAGGCAGACGTGCCTGACCGCATTTGGCCGCTGCCGGTCAAAAAACTGTTTGGAGTAGGCGGCCGGATGACCCACCACTTTCACCGCATGGGCATTCGCACCATCGGCGATTTGGCTCACACCGATCCGGAACGTCTCGCTCACCGCTTTGGTGTCATCGGTCGGGTATTGCACCAATCCGCCAACGGTATGGACCCCAGCCCTGTAGATCCCCACTCCCTGGACGGGAGCAAATCGATCGGCCATCAATTCACTCTTCCCCGGGATTATGGAGAAGAATCAGAGATTCTGCTGGTGCTGCGCGAATTGGCGGAAGAAGTGGCCAGCCGAGCCCGAAAAGCAGGCTACGCCGGGCGAACCATCTCCCTCACCTTGAAAGGAACCGATTTTTCCTCCGTCCACCGTTCCCGGACGTTGCCGGAGCCTTCCAATATCGGCCGCCACCTGTTTACAGCCGCTTCTTCCTTGTTGGATCAACATTGGAACCACCAGCCCGTCCGGTTGGTCGGGATCACCTTGAGCAATCTGGAGACAGACGAAGGCATTCAACTCAACCTCTTTGAAGAACGGGATAAAGAACGCCGCCTAGCCGAAACCATGGATCAGATTCGTGACAAATACGGAACAAACAGCCTTTTTTGGGCTCCCTCTCTGTTGGGGCCCAGTGTCTTCTCCGACCGAAACGGAAAGATCGGAGGTCACCGAATGTAAATCAACACAGCTTTCCCACCACCGACATACGAAACGGAACCACTGTATGCACCATCTCGTTTTGTTGTGCACGGTCAAAGAAAAAACCCCGAAGGACGGATGCTCCGAAGTTGGAAGTGAAGGAATTCATTTTAATGTGGAAACCACCAATGAGCCAAGACTGCGAAGATGGAACCCAACCAAGCCCCTACGGCCACATCCGTGGGGTAGTGCAACCCGAGATACATGCGGGATAAACCAACCGCACAGGCCAGAGGCAATAATACAAAAGCCAGCACCGGCGCGTTCAAAATCCAGACCATGACGATAGAAAAAGCAGCGGTTGTGTGCCCGGAAGGAAAACTGTAATCTTTCAACGGACTGGGAAAAGTATTCAGATCCGACAGCTGCAGGTACGGGCGCATCCGATGCCAAGTCGCCTTGCCCAGACGAACGACGAGATGGCTTCCAGCCAAAGCGATGAACCCTTCCATCGCCCAATTCCGGGATGGAGACGGAATCAACAGCCACCACCCCGCCAAAAACAACAGCGTAAATCCCGCTCCCCCCAAATGGGTGACACGGGGCATCAACCAATCCATGGCGTGGCATTTCCATTGTTGGTTTACATAGCTGACCCAGCGATCATCTACATTCTGCAATCGTGCCGCAAAACGTTTCATCCCGATTATCCCCTCTTTGCCACATTCTTTCACTTTATCATACGGCCCCAATATCAAGAGCGATTGAATCCTTTATTAACCTTCGGTAGATCCTGTCACTGGTCCAGTGTTTCCTCCAAAATTTGACGCCCCTCCTCCGGTGTGTACTTCCCCCAGAACCAATCCTCGTCGATGAGGATGTCAAAGTGAAGGTGCAAACCCCGGTCATTTCCCTTGACCCCGTCACGGGTGCCCGAATTTCCCACATACCCCAACCGGTCCCCCTGTTTCACGGTATCCCCCAACCGAAGATTGGAAGAGATGCGATCCAGATGGACATAACGGGTGAGAACCCCCTTTTCATGCTGGATCCAAACCGACCTCCCACGCATCTTGTCAAAGATAAAAGGAGGCGTTTGACCGTTATGGTTGGCCGCCTTTTCCAACCACTCATTCCGTTCTTCTTCCGACATTTCTTCATAGTCATGATCCACCCGGACAACGATCCCGTCGGCTGCGGCTACAACAGGGGTGTTTGTATCAATCACCCGGCCGGAAGCGGCTGTATAGTAGTCCAACCCTTCATGGGTTCCGTTGCGATAGGTACGTGGTGCTCCGGGAAGATGGGACCACTCGGTGCTCACCTTTGCATCGGGAACAGGGCTGGATAAAAACGATAAATAATCCGTCATTTCTTCGGCGTTCAGGTTCCGATGGGAGAAAACGGCATCCTCAGATGGAACCACTGCTTCCACAGACGGTTCGGACACCACCGCCCTGGAACCATCCAGCTTCACGGGTCGATTAAAGCCCACTTCCACCACTTCCACCGGAATCCAGACATCCTTTGTTTCTTTCCACAGGGGGGTGGCTTCCACCGGCAGGTATCGGTGGTTGCGGCTGAGCACCGGAGCATCACGCAACAAGCGCAGGGTAAGCGCTCCCTCGGCTATGGTCACGGTTCCCATTTCCTCATCCACTTCCGTCTGAATCCCCAATCGTTCCAGATCTTTCACCGAAAAATATAATCGGCCCTCCACTCTCTGAACCGGCAGATGCTCTCCTTCAGAAGCCTCGTTTTGCCCCTGGTACCTCGTGTCTGATGTCGGTTCCCCGGCTCGATCCGGCACTTCCGAATAAGCGACGGCCGCCAACACCAACAACATCAACAGACTGGCAGCCACCATCACAACAGGTCTTCCCATGGCTCTCCCCTCACCTGATCTTCACTGTTTTATCATTGTATCATGGACAAACAAAGAAAAAAGACACAGTTTTCACTGCTCCATCAGAAGGAGATTAATGCCGTTCCAACGATAGAGGGGTAGGGATATCGGAGTACCTCGGACCGGGATCTTTTTGGTTCATCATGTATAAGCAATGGTTGCAACCTCCATATTAATCGTTGGAGGTGTCAAACATGAACCTGGCTGTACACGAAGCAGCGGAAGTCCATGAATTGTTGATGTTTAAGAATTGCTGTGCCGCCAAAGCGGGCATGATGCAAAACATGGTCCAAGATCCACAGTTGAAAGCATTGATTCAACAAGATTTACAAACCGGGCGACAACACATTCAACAACTTCAAGGATTGTTGTCCAACGCACAAGTTCAATAAAGGAGGGGACAACAATGAACCCGATGGGACAGATGCAAAACGGGGCCTTGCCTGCCATGAACGACGATATGATTGCCGCTGATTTCTTAGTGAGCGCAAAAACCGCTGTTCGCAACAGCGCTTACGCATTGACGGAGGCATCCACTCCCGAAGTCCGGCAGGCCATTCAACAACAGCTAAATGATGCGATCCATATGCATGAGCAGGTTTTTCGATACATGGAAGGAAAAGGACTGTACAATCCCAAAGATTTCTCCAAACAGATCCAGGTCGATCTGCAAGCGGCCAATCAGGTCATGCAGCAACAGTGAGCTATAAGAGGCTGCCTGGAGGCAGCTTTTTTTATGGATATAAACAAAAAAACCCTTGATAAAAATCAAGAGTTTCGTGGTGGGCAGTACTGGGATCGAACCAGTGACCTCTACCGTGTCAAGGTAGCGCTCTCCCCCTGAGCTAACTGCCCACAAAAATTCCGGTTGTGGTGGGCCCAACAGGACTCGAACCTGTGACCAATCGGTTATGAGCCGACCGCTCTACCAACTGAGCTATAGGCCCTAGGGGGATATATGGCGGAGCTGACGGGACTCGAACCCGCGACCTCCGGCGTGACAGGCCGGCGTGAACTCCAACTTCACCACAGCTCCATAACTGGTTGCGGGGGCAGGACTTGAACCTGCGACCTTCGGGTTATGAGCCCGACGAGCTACCAACTGCTCCACCCCGCGGCAGCGACATATACTAATATACATGATATCCATTTTGGATGCAAGGGGTTTTTCAATATTTTTTTGGTGATTTTTTCAGATGCGTTTGCGGGTTTCCTGGTTCCCCGATTCCCACATATAACGAACCCCGTAGCGGCCCCGTTTGGATTGATACACTTCCACTTCGGCCGGACTCTCATATCCATAAATCCACCAGTCCTCCTCCATCCGTGCCGCCAGACATCGTGCTTGAAAACGAGTTTCGTACAATTTGGCCCAATAAATCCAACCGGCCACCGATGTTCCCCCCTCGATTTCGGTCTTTCCTTGACATTAGTCTGGCAAAGCAAGGGAGGTTTCATGCTCAGGCACCCGGCCATTTTGCCGAAAAATCCAAACGGGCATCCCGCCTCTTTCATACGATGGATCAGCAACCGAAATCGGATTGCTCTTGTTCAACATCCGGATCCTGCGGACAATTGTTCCCTCCTTGTTATTGACCGGGCACCTGGTCCGGTTTTTTTGTGTGTAACTGGGAGGGAAACGCCCGGTGCTCCCAGTCACCGGGCGTCCTATTAACCTGCCTCATTCCGGACCGCGTCTCCCCCTCTTTTACCAGCTTCTTCCTCGTCCCGAATTCGATGAGCAAGCCTGCTTGAAGCGGAAGCAGCGATGCTGGCCACCAAATCGTCCAGAAAAGTATGGACCGGCCCGTCTTTTTTGGTATCCAGCTTCTTGATCAGACCGATTTTATTCTTATCCAAATAACCAAACGTCGTAACAGCGATACTGCCATAGCCCAACACAGACCCCAAAGCAAGAGTCTCATCGCAGCCAAACAGTCCTTCATCCGATTCCACAATGGATTGAAGAGGTTCAGAAAGTTGATTATTTTCAGCCAACACATCCAGTTCCACTCCCACCAGGATGGCGTGTTGGATTTCCCTTTTTTCCAGCACGGCGATGACACTGTCCACACAATGCTTCATGGTTAATTCTTCACTGTAGGGAGCCTGCATACGAAAGACAATCTCTGCGATCCCTTCCACAGTCACTCCCCGTTTGTGCAGACGCTCCATCGCCGCTTTTTTTACTTCATTGCTGTGCACACGTCTCTTCATCCATTCTCCTCCCTTCGGCCTTCCCCATGAAAGCCTTCTCCATTTTATCACAGGTCCGTGAATACCCCCATTTATTTCTGGGGGAGATAGAAAGAGCGGTTGAACGGTTTCCAGAAAAGCGAAGATCCTGCAGGTGCCCTTTATTCGTATGAAAGAAGGCGTTATAATTGTAGGACGAGGCATCTTTGCAATTGGGATTTTCAGCTCTTCGCCTGGGATGATGCGTGGCCCGCGGATGCCCCGAAGGAGCAGACCACAAAGTCAGGCTGAACAACGGTATTATTCCAAGATTCTTTCAGCCGAATCCAAGGAGGGAGCGACATGAAATACGGGATTGTCATTTTTCCTGAAAAAAAAGTACAGGATTTTGTTAACTCTTACCGGAAGCGCTACGATCCTCACTATGCTCTGATTCCACCCCATATCACGCTAAAGGAAGCATTTGAGTTGGAAGACAGCCAGTTGCCTCATGCGATTGAGGATCTGGATCAGGTATCCCGTGAGGCTTCTCCGTTTGACATCAACCTGACCAAAGTGAGCACCTTTTACCCCACGAATCATGTCATCTATGTCGCAGTGGAAGAATCGGAACACGTCTACACCTTACATGAGAAAATCAACTCCGGCATGCTGCATCATGAGAGCGGATACAAGTTTATCCCCCACATTACGATTGGGCAAAAGATGTTCGAGGATGAACTGCACGATGTATACGGAAGTCTCCGCATGAATCGGTTCGATCTGCAAACACGCGTGGACCGCTTTCACCTGTTGTACCAGTTGGAAAACGGATCCTGGACCATTTACCAGACTTTCCTGTTAAGAGGGAATTAAGGAGAGAACCCCATCATGGCTGTCGTCCGAGTCGCGGATCACCCGGACCGAAAAAAACAAGCATTCACCATCCGGCATCAGGTGTTTGTCGATGAGCAAAACGTTCCCCCGTCTCTGGAAATCGACCATTGGGATTCTCATCCAGACGTGGTGCATCTGTTGGCCCTCGAAGGAGACGAAGCAATCGGAGCCGCCCGAGTCCGCTTTCCATCGGAAACCACGGCAAAGCTGGAGCGCCTCGCTGTCCTTGCCAGTCACCGCGGATGTGGAATCGGACAGCTTCTGATGGAAAAGGCGGAAACGGTAGCAACTGAACGGGGAAAAAAAGAGATGGTGCTGAACGCCCAGGTTCAGGCCCTCCCTTTTTATCACCGCTTGGGCTACCGTGATTTTGGAGAACCGTTTGATGATGCAGGCATCCCTCACAAAACAATGACCAAAGCGATTCCGTAAAAGAAAGCCGATCCCCAGAGGGGGTCGGCTATTGTTATGTCGGTTTCCGCCGGTTTTGGAGTTGTTCCACTACGGAACCTTCTACAGTGCAAGTACCTAAAGGAGCGTGATACATGGAACCGTGTCGTTCGCCGTGAAAATCGGATCCAGCGGTGCCGATCAACTGGTGTTTGGCAGCGATATCCCTGTAGCGCTGTTCCATCTCTTGGTCATGATCGGGGTGACGGACCTCGATCCCGGCCAGACCCGACTCCGCCAACCGACAAACCAGCCAATCATCTCCATACAGACCGGGGTGAGCCAACACCGGAACCCCTCCCGCCTCCCGAATCAACCCGATGGCATCTTTCGGAGTCAAGCGCGGAGTAGTGACATAGGCTTTTCCATCTTTTCCGAGAAAGCGGTCAAACGCTTCATCCATGCTGTTTACGACTCCTTTTTCAATCAGCACCTCTGCGATATGAGGGCGTCCCACATTCGTTCCATCCTCCCGCTTTTTGGCTAACACTTCCTCCAGACGGATATCCACCCCCAATTGGCGCAGTCGTTCCACAACCAATCCATTTCGTTTTTGCCGGACCTCCCTTTGCCCCTTCAGTCTGGACAATAACCGGGAATCGTGGACATCCATGAAATAACCCAAAACATGAATATCCTGACCGTTGGCCAACGTGCTCACTTCCACACCGGCGATGACATCAATCCCTCTTTTTTCTCCTTCGGCCTTGGCCCGTTCCACCCCTTCAACCGTATCGTGATCGGTTAAAGCAATTCCCGACAATCCCGCTTCCCGGGCCAGATAAACAACGTCTTCCGGAGTCATCATCCCGTCGGAAGCCGTCGTATGCACATGTAGATCCCATCGTTTCAATCGGCCATTCCCCTTTCAACCGCTGTAAAACTTTCCCGTACCCTTTACCATGTCCCATTCATACCGTTGATTTGCCATTCATAGGATGAAAATACCTTTGGCTGAGGCGAGACTCGTACCGGGTAATGCAAATGTTGGCGCTTTTACGTTTATTTCTTCGCCTGATTTGGGTTATCAGCTTGAACACCACATCCGATCCGTGTGGAGGTTGCCCTTTCAGGACGACTACTGGAAGGGTTTCGTCCAAAAGGAGGTTGCCCTTTGAGACTGAGAATCAAGTCGATTGCCGGGTTGATCCGGACGAAGGACCACGTAGACAGCACCCTCCGCTCCCAAGGGTTTGTCGGCCGCTCTGGCCAGTATGACATTCGTATCCAGGACAGTGCATCCGGCCATGTCTACCGGCTTCGGATCCCTACTTATCCCCATTCTGCCGGGGAACGGGACACCTGCCCGATGATGCGTCTGGGTGAGCCCTCCATCCACTGTAACAGAGGCTCGTCCCGTTTCCAATCAAACAAAGCAGACATTCCTTCCCCTATCGTGGAAGCCGCCAACGATAAATTAGCAGAAATCGTCTCTTATCTCCATTCCCGTCCCACTCTCCCGTAAAATTGAATTTTCACTCACTCCGTAAAGATGAAGTATGAAAAAGCAGCACCCCGCTGGGGTGCTGCAACACTCAACTCATCTTAGGTGCGTTTTTTGATTTCTTCTTTCATCCGTTGACCCAACTCTCTCGCTTTCTCGGAGGAGAGCTTTTCTCTGGAATCACGATCGATTCCCAGCTCGTTTCCCACTTCGTTCATCAGTTCATCGATCTTGCGATCATCAGCCGTTTGGTTGGCCCGATCTTGCTCCTGATTGAAAAAGCGAAACAAACGCAACGCCCCCTTTACCTGATCGTTGAGTGCAGTTTTTATTATTTCTCCTCTGCCTTAAATTATCATAAGACGAGCAAGAAAATCCGACTCTTCCGGGCAAGGGGAAAGGTTCCAGCCAAAGCGATTGAACCCTTTCACCGAGGCGAAATCACGTTATTCCAATCTTTTCTTACGGACGGTTCCGCTTTGCTGTGTTAAACTAAAAAATTGGATTCAACTAATCCAAGCTTATCCACACAAGGAGGACTGACTTTACTCGTGGCATCCATATCCAACGAATCCCGCGAACAATGGTCGGGAAAAATGGGCTTTATTCTAGCTTCCATCGGTTCCGCCGTCGGATTAGGCAGTATCTGGCGGTTTCCTTTTGTAACAGGGGATAACGGCGGAGGCGCATTTGTCCTTATCTATCTGTTATCGATTCTGCTCCTTGGCCTGCCGGTGCTGTTAAGTGAAATTGTGTTGGGACGTTCCTCACAAAAAAACCCCATCGGCGCTTACCGTCATCATGCCCCAGGGACTCCCTGGTTTCTGAGCGGATATATTGGAATCGTCGCCACCGTCATCATCTTGGCTTTTTACAGTTCCATCGGCGGATGGACACTGGCTTACTCTTTAGACGCCATCACAGGCACGTTTGGGTCCATCACCATTGACGAAGCAGAAGCCCGTTTCGGCTCGTTCATTGTAAACCCATGGTCCCCGGTAATCTGGCAGGCAGCCTTTTTGGGCCTTACCATGGCGGTATGTTTGTTCGGCTTGCAAAAAGGGATTGAACGAACAAACAAATTTCTGATGCCGCTCTTAGGGATCATGCTGATGATTCTGGTGGTTCGGGCCGTCACGTTGCCCGGTGCGATGGAAGGGGTACGGTTTCTACTGTTCCCCGATTGGTCCCAGGTTTCCTGGACCACTTTTTTTGAAGCGCTCGGGATGGCCTTCTTCTCTCTGAGTGTTGGTGCGGGCACCATGATCACCTATGGCAGCTATCTTTCCAAAAAAGAAAGCATACCCGGTGCCGTAGGCAATGTCGTTCTTTTTTCAACACTTGTCTCTCTGGCTGCAGGCTTAGCTATTTTCCCCGCTGTTTTCTCCCTGGGATACGAGCCAAATGCCGGACCCCCTCTGGTTTTCATCACCTTGCCAGCGGTGTTTGCACAATTACCTGCCGGTGATCTCTTCGCGATCCTGTTCTTCTTTTTATTGAGTGTAGCTGCGTTGACATCGGCCATTTCTCTTTTGGAAGTGCCCCTTCGCTACCTGGAAGATGAACACCGCCTGGCTCGCCGGAAAGGCACTTGGTTTGTGGGAGGTATTGTCTTCCTGCTGGGTGTTCCCGCTACGCTCTCGTTCAGCTCGTTGGCGGATATCCATCTGATTGGCGATCTGCCGATCTTTGATTCCATGGATTTCGTAGCATCCAACATCTTACTTCCGTTGAGCGGATTGATCGTCGTGCTGTTTGTCGGTTGGAAGTGGGGCGTTCGCCTCATGCTGTCAGAAGCAAAAGGCTCGGACGACAAGGGAATGCCGGCAAAAGCCTTGTGGTCCCTCATCATCCGGTGGGTGACACCACTTTTGATTATGGCAGTATTCCTCTTTCAGATCATCAACAGCATCCGGTGAACCACTCCACGCAAAAACCCCCGCATCCTTTATCGGTTGCGGGGGTTTTACGGTTCTGAACTGAACAAATCCACCACCAGCCCGGGTAGCAGTGTACACCCTCTCTCAAGCTCCATCGGACGGGAATTACCGGTCATGACACCACTTCCACCTGTTTCAGTTGAAAAAAAGGATAAACCGCCTCCACTTCTGTGATCAAGCTTTCGTCTCGTTGCAGATGGATCGTGCCACGTACCCAAAAGCGGTTTTCCAGCCAAGTTGGAGGCCAGCTTCGCGTATTCAGCTGAATAGGGATCCAAGTTTCTCCCGTATCCAGGCTGGCCCCTGCAGATGAAATCGTCAGCATGTATGTTCCTTTGGCCGCTAAGGAAGGTTCATCCGACTCTTGTGCCACTCCATTTTCCCACAGCCATTTACGGGCTTCAAAGCTTCTCGGCAGGTCCCGGATCAGATCCGTGTACACGCGGGCAAACGCCGGGTAACGATCACAGATGGCTTCATCTCTCAGCCACCGAAATAGATGTTTCATCGTGTTGAGAAAAATCTTGGATCGAATCGGACCGCCTACTCCTTGATCCACATACCATACACCGAAAAAGTGGGAGAACACCTCTTCTTTCAACTCGGACCAGGTAAAATGCCTGCCGAAGTGAAAAGCGATATATTCCCGAAATAAGTGAAGAGAGTCCAAATACAAGTCCTGGGTTTTTGGTTGTAATTGACTCACATACCGGTTCTGGAATTGATCCAGTTGCTGCTCCACCACCTCCGGCATCCCTGCTTCGTCAGAAGATAACACCGGAAGCTGCGGAAGTGGATCCTTTTTCTCGGGGGCGAACGCCGGAGTGTTCACCTCTTCCGCAGCGGAGGCTACTTCCCGAGCGGCATCGGCGGAAGCCGCCATCTTCTCCAATTGATCCATTTCCCGCGCTCGTTGCATCATCCAACCAAGAATCTGCAAGCCGTTTTGCTGCCAAAATTCCCGGTTCAACTCCCCATCACGGGATCTATTTTTTAGATACACTTCTATCTCCCCTCTCATCTCCACCCCAAAAGACGTATATGGGCCAAACAACTCATGACGGTTACCCAATCGGGAGAGGCGAGTGACCAGGAGCATACCGGGGGAAACCCCTTCCATCTGTGAAACGGTATAATTTCCTTCGTCCGATAAGGAATAGAGAACGAATGTCCCCTCCTTTTTTTCCTTCACCTCATAACAATCCAAATGAACCCGACACAGTTCCGCCAGCAGTTCCTGGTCCGTCGGGCGTCCCCTTCTCTCCACCCAAGCTTCCACCGGGCGGAGCCCGTCCAGGCAGGGGGCATCAAAAAGAAGCCAAAACTGGTAAGCGAACGCGAAGTGACGGGGAATCGGTTGATCCAAGGTCAAATTCAAATCTTCTTTAAATTTCCGAGACCAGTTCTTTTCGGTTTCCCCAGAAAATCGTTTCTTAAACCAGTGAATGAGATCTTGGAGCAGTTTGGTTTTAGCCTTTAATTCCCTCTCTTCACGAACCTGTTCAGCGGATCGGATCGTGACAACCCGCTCACAACATTTTTTGTATTTTAGACCACTTCCGCAAGGACAAGGATCATTGCGACCAACCATGGCAACACATCCCATTGAAGAGTCCTTTTCTGTAGTATATATGAAACGGACCCATTTTTACAAAAATATTTGGAAAAGACTGATGCAATTCCCACTTTCCCTTTCTCCATCCATCATAAAGAGAAACACCCCGGGATGTAAAGATCCTCAGGGTGCGAAAAATAATGACCAAAGCCACTATTCCAAGATATAAACCG
This sequence comes from Desmospora profundinema, assembly GCF_031454155.1. Taxonomy (GTDB): domain Bacteria; phylum Bacillota; class Bacilli; order Thermoactinomycetales; family DSM-45169; genus Desmospora; species Desmospora profundinema. Next base: position 133,837 of record NZ_JAVDQG010000002.1, read on the forward strand.
TTACGTTACGCCGTCCCCACTGAATCGCTTCTTCCCGCGTTTCAAAGAAGAGGTCGACAATATTCCCGCGAACAGCTCCACCGGTATCTTGGGCCACTCCTTGGCCGTAACCCGGTATGTAGAGTCTCGTTCCCAACGGAATCACACTGGGATCCACCGCGACGGTCCCCCGTTTGGGCATCACTCCGGTGGCAGTCGGATTCCCCGTGTGGGTGTAACCCGTTGCCTGAGCATTCATTGTTTTGGAGTACTTCAATCCGGCGATGCGGGAACCGCCGGAGGAGGCCAGTTCCGTCTCTTTTTTCTCACTGGAAGCCGTTGCTGCTTTGCCGGATCCGACTTTGACAATCCGCTGGACCGGATCCACTTTTTCAATCAGCTTCTTGTCCGTCACCATCGCTTTGCCGTTCTTGTACAGGGCGGTTACCTGGTAAATTTCCTTCCCTTCTTTTCCTTCTTGCGTGACTTTTTTCTCACCTTCAGGAAGGTTGGGGTCTTTTTCTTCCTTGGTTTGAAAGTCTGTTGTTTCCACTTTCTTTTGGACACGTTTTTCGATCTGGTCAACAACGATCGTCAAATCATTGGTAATCTTCTGATCCATAACGGCGTTAACCTGATCGTTCTTGCCCACTTTCACCTTTTGTTCTTCCAAGAAGTCCCCCACAGTAGGCTGCATGGTTTTCACCTTTTTGCCGTCTTCGGCACCTACTTTCAAGGTGACTTCACAGTTGCAGGTCAAGTGGATTTTCGTATCCTCTTGGATCGGGGTATCCCAAGCAACGCTGGGTTCATATTGCTCCTCCAGCTGCTCCCGGTCGTAGCCTTCGCTGTCCAAGATGCTGGCCGGCGTTCCCTTCAGAACGCTGGTGGTGATGCTTTCATCTTTATCACTAAACGAAATGGTAACTTCTTTTTGCATCATGGCATATGCCACAGCCGTGCCTGATAAAAGAAGGATGCTTAGAATCCCCAACGTAATGATTAAGGTTTTCTTCATCCAATACCTCCTTCACCTTAGGCGGTCTGAAGAACGGTACTTATTATAACAAAGAGCCGGAAGAGGATCTATGAAAAATATTTGCATTTCGCGAACAGTATCACAGCAATCCCCGTCATAAAGCGGTTTTCTCGATCCCAAATCATTGAAAAAAAGTCGTTTTCAACCCTCCTGTTTACTCCAGTCTATGAGAGGTGTGTTGTCCATGATGATCCATTTAGGCAAGGGTACACGTTATTTGGAAAAGCGCGAAAAAAAACAGACGAAGAGAAGGAGGGAATGATCCCTCCCGTTCTTCCCTCTCAAGCCCCTTCACGATTGCTTCTGTTCCAACTCCTCCCGCATCAAGGGACGGTTTCGGTATTCCTCCGCCTCTTGATTCAGCGGCTGTTGCTTCTTGGGAGGCACCTTTTCCACGTCCGGTTCCTCTTTTGGCGGCTCTGGTGTCGGTCGGGGGCGGTGGGACGTATCTCCGGATCCGTAAATATCCACAACCAGCCATCCCCTGTTTGCATTTGCCACCACCAATATGGGCTCATTTAATTGATTTTGAAACCGAAAGTCCGGCCCTCCCCAGGAGACGGTAGCATCTTGTCCCTTTGGCACATAGGTGACGTTCTTGCTGTGGCTTACCCGCTGCAATACCCGCAGACCCGCCCGTTCCACACTGTTGAACAGGGTGGAAGAAGTCTGGCAGATCCCCCCGCCGATCCCTTCGGTATACTCACCCCGTACAATCACGGGAGCCGGTTTGTAACCCCGTTCTGGAGTGCGCATCCCCACCACCTGGTTAAAGGAAAACACTTCTCCTTCCGCCAACACCACATGGTCGATGGCCCGAGTGGACAGGAGAATGTTGTGGGTCCGATTGGCATTGCGGGGATTATAGCGAGTCCCATAGGATCCCAGACGCTTTTCCTTAATTCGGAGCAGGGTTTTGGTGGTGATTGCCGGTTTCCATACCTGAATAGGCAACTCCGATACCTTATTCAGGTGGGTATGGATATGGTCCAGCCACCCTTCCAATTCATCCCGGTCCACTTGTCTCCCATCCCGGTGGGGTTTTAATTCCCGCTTTTCAAAGTGGGCAGACATGGGCGGACGATTCACCTCGGATTCGACGTGATTGGCCAGCCACCGGAAAAAAGCCCCGCGGTCCAACGTGGTGGGATCTACACCGTCAAAGCCCACTTCGGCCAGATCCAATTCCCAGCGTCGCTCATCGTCTGTCAAAATCAACATGGAAGCGGGTTGCTTCACCTGTTCCAACGGAGGGAGATTTTCAGCCTGTTTGGGAGGGGGAGGAGGTTGGAGCGTGCAGCCGCAAAGGAAAATAAGAACCAACCATCCTGTCATGATCGCTTTCATCCTGTCACCCCTTTGTCCATTAGTTTGCAACAAAGGGGGAATCGAACATCATCCAAGATCATGCAGAAAAACGATCACCACAACCCAAACAGTACCAAGGCAAACAATAGCCCGTTAATGACCGCTATACAAGGAATCCCGATTCGAAAAGCGGGTCGGGTCGTCTTGTGACGAAATTGCTTCATCCCTAACCATACACCGGCACCGCCACCCGCCAAGGCCGCAGTAAACAGGTGCCTTTCAGAAACGCGCCACCCCCCTCGGACCGCTTGTTGTTTGTCACGCCACATGATCAGACAACCATAGCCGTTGATCCCCACGATATAAAGCAGCAAGAGTACCATGGCATCAGCATAGCGTGATCCCCTATGCTTGACTATAGGACTTCCAGACGATTTTGTTTCTTTTTGTTCCTATTTGTTCAATAATGAACAATCTCCTTTTCATCCAAAGATGGCTCAATCTACCCAACTCAACTAACCAACAGTTTTGTGTCTTATTATTGTGGATCTGTTGTCGAAGCCGTGAAAATTTTATGACGATCCGAGTTTGTGTATTTATTCACATATACAACAGGGGTATGATGTCCGTAAAAAGGGATTGGGGAGGAGAAAGCCATGGATCCCACCATATTAAGCCGAATCCTGACAGCGGAAACCCTGGCCTTTCACATCATTTGGGCAACCATCGGCGTAGGAGTCCCGATATTCATCTCGATCGCCGAAGGGTGGGGAATATACAAAAAAGATCCCCATTATATCCTGATGGCTCGTCGCTGGACCCGCGGTTTTGTCATTACCGTAGCCGTCGGGGTGGTAACCGGAACCTGTATCGGCTTGATGCTGAGCCTCTTATGGCCGCGGTTCATGCAGTTGGCCGGTAATATTATCAGCTTGCCACTGTTTTTGGAAACCTTTGCGTTTTTCTTTGAAGCGATTTTCTTAGGCATCTACCTATACACGTGGGATCGGTTTAAAAAGCCGATCTACCATTGGCTCATGTCGATTCCGATCGTGTTGGGAGCATCCCTATCAGCGGTTTTTATTACCACGGTCAATGCCTTCATGAATACTCCTGCCGGTTTTTCACTGAGCCCGGACGGGGAAGTGGTAAATATTCAACCCCTTGCGGCCATGTTCAATCCAGCCACACCCACGAAAGTGGCACATGTCTTGACATCGGCCTATCTCACCAGTGCATTCTTGCTTGCAGCCATTGCCGCCTGGCATTTGCTTAAAGGACGGTCCCACGTTTATTACAAAAAAGCGTTGAAACTGACCATGATCCTCGGGTTGGTTCTCGCCCTTGCGACTGCCTTGGCCGGCGATCTATCCGGTAAATTCCTGGCCGAGCACGTGCCGGAAAAACTGGCCGCGGCAGAGTGGCACTTTGAGACGCAACGATTTGCTCCGTTAATTTTGTTCGGTTGGCTCGATGAAAACCAGGAAGTGCGAGGCGCACTGGAGATCCCATGGGCACTGAGTATATTGGGGGGAGGCACTCCTGATGCGGAGATTATCGGATTAAACGAATTTCCCGAAGATGAGCGCCCCCCCCTGTGGATCCACTATCTGTTTGACGGGATGGTGATCATCGGCCTCTATCTGATTTTGATATCGGCTCTGTTTATCTGGCTCTGGTTACGCGGAAAGAACCCCTATCACCCATGGCTGTTGCGTGGGATTGTATGGGCGGCACCCCTTTCCTTCTTGGCGATTGAGTTCGGATGGATTTATGCAGAGGTGGGACGGCAACCCTGGATCATTCGGGGAATCATGAGAGTGAGTGAAGCTTCCACTACTGCTGACAATGTGGGGGTGTTGCTGGTCCTGTTTACCGCTCTCTATCTCGCCCTGGCCGTTTTCGCCAGCATCGTGCTTCTTCGACTGTTCAAAAACCGTCCGGCTGAAAAAGAGCTAGAAGAACGGGGAATCGAAGGATGAGGGGATGGATAGAAGATGTCGCTGGAATTGATTGGAATCACCGTCCTATGGACATTCCTGTATGGATACCTCATCGTGGCGTCCATCGACTTTGGAGCCGGTTTTTTCTCTTATTACAGTGTCCTTACCAAAAAAGAACACCTGATCAACCAGATCATTGACCGTTATCTGTCGCCGGTCTGGGAAGTGACCAATGTGTTTCTCGTCTTTTTCTTCGTCGGGATCGTCGGCTTCTTTCCCGACACCGCTTATTACTACGGAACCGCACTGCTGATCCCCGGCGGGGTGGCGCTGTTGCTTCTCTCCATCCGCGGTTCCTTTTATGCCTTTGCCAATTACGGAGCCCGCAGAAGTCGAACCTCCCTCTTTTTATACGGGGTGACGGGCCTGTTCATCCCGGCATCCCTGTCAACGGTGCTCACCATTTCCGAAGGGGGTTTCATTGAGAAAACCCCGGAAGGGGAGATCCGCTTTTTAGCTTGGGAGTTGTTCACCAGTCCTTACTCCTGGTCGGTGATATTTCTGGCCTTGGTCAGCGTTTTGTTCATCAGCGCCAGTTTTCTGACGTATTATGCCTTCAAAGCCGGTGATTATCCTGCGATGGGAGTTCTTCGTCGATATGCCCTGACTTGGAGCGGACCCACCATCTTGGCCAGCTTGCTGGTTTTTGCCGCTTTATCCCGTCACAATCCCATCCATTTTGAACAAGCCGCCTTTTCATACGGATGGATGTTTGCGTGCTCATTGCTTTTCTTTTTGGGTGCCGTCTGGCTCATCTGGAGAAAGCGATTCCTGGGGTGGGCATTTGTTCTCGTGATGCTCCAGTTTTTCTTCGCTTTCTTCGGTTACGGGGCATCCCACTTGCCCTATCTGTTGTACCCCTATGTGACGATTCAGTCAGCTTTGACCAATACAACGATGGGATGGGCACTCGTCATCGCCTTTATCGCCGGTCTGCTGTTGCTGATCCCTTCCTTGATTCTGTTGATGAGGTTGTTTTTGTTTAATGCTCGCTACGTGCAAGGAGAAAAAGATACAAAAATATAACTGCCGCTCTCTCAGCTCGATCCCCGTCACCGGTATTCGTTCGGATGGACGGGGGTCTGTTTTTTGGCCGTTTCCATACAAGCTTCGATAAAATCGCGGTATAATGCCCGTGCCAAGGGATCCTGTTTCACCATATTCTCCGGATGCCACTGCACCCCCATCAAAAAATCGCCTCCCTTCCCTTCAAACGCTTCCACCACTCCGTCCGGCGCAGTGGCGGATAAGATGCAGGATGCCGGTACCCGCCGAACAGCCTGGTGATGAAAGCTGTTCACCTTTGCCGTATCTGAACCGGCCAAGCGGTGCAGTCGGGTTCCCTTTCGAATTCGGATGGAATGAGAAGCATGGGAGCGGGGGGCGCGCTGGCTGTGCTGCAAAAGGCCTTGACGTTGACTGGCCAAGTCTTGATACATATCCCCATCCAATGCGATCGCCAATATTTGACACCCTCTACAGATAGCCAAAACCGGTTTTCCCTGGCGGATCATCTCACGAACCAGCGCGGTCTCCACCTGGTCCCTTTCCGGTTCTACTTCACCCAAACCCGGAATCGGCTCTTCCCCGAACAAATGCGGATCAATGTCATTTCCACCGGTTAAAACCAGGCCGTCCAATCGGTGAGCCCAAGCTTTAATCGCATGGATGTCCTCCGTGTATGGGAGAGCCACCGGCATCCCGCCCAAAGACCACACCGCTTCACTGTTATCCCTGCTCAGTTGCCAATACCCTTCCCGGTGGCGATAGGATAAGGTTAACCCGATCAACGGCTTCATCATTTCGTCTCCCCCAACATCGAATTTCGAGCCCCAACCCCATCCTATTCAAAATAATCAACCGGATTGATTGTATCACAACCAAACAAAGCGCCGGCTCTCCTTTTATGGAGATCGGCGCTCTTGGGTCACTTACGGTACCATCCTTATCTCGGTCACTGTGGTTCCCAAGTTTTACTTTCGGAGGATTACTCCACATTGCCGGCAGGGGTTCTGGCTTCAAACAGGAATTTAATACAGTATATTCCAGCCAGGCCGATAATGGTATAGATCACTCGGCTGAACCAGGAAGAAGCCCGGATGGCTTCACCGCCGAACAAAGCCGATACCAAATCCCATTGAAACAGCCCTATCAAGAGCCAATTTAACGCTCCCACAACAACTAAGATTAAAGCGAGTCGAGACCAACCGCTCATCTTATACCCTCCTTATCATCATCATTGAATCGATCTTAGTATGGAAAGAAGAGCCCATTCTTATCCATCCGTACTAAAACAAGGGATTGGGATTTTCTCCATACAGACTTATGGCGATCAATCCGTCGTTATAAGGAGCAACCTGGAGTATTAGGCAGGATGAGACTTCCTCTTTGTGGCAAGTTCGCTTTTTCCGGATATGGTCCACATTTCATCGGAAAAGGTCATTTGCGAAAAGGGGGTGTCATTCGATACCGTGAAGGGGGATCATCTCTGGAAACTCGATCCAAACGAAGGGGGAAAACTTTTGAAAAAAAGCGAAAAGCTTGGCCCGGTATTTTGGGTTTCCACCATCGTCATCTTTCTTCTCGTTGTATTGGGAATTTCGTTTCCTGCCGGGTTTGAAAATGTTGCAAACCATGCCTTCAGCTTCACCACTTATGCATTCGGTTGGTTTTATTTGCTCTCTGTCTTTTTGTTTGTCGGCTTCTGTCTGTTCCTGGCTTTCACCCGGTTTGGACGCATCAAACTGGGCAACGATGAGGATCAACCGGAATATCCATTCTTCACATGGATCGGAATGCTGTTCAGTTGTGGTTTCGGTGTGGGATTGGTCTTCTGGGGTGTCGCCGAACCAATGAGCCACTTCTTTACGCCCCCCACCGGCGGGCTGGAAGAGCAATCCCCCGCTGCGGCGCGAACAGCGATGCAATACTCCTTTTTTCACTGGGGAATCAGTCAATGGTCCGTTTTTACCATCGTCGGATTGGCCATCGCATACTTTCAGTTCCGTAAAAAAGAAAACGGTCTGATCTCCACCACGTTTAATCCGTTAATCGGAAAAGGGGAAAAAGGGTATCTGCGCAAACCGATCGACACATTAGCAGTCATCGCCACCGTCATGGGTGTGGCCACCTCTCTCGGGATGGGTGTCCTTCAAATCAACGGCGGTCTGCATACCGTATTTTCAACTCCAAACAACAACATGATGCAGTTGGGGATTATCGGAGTATTGCTTATCCTCTACCTAACTTCATCCGTAACCGGTTTGGACCGGGGGATTAAATACCCTGAGTAACCTCAACCTGGGTTTGGCCCTCGGATTAATGGTTTTTGTTTTCTTCTCCGGTCCATCCGTATTCATTTTGGAAACGTTGATTCTGGGAATCGGAGACTATATCCAAAACTTCGTCCAATTGAGTTTCCGAATGACCCCCTATACCGGCGGGACATGGGTACAAGACTGGACGATATTCTACTGGGCTTGGGTCACGGCCTGGTCTCCGTTTGTCGGTGCTTTTGTAGCCAGGGTCTCCCGAGGCCGAACCATCCGCGAGTTTGTGATGGGCGTTTTGATCATCCCGCCCCTGATCGCCTTGGTGTGGATCGCCGTCTTTGGCGGAACGGCTCTCAACTTCGATCTGTTCAACGGAACTCAAATTGCGGAAGCGGTCAACAATGACGTAACCACCGCATTATTCGTCACATTCAACGAATTGCCGTTTACCTTTTTGCTTTCCGTTCTGTCCATTTTGTTGATCTTCACTTTCCTGATCACATCAGCAGACTCCGCCACCTATATTCTGGGTTCAATGACATCCAACGGGAGCCTCAATCCTCCTCTGATGGTCAAAGTGATCTGGGGCTTTCTAATTTCCGCCATTGCAGCCGTCCTCCTCCTAAACGGTGGATTGCAAAGCCTTCAGACTGCATCGTTGGTGGCCGCTCTGCCCTTCACCGTTTTACTTCTCTTCATCAGCGCTTCGCTATTTAAAGCACTAAAGTCGGAAGTCCCGCATGCTCCTTCTTTAAAAAAAGATATCCGTCTCACTAAGGAATAAATAAAATGGGCTCCTGTCGGAACAGGAGCCCATTTTCATCCAAAAAAAGGCCCCCTTCTTTGGAAGGGGGCCTTTTTTTGCTTATGCTTTTTGCTCTTCCATCTTTTGTTTGCGGTAGTGTTCTTCCGCCAGTTTGTCGATTTCTTTCTTCAGTTCTTCCACCATGGTCTCTTCCGGAACTTTGCGGATAATCTCCCCGTGACGGAAGAGAAGGCCTTCTCCGCGGGCACCGGCGATTCCGATATCGGCTTCTTTTGCTTCACCCGGCCCGTTTACCGCGCATCCCAATACCGAAACCTTGATGGGTGCTTTGATTTTGGAGATGTATTCTTCCACTTCATTTGCGATGGAGATCAGATCGATTTCAATCCGGCCGCAAGTGGGACAAGAGATCAGGGTGGCGGCATTGGCTGCTAAGCCAAAGCTTTTCAACAGCTCACGGGCCACCTTTACTTCCTCCACCGGATCGGCGCTGAGGGAGATCCGCATGGTGGAACCAATGCCCTTGGACAAAATCGCTCCCATCCCTGCCGCGCTTTTCACCGTGCCGGAAAAGAGCGTACCCGACTCCGTGATACCCAGATGCAACGGATACGGGATCCGTTCCGCTGCTTTGGTATAGGCCTCAATGGCCAGCGGCACGTCGGAGGCTTTGAGAGAGACGATGATATCCTGAAAATCCAGATCCTCCAAAATGCCGATATGGAACAGGGCACTTTCCACCATGCCATCGGCAGTAGGGTACCCATACTTCTCCAGAATGCGTCGTTCCAGGGAGCCTGCATTTACTCCGATTCGCATCGGAATGCCACGCTCCTTGGCCGCGCGGACTACTTCTTCTACTTTTTCCCTTTTTCCGATATTCCCCGGGTTGATCCGGATTTTGTCAATACCGCCTTCAATCGCTTTCAACGCCAGACGGTAATCAAAATGGATATCCGCCACCAGTGGGATATTCACTTCTTTTTTAATGTGGGGAATGGCTTCGGCTGCCCGCTGGTCCGGGCAAGCCACCCGAACGATTTGGCACCCCGCCTCTTCCAGGCGCAAAATCTCCTCCACTGTCGCTTTTATATCATGGGTTTTGGTCATGGTCATGCTCTGCACCACGACTTGATCATTGCCGCCGATTTGGATGTTGCCCACCTTCACCGGCCGTGTCTGCGTGCGATGATACATGAAATCGCCCCTTTGGTCGCACAGAAACTAATGTGTTCAACTTTCATCATTATATCTCATTTTCCCGGTACAAAAAAGGAGCCAAAGTCGATTGGCTCCCTGGATCCCACCATTCATCCGATACTTACTGTGTCCGGTTCATCCGTCGTTGAATCGCTTGGTACACGTCTTCCGCCGTCATGCCCTCGGCATTGATCACAACCTGGTCCGATTGCGTATCCTGCATACCCATCATATCTTTATCCTCTCCGGAAATGACACAGCAATCGCATTCGGCGGCAGCCATTTGATCAGCCGACAGATCCACGACGTCACAACCCTGTTGACGCAAATATTGGCTTACCTGAGACAATCCCTGTTCAACAGCGACACGCTGGTTCAAGGTTCTCGCCTTCCTTCCTCCACTTGGTTTTCATCGTTTTCCTTTACATAGGCGATGAGGGCAACGGGAGTATCCAATATCTCCTTCAATTCCGATTCGGCCTCACTGATCCGACGGATGGCATCGGAACGAGCCTCCAGATTGACCAAGCGAAATGCCTGGTTTTTCTGTTTCATTTGGAACCACCATCCCGTAACAAACGATTTCGTTGCTTATCGGCAAACATTTTCACACCGAACGGAACCATCCCGAACCAGTGGGCCATCCACCCCGGACGTTGTTCTTTCCGCTGTTGCCGAACCTCTTTTCGTTTCTGTTTCGGTGTGTCCATGTAACGGACCATTTCCTGAACCAAGAATTTGATATAATCCTGAGACGACACGGAATCACCCCCTGATTTTTAGGATAACCAGGGGGTGATTCTTTAAACCCGTTCGCTCCGCGCAGACTGTTTCCATGCCTCCCACACCCGATGTGCCGCCTCTTCCGGTGTCAAACCGGTGGTATCCAGGATGAAGTCTGCAAAATCATAGGCATGCTTCCTTTCCCTTGATAAACGCCGTACCTTCTCCACTAAGTCACCGGCCAAAAGCGGGCGTTGGGTGTCTCCCCGCAAGCGATGGATTAGTTCGTCGGGATCAGCCTTTAACGCGACAACCCAACCCGCTTTTTTCATGGCTTCCACATTGTCCGGATTCAATACAATTCCGCCGCCGGTGGTAATGAGGGAAGGGGGACCCATGAGAACCTCCGTCAACACTTCTTTTTCCAGACGGCGAAAACCCGCCTCCCCCTCTTCCAAAAAGATGAGGGGAATGGATTTTGCCGCCTTGCGTTCCACTTCGGCATCCGTATCCACCAGCCGCAATCCGGTCAGGGGAGCCAATTTCTCCCCCAACGCGGTCTTTCCCGTTCCCATCATACCGACAATGATCAGGTGACGGTTCGCTTCCATCTTCACCCTCCCCTTTTTCGTTCATATGGATGGAGTCATTATACCATTGTAGCCCGATGAATCATTTGTCAAGTCAATCGTACACGTTTCCTTGGTTTTGGACAGTTGTGTATGGTTTTTTTGGCACTGGGCAAAGCGGGAAATGCAGAAACATTTTGGCATGATTATTGCAAATTGTTTGTCTTGACTGGGCGGGAGAGGGGATGATCGCCCTTTGTTCACAAGAACGTTCCTATGACTACAGTTGTACGGATAAAGAGCAGAGGCAGATGTGAGAAGGGAGGGTGGTGGGATGGCTGCGATCCTTTGCGCTTTTTGCAAGAGATCGAAGACAGCCCGCCAGCCCGACCAACCCACGCTCCTATACTCGCTTCGTACAAATGCAACTGTAGTACGATTGGGAGGGGGAAAACCTGGTGATAAAAAAAAGTTGTATCGGGATTCTGCTCTTTGTCTTCATCTTTGCTTTCGTGGGGTGTTATGGAGAAAGCTCACAGTCTGGTGCGGAGATGCAGCAAGTACTGCGCATAACGGCGGGAAATGAGATTCCCACGATGGATTCCACCGGAACGTTGGATGTGTTGTCCCAAAGTGTTATTAACAACGTGTTTGAAGGGTTGTACCGATTTGGAAAGGACAGCAAACCAATCCCCGGGATCGCCCGATCCCATGAGGTAAGTCAAGACGGTAAAACCTACACCTTTCACCTACGGAAAGCCAAATGGAGTAACGGCACCCCTGTCACCGCACACGATTTCATCTATGCGTGGAAAAAGTCCCTGCACCCGGATTCTCTTTCCATTTACGCCTATCTTTTTGATGATATCAAAAACGCCGCGGCTATTCAGGATAAAAGCAGTTCGCTGTATGGAAACGTAGACAAGCTGGGAGTGAAAGCGATTGACGACTATACATTGGAAGTAAAGCTGGAAAAGCCGGTCCCCTACTTTCTCAGCTTGGTGTCGTTTCCCTCTTTCTTTCCCCAAAATGAGGAGTTTGTGGATTCCCAGGGGGATCAATATGGCCTCGAAACCGAGCACTTAATCTTTAACGGCCCTTTTATCCTGGATAACTGGAAACACGAAGAAGGATGGGAACTGAAAAAGAACCCGGATTATTGGGATGCCGATACGGTCAAATTGGACAAAGTGAAGGTCAAGGTCGTCAAAGATACCTCTACTGCTGTCAATTTATATGAATCCAACGACATCGACATCGTCAATCTAAGTGCAGAGTTTGTCGATTCCTATCAAGACAGTCCGGAATACAGCACCATGGTCAAACCGGAAGTATATTTTATTCGAATGAATCAAAAGAATGAATTCTTGAAAAACAGGCATATTCGAAAGGCCATCGATCTGGGTTGGGACAAAAAAGAATTAACGGAACAGATCTTGAATAACGGATCTCTTCCTGCTTACTACCTCGTTCCCAAAGACTTTGTCACGGGTCCTGACGGTAGAGATTTCCGTTCTGAATACAGCGACTTTAACACCGGTGGGGTAAAAGAAGCAAAAAAGCATTGGGAGAAAGGGTTAAAAGAACTTGGCGTAAACCAGGTGGAGTTGGAACTTCTATCCTATGACGATGAACTGAGCAAAACCGTCACCTCCTACATCCGAAACCAGTTGGAAACGAATCTCCCCGGTTTATCTTTACGTATCAATCGACAGCCAAATAAACAAAAAATCGTGCTGGAAAGCAAAATGGACTATGAACTATCTTACTCCGGTTGGAATCCGGATTTTCAAGATCCCATCACCTTTGTGGACCTATTTGTTTCTGATGGTCCTTACAACTGGTCCGATTACAAAAATCCTGAAGCGGACCGTCTTGTATATGCAGCCAAAAGCGAAAGTGATGCGAAAGAACGCTGGTCCCTGCTTCAAGAAGCAGAGCGCATCTTTATAGAAGAAGATGCTGTGATCTCTCCGATGTTCCAAACGGGGCAAGCCCGGTTGATGAAACCTTATGTCAAAGGATATGTCTCTCATCCGTTAGCGGTGTCAGCCAGCTATAAATGGACGTATATGGAATAAGGTAGATCCAAAAAGAAGCGCTCAGACGAGCGCTTCTTTTTGAACATACTCCTGATACTCTTTTTCTGTACACATAACCCAGTGCCCATCATCGATTTCTCGAAAAGCCCGCTTTTCCGCTTCTGCCATATAGCGCCTTTCATCAAAAAACGTTCGCTTCCGATTTCTTTCGGTTGCCGGATCGGGCAACGGAATCGCGGAAAGAAGCGATTGGGTATACGGATGAATCGGGTTTCGGTAGAGTTCATCACTATCGGCCAACTCTACCAACCGCCCGCGATACATCACGCCGATCCGGTCACTGATATAGTGAACCATCGAAAGATCATGAGCGATAAATAAATAGGTTAAGCCCTTTTCTTCTTGTAATCGTTTCAGCAGGTTTACCACTTGTGCCTGAATCGAGACATCCAATGCAGAAATCGGCTCATCTGCGATGATCAGCTCCGGTTCTACCGCCAATGCCCTGGCAATACCAATCCGCTGCCTTTGTCCCCCGCTAAATTCGTGAGGATAACGATGCACATGATCCCGACTTAACCCCACTGTCTCAACCAAATGATAAATTTTTCTCATGCGTTCATCTGGATCTGGAGACAACCCGTGTATGTCGAGCCCTTCTGCAACAATGTCCGCAACGGTCTGACGAGGATTTAACGAGGAATACGGGTCTTGAAAGATCATTTGAACCTTACGATAAAACTGACCCAACCATGCCTCACTCTTTTTCCCATGAACGTCATCACCGTCAAATAGAACTTGACCACTCGTTTTTTCATACAGGCGCATCAATGTCCGCCCCACCGTCGACTTGCCGCAGCCGGACTCACCGACCAGCCCCAATGTTTCCCCTCTGTAGATCTCAAAGCTGATGTCATCGACCGCTTGAATCACTTGCTTTCCTTTTTTAAAGTGTTTTTTCAAGTTTCGTACTTGTAACAGGGGCACCTTGGATTTTACCGCCACTTTTTTGCATGAGCGGCTTTGAAGCCGCTCTCTCGATTTTTTCCCTACTATATCGGGAGGATCGATCGCAGGTGCCCTTTCATGCAAAAGCCAAGTAGCCGCATAGTGCGTATCCGAAATCGGAAACAGGGGGGGTTCCATTTGAAAATCAATATTTAGTGCATATTCATTCCTCGGTGCAAAAGCGTCCCCTGGAGGCGGTTGAAGGAGGTCCGGGGGAGAGCCGGGGATGGAATACAATGGATCTTTGGATTGACCCGGACGCGGCATGGAAGCTAAAAGCCCCCATGTGTAAGGGTGTTTTGGAGAATAAAAAATCTCGTCAACGGTACCGATCTCCACCATTTTCCCTGCGTACATCACAGCAACTCGATCCGCGAGGTGGGCGACCACCCCCAGATCATGCGTAATAAACACAACCGACATCCCCGCCCGCTTCTGTAAGTCTCTTAACAAATCCAGGATCTGTGCTTGAATGGTGACATCTAAAGCGGTGGTCGGTTCATCGGCAATTAACACCTTTGGATTGCACGCAAGAGCGATCGCAATCACGACTCGCTGCCGCATGCCTCCTGAAAGCTGGTGAGGAAACAGCTTGATGCGCATTTCCGGATTTGGGATTCCAACCCTGTCCAACAATTCAACCGCTTTTTCCTTCCCCTTTCTTCCCGCGATTTTATGATGAAGCCACAAACTCTCCGTCAGTTGTTTTCCAATCGACATGGTGGGATTTAAGGAGGTCATCGGATCTTGAAGAATCATCGAAATCTGTGAACCCCGGATCTTTTCCATTTTTCGCTTTGGGAGAGTCACCAAATTCTTTGCATCAAACCAAACCTCCCCCTTTTTGATTTTGCCCGGTTGAGGAACCAAACGCATCAGGCTCTTGGACAAAACGGATTTACCCGACCCGGACTCCCCCACGATCGCGAGCGTTTCCCCTTCATTCAAATCAAATGAGACCCCTCGAACCGCCTGAACATCTCCCCTATACGTGTCAAATGAAACCCAAAGGTCCGCGACTTTCAAAACCGTCTTTCCCATGCCTCTCCCCCCTGCCGTCCGTTATTTCCTTAGCTTTGGATCCAAGGCGTCCCGAAGACCGTCACCAAGCAAATTAAAGGAAATCATGATGAAACTGATTACCATGGATGAAACGATCATCAGGTGAGGATGAATGCGAAGTATTTTGTAACCGTCATTGACGAGTGTCCCCAGTGAAGCCACAGGCGGCTGCAAGCCCAAACCGATAAAGCTGAGGAAAGCTTCCGTAAAGATCGCACTTGGAATGGTAAACATCGCGGTGATAATGATCGGTCCCAAAGCATTGGGGATCAGATGTTTCCAGATCAGACGATGATCCTTTGACCCCAATGCTCTGGCTGCCCATACAAATTCCTGATTTTTCAGTTTTAATACTTGTCCCCTTACAATCCGAGCCATCCCGATCCACCCTGTGATCACCATCGCCAGCGTGATCGAGACGATTCCCGGCTTTAAAATCAAGATGAGCAAGATAATGATGATCAAGTTGGGGATTCCCACCAACACTTCAATGACTCGCTGCATAACATGATCGATCCGTCCCCCGTAATACGCGGAAATACTGCCATAACAGACACCGATGACCAAATCGATCGAGGCCGCCAGAAAAGCGATATACAGGGATATTCGTGTTCCTTCCCAGGTTCGCGTCCACAGATCCCTTCCCAATTCATCGGTTCCAAACCAAAAATACGCTTGGACTTCTTTTTGCTTATAGACGTGAACCCCGCGTCCATCCGTCCCGTCCAACCCCAACCATGGAACATGTTCCAATACCGGTACCCTGGGAGGCAGATTGGCTCGCTTCACATCTTGATCATCAACCCCGTAGTCATTGAATAAAGGACCAAAAACCGCCAGAAACGAAATGGCGAGGATCACAGCCAACCCCATTAGAGACGCTTTGTTTTTTTGAAGGCGCCTAAATGCGTCTTGCCAGAAGGAAATATGGGGTCGAATCGCTTCCTCCTTCTCCAGGTCTTTTCTGTCCGCGAAACAAAATAAATCGTCGCCGGGAGGGAGTTTTATCAAGTCATATCGTTGCATGTACTTCACTCCTTTCCCGCCAAGCGAATTCTCGGATCGATCCACCCGTATAAAATATCGACGATCAAGATGACACTGATAAAGAGAGCACTATAAAACAAAGTCACTCCCATAATCACGGGATAGTCATTGGTCATGATGGATTTTACAAACTGCTCACCCAAACCCGGCACACTGAAAATCTTTTCAATGACCAACGTTCCTGTCATTAAAGAGACGGTCATCGGACCTAAAATGGTCACAACAGGGATGAGGGCGTTTCGGATTCCGTGACGAATCAACGTTCCTGCATCGCTCAACCCCTTCGACTTGGCAAGAACCATATAGTCCTGTCCTAAAACCTCCAACATTTCCGCTCTCATAAAACGGGCAATCGTAGCCACAACAAAAACCGCTAATGAAAGGGTAGGGAGAATGGAGTATTCAAATCCCTCCCAAAAAGCGACCGGAAGCCATCCCAGCTTCACGCCCACTCCATATTGAAGCAACCCTGCAAAAATAAAAGAAGGAACGGACAAGCCCAGCACCGCGATCAGCATCGAACCGTAATCCAACCATGTATTATGACGCAGGGCGGCAACCATCCCCAACAACAGCCCCACGGCCGTTCCCAAAATCAGTGCCTGGGCGCCCAAAATGGCGGAAGCTCCGATTCTTTCCCCGATAATTTGAGTGACTGAACGTCCGTCATATTGGAAAGAGACACCCAAATCTCCCTTGAACAAGTTTTTCATGTAGAGGACATATTGAACAGAAATAGGCTTATCCAATCCATAGCGTTCGTACAGCCTTTCTTTTTGTGATTCCGTCATTTTTTTGTCATTAAAGGGAGATCCCGGTAAGGTAACCATTAAAAAAAAGGTCAACGTCGCAATCACTAAAAAAGTAATAATCATATAGGTAACCCTCTGAATGATATACCGCCCCATTTTTCTTCACCCCTTCCACCGGTAATAGCAAGCAATAAATATACCAACCTTTCCTTATCGAACCAAAAATCCCCGGTGCAAGGGATCGTCAGGATCCAGAACAAAGTGATGGATCCCCGTGATAAACGCTCTCCCCGTAACGGAAGGAACAATCCCCGTATAACCATCCACTCGGGCCGTTCTCGTCACTTTTGTAAAAAATTGAGACCCGATCAGGCTTTCATGGACCAGCTCCTCCCCTTTTTTAACCGCCCCTTTTTGAAACAGGGCCGCCATCTGCGCACTGATTCCGGTTCCACAGGGGGAACGGTCTACCCGTTGGCCGCTGAAAATAGTTACGTTGCGCAAATCGGAATCCGGCTTTTGCGGACGGTCCGTGATCACCACTCCGTGCAGCCCGGTACATTCGCTTTTCAAGGGATGTTGAATCCTCATCTTGAATTCCACCTGTTCCTGGATCCGCCGTCCCCAACCCTTTAGTTGCACCAACTGATCCAGTTCTACCCGTACGCCCAAATCCGACGCATCGACAAGCGCATAAAAGGCTCCGCCAAAGGCAATGTCCACGGTACATTTTCGTTCCGGAAAAGAAAGCGGTACATCGGAAACATAAACAAAGGATGGTACATTTTCGAAAGAAACCGACGTTACTTCTGCTCCTTCCACCTGTGCCGCGGCAACGATTTTTCCAGCAGAGGTGTCCATCACCATCCGCGGATTTTTTCGATCCGTTTCCACCCATCCCATTTCCACGGCCATCGTCACAACCGCGATGATTCCGTGTCCGCACACGGCGCTGTACCCCTCACTATCCATAAAAATGACGCCAAAATCCGCATCGGGGCTCGCTGGAGGGGTCTTCACACAGCCAACCATACCCGGATGGCCGCGGGGCTCGTTCATTAACAAATGACGAATCGAATCCAATTGTTTTTTTCGGAAATCCTCATTCTTCCCTATCACATTTCCATCCAAAGAAGGAAGTCCTCCCGTGATCAAGCGCAAAGGCTCTCCCGCTACATGGGCGTCAACCGTCGTGTAATGCCGTTTGAACTCCATTTACGCTTCCTCCATCTCGTTCTCATCTGCATCATGATCCTCTGCGGGAGGAATGAGCAGGAAACCATCTTTCCATTCATCCTCTGAATGCCGAAAAAATGTGTGGATCCCCATGACCCAAGCGGATCCGGTAATCTCCGACACGACTGCCGGGAACGGTCCCACACGGGTTTCTTTCAACACTCTCCCTTGAAACAAGGTTCCGACAATGCTTTCATGAACAAACGGCTCATCGATGCCGATTTGTTTCCGGGCATAAAGCGTTGCCAATTTGGCCGATGTTCCTGTCCCGCAGGGAGAACGATCAATTCCGCCAGGCGGCACAATCACCGTGTTTCTCACATCCGCCTGTGGATGGATCGGATCCGTGAAAAACTCCACATGGGTTAACCCTTTGATATACGGGGATTCCGGATGAATGACCTCAACAGACTGATTGATGGCCTTACGGATCCGCACCGCCTGATCAATAATTTGATCGGCGTGAGACGGGCTTAATTCCAAATTCAGCTTTCGCGCATCGATAATCGCATAAAAATTTCCACCGTAAGCGATATCACAGGAAATAAGACCCACTTCCTCCACCGCGATCTCAATGCTTTTGTAGAGAAAGGAGGGAACGTTACAGAAGGTGACCGCCTTGGCTTTTCCGTTGACGACATGAATGTCGGTCTCCACCAGACCGGCAGGGGTGTCCAACGTGAGGGTGGTGTAAGGCTCCTTTGCCTCAACCATTCCGGTTTCAATCAATGCCGTGCAAAATCCGATCGTATCATGACCGCACATGGGCAGATAGCCGCCTGTTTCGATATAGATCACACCGATATCCGCTTCCGGATGACAAGGATCCACCATTAACGCTCCCGACATGACATCGTGTCCTCTCGGCTCATACATCAGCACTTGTCGAACCCAGTCATACTCCTTTTTCATATGCATCATTTTCTCCGACATCGTCTCCCCTTTTAGTGTGGGAAGACCACTGATCACCGTTCGCGTCGGATTCCCTCCGGTATGAGTGTCCACCGTTGAAAACATTTTTTGTGCTCTCATCTTGTTGCGTCCTTTCTTTGAAACCGGTTATATCGCAAAGGTTCCGTTGGAATCGACGTCTCAGCCTCTCCTCGGATCAATTCTTCCATCAATTTTCCGGTTACGGCGGCGAGACTGATTCCGTCTCCTTCATGTCCCGCTGCAATGTAAAAGCCGGGAACTTCATCCACTTCAGAAATGATGGGAAGATGATCTTCCGTCCAGGGACGAAGACCGGCGTACGTCCGAATCGTCAGCATATCGGCCATCTTGGGATAAAAGCGGATCGCTCTTCTGGCTATAGAGCGAATGACTCGAATATCGACGCGTGTGTCAAATCCTGCGAATTGCCGGCTGCTTCCAATCAAAAAATTTTGACTCTCAGTCGGTTCAAAAACCAAAGCCACTCCGTATCGTTTTGTTTCAGCATCCACCTTTCGGTGACCGCCGAACTTGGATAGGAGGTAACCGAATTCCATTACTTTTCTCAGCCCTACCGGCTCATGTCTGGCGGCGACCACCATGTGCCCTTTCCGCGGTTGAATCGGTATCTTCACCCCAACCATCGCACCGATCAATGGAGCCCACACCCCCGCAGCATTGATCACCTTTTTCGCCGTAAAGCGGCCCCTGGAGGTGAAGATGTGAAACATCCCGGTTGCATCCTGTTGAATCCTTGTCACTTCCGTATGCACATGCCGCTTTGCCCCCTGTTTTTCCGCCCCATGAAACAGGGCGTACGTCAACAGGTAAGGATTGACCGTCGCATCCGTGTGGCACTCCAAACCGCCCAGCAGGTCGTCTGCAAAATACGGGGATTCTTGTTGGAGATCCTCCCGATCCAGCATCCGGAATGAAAGACCCGCTTTTTTTTGCTGATCTACCCACTTTTTCGCAGCCGCCATCTCTTCTTCCGATTCACAAACCAACATACTGCCGGGAGCTCGGTACTCAAAAGGCAGCTCCAAGTCTTTGCTCAGCTGTTTTACCAGCTGCTGGCTTTTTAACGACATCTGACTGTCAAAGCCCGGATCTTTATCAATCGCGAGGATATTGCCGTCACACTTGGATGATGTTCCACTTGCCAGGTCGCCTTTTTCGAGTACCGTCACTTCCAGGCCCGATTTGGAAACATAGTAGGCAATCGCCCCTCCGATCACCCCGCCTCCGATCACCAGCACTTCCGTATGACGAATATCATTCATGACGATCTCCCTTTTCCAACGGATCGAGATGACACCTTTCCTTAAAGCAAAAACGATGCCACAAAAAAGGATGCGCCCTTCCAGGACATTTCGTGTATAATTTATTGTATAGTGTATAATATTTTGAACATTCCTTCGGGAGGGAGCCGCTATGCAACACCATTTACCCTGCATCGAAGAAATGATTCAGTCTGATTTCACCTTGATTCACAGGCAGGATGACAGGGATTGGAACCCAAACCGGCGCAATCATGAAATGATTTTTATGAAAGATGGGGACCGTTTGTTTTATATAGACCCGCGATGGGCGCCGCTGGACAAGGATGTCCCCTTTGCGTCGATCCCCTGGATGGAGTGCGCATCCGTCCGCGCCGATCAACCGATGAAGGAAGTTGTCGCTCTTCTGCAAACATTCAACTTCCTGCTAGTCACCCATGAATCCGGAAAGGAAATCGGATATCTTTCCTGCGCTGATGTTCTGGGCAGACAATTTGAGTCCTACCAATATCTCCATGCCTACTTTGAATCGGTCATCCAAACCATGGACGCATCCGTCTCCCTCATCGACGAAAATAAACGGGTCATGGTTTGGACACAGGGAGCGGAAAACATCTTTTCCGTGGAGAAGGAAGAAATTATAGGAAAGCCGATCACCAACTTTTTTGACATCGACAAGCTGGAAATCATCAAAACCTTGGACACCGGGAAATCGCTTTACAAACACCAGCATCAGCCCCGTTCCGACATGGTCGTATTAATTCATACCAACCCCATCATTCTGGACGACCGAATTATCGGTGCGGTGGCTGCCGAGACGGATATCACCAGTCAGGTCCGATTGAATCACGAATTGTTTAAAACCACATCCAAAGTGCATCGGTTGGAGCGTGAAGTCGCAAAATTAAAACCATCCTCCGATCCCTTTCACATGATCAAAGGCAACAGTTCCGCCATGAAGAAAACCAAGGAGATGATTCGAAAAATCGGCTCTACCAACGCCACTGTTCTGGTTTTAGGCGAAAGCGGTGTAGGAAAGGAATTGTTCGCCAAAGCGATTCATGATATCCGAGAAGCTTCGGATGCCCCCTTTATCCCGATCAACTGCGGGGCGATTCCTCCCTCCCTGTTTGAAAGTGAACTGTTCGGTTATGAAAAAGGAGCCTTTTCCGGTGCCGATCACAAAGGGAAAAAAGGAAAAATCGAACTGGCACGCGGCGGAACGCTCTTCCTGGATGAAATCGGGGAAATGCCCTTTGAGATGCAGGTGAAGTTGTTACGCGTCCTGCAAGAAAAAAAATATTTCGCTGTCGGCGGAACAAAACAGGTGGACGCTGATTTTCGAGTCATTGCAGCAACCAACCGGGATCTAAAATCCCTCGTCGATGAGGGGAAGTTCCGGGAAGATCTGTTTTACCGGTTAAATGTGGTAACGTTACACATCCCACCGTTGCGCGAGAGACGGGAAGACATTATCGAGTTAACCCATTATTTCCTATATGAATTCTCCGTTCGCTACAACCGTCCGATTCACGGTATATCCCAGGATGTGATGCAGCACCTGCTGCAATACGACTGGCCCGGCAATATTCGCGAATTGCGCAATGGGATCGAACGGCTGGTGGTGTTTGCCACGGATGGAAACATCAAAAGAGAAGATCTCCCCTTTACGCAGTCACCAAACAAAAGCGAGGATTTCTCTTATCTAAGTACCGACCACGCTTCCACTCTCCGGGAAGAATTGGAACGACACGAAAAGCGGGTGATTCTAGAGTCACTAAAGCGGGTAAACGGCAACAAACAAGCCTGCGCGAAAAAGCTCGGCATTTCTCGGGCGACACTGTACAACCGAATGAACAAACTGGGCATCCAAACCACATAACGCTCTCTTTCTCCTCCTCTTTGGCGTCGTTTTTGCATAAAAGAGGCCTTGGGAAGGAGGTTTTTTTATGAATCGAAACTCTATGATCATCTGTCGATGTGAAGAAGTAGAAATGGATACAATCATAGAAACCCTCAGGTCCTATTCATGCACTCCCCGAGAACTCAAACTGCGAACCCGTGCAGGTATGGGTGTGTGCGGGGGGCGCACTTGCAGAAACTTGATCCAAACACTCTATAGTGAAGTGACCCAAAAACATGTCTCTCATTCCGTCCCCCTCAAATATCAACCGCCGGTGCGCCCCCTCACATTCAGAGAGCTGGAGGGGAAGAAATGAAACACCCCGGAAGAATTGAACAGCATCCCGTGCTGGGGCCTCGAAAGCAGACCCAACCGATTACATTCACACTAAATGGTCAGCCGATCCTGGCCTATGAGGGAGAAACGATTGCCGCATCTCTGTTAGCCAACGGAATTCGAATATTGAGATCCCACGAAGAGACCGATGCTCCCAGAGGAATCTATTGCAACATCGGCCATTGTTTTGAATGTCGGGTTAAAGTCAACGGTGCAGACCATGTGCGGAGCTGTCTCACCCTCGTAAAGGAGGGGTTGGCGGTTGAAACAAAAGGGGCCTTACCCACCCCTTTAAAGGAGGAGGATAAACGGTGACCGTCGATGTGTTGATTGTGGGGGCGGGCCCTGCCGGCCTTTCTGCCGCTATTGCCTGTGTACAACACGGATTGAACGTAAGGGTGCTGGATGAATTTATCAAGCCCGGCGGACGGTTGCTGGGCCAGCTTCATCAAGAACCTGACGGGACATGGTGGAACGGAATCGAAGAAGCCCGGAAGCTGTATGAAACGGCGCAATCCCTAGGGATTCAAGTGGAATGCGGGATCCCCGTGGTTCACCTTGAGCCGGCGGAGGGGAAATGGTTGATTCATATTCCGGATGCCGTCATTCAAGCTTCGACAGTGGTGTTGGCAACGGGTGCCGCAGAAAAACCGCTGCCTGTTCCAGGGTGGACCCTGCCGGGGGTGATGTCGATCGGAGCCGCTCAGGTGATGACCAATGTTCATCGGGTACGCGTAGGCGAGCGCGGAGTAGTGGTAGGAATCAATATCCTGTCCGCTGCGATCGCCAGAGAGTTGCAACTGGGCGGGATCCATATCAGCGGCCTCTATCTTCCTGGACTCACTCCCCTGACCAACCATTCCGGCCATCCGGCATGGGTGATGAAATCACTTCTCCGACTCTCTCATTTGGCCCCATCTTCCTTGATCCGGTTCGGCAGCCGTCTATTGAAAGCCGATGCGATGCACGCTTTAGGGATTCGTCTCTTCCCCAAATCAGGAGTGAAAATGTGGGGAATACCCATTCATCTTCGCAAAGCCGTACTGGAGATTATCGGAGACCAACAAGTGGAAAAGGTGAAAGTGGCCACCGTTACGCCGGAAGGCGATCCGCTCCCGGGTACCGAGGAGGAAATAGCCGTTGATTTCGTTTGTATAGCCGGCGGGTTATATCCATTAGCGGAGCTGGCTGCCATTGCCGGTTGTCCGTTCCACTATTTCCCCGAACTGGGCGGACATGTCCCTGTTCACAGTCCAAGAATGGAAACGCCCCAAAAGGGATTGTACGTTGCCGGCAACATCACCGGCATTGAAAGCGCCAAAGTGGCGAAAGCCCAAGGGACGGTGGCGGGGCTATCCATTGTGTATCACTTCCAGCCAAATGAAAGATCGAAAGAATTATTGGAACATGCCATTCAACAAGTCAAACAAGAGCGGGATCAGGCTGTGATACAGTTTCATCCTGCGATCAAACAAGCGCGCACCCGTATAAAACATCTGTGGAACCACCCGCATCCGGACTCTACGCAATCCACCCCTCTTCCATAAGGAGAGGGGTGGATTGCATGTTGAAGAGAGTCCTTGAGAACAATCAACGATACTGGATCGCGCACGTTTTCACCTGACTGTAAAAGTCCAAGGCTGCCTGCCCCTGTTCTCGGGTATGGGAGCTGGACCCTTTCATCCCGCCGAAAGGAGCTTGATATTCTACACCTGCCGTTTCCTGGTTGACTCGTACCATTCCTGCTTCCGCTTTGTCCAAAAAGAGATGCGCCTTGGACAAGTCCCGGGTAAACAGGGACGCACTTAACCCGTAGACGGTTTGGTTGCACCATTCAACCGCTTCCTCAAAATCAGACGCTTCCAGTATGACCGCCAAAGGCCCGAAGATTTCTTCCTGGGACAATTGGTGCTTGACATCCACACCCGTCACCACGATCGGATCGATATAGTATCCCGGGTCAGACAGCGACGATGTCTTTTCCGTCAACACCTCTGCCGAACTCCGGGCCAGGTCGACATAAGAGGAAACTTTATCGTATTGCTCCTTGGAGGCGACCGGACCGAGGGTTGCCGTCGGGTCCAGCGCGTTGGCCATTTTGATCTTGGCCATCTCTTTTTTCAACACCTCTGTAAATGCTGAAAAAATTCCTTTTTCCACAATGATTCTACTGGTAGCCGTGCACTTCTGACCGGCTGACCGAAATGCTCCACTCAACACGAGTGGAACGGTTTGATGGATATCTGCGTCCCGAAGAACAACAGCCGCATTCTTCCCGCCCATCTCTGTTTGGTATTTGATGTTTCGTTTGGCACAAATCATGGCCACCTTTGTTCCCGTTTCCGAAGAGCCGGTAAAGCTGACACCATCCAGATCCATCTGTTCCAGTAAAGGGGGGCCGATCTCCCGTCCCTTCCCAATCAATAAATTCAAAACCCCTGGCGGCAAATCCGTTGCCGCAAAAATCTCCATCAAACGAGTGGCTGTAAGGGAAGCGTTTTCTGACGGCTTCCAAATGACCGTATTCCCGCAGATTAAAGCCGGAGCCAGTTTCCAGATTGGAATAGCCACCGGAAAATTCCAGGGGGTGATGATTCCTACCACCCCTAAAGGAACCCGTTTGGTATATTGAAGGACACCGGTAGACGAAGCCGGGATGACCGATCCGTCTGATCGCATTCCTTCTGCCGCATAATACTTTAAAAGATGGATCCCTCTTTTCACTTCCCCTTTCATTTCCGTTATGGGCTTGCCCATTTCCGAGCTAGCCAGCGTCGCCAGGTCCTCCAACTGATTCTGAAGCGCCTGCGCCATGTGATAGAGAACTTCCCCCCGTTCCCCAGGGGTCTTTGAAGCCCATTCACCCAAGGCATTTCGTGCCGCTTTCTCGGCTTCCATCACATGATAGTCATGGGACAGATGGATGACACCGACTTCCTCATCCAAGTTTGAAGGGTTTTTTACGACCATTTTTCGACCGTCGGGAATCATCCACTCGTCGCCGATTCGGTTTTTGCTCTCCATCATGACGGATCCTCTCCTTTCCTAGGCGTGTTTGATTATTCCTAATCCCGGGTCGGCATGCTGTCTTCGATCTCTTGCAAAAAGCGCAAAGGATCGCAGCCAGCTATGCGACCCTCCCTTTTTCTCACGGAAAATCGAATGACTAGACAGACCCTAATGGGGTAACACGGATCGATGGGCCACAGCCCGTTTAAAAGCCGCTTTTACCTTCGCGTAGTGTTCCTCCGTCAGGGGTAATCGAGGAGGACGAGTCGGACCTACCGGCTGCCCAGCGAGCTCCATCATATACTTGATAGACTGAACCAATTGCGGATCGGCATCGTAATGGAACAGCGGAAGCAGATCCCGGTACAGTACCATTGCTTCGGCGACTTTTCCCTCCCTTGCTAGTTGGAACAACTTCGAACATGGCTGCGGAAGTGCATTGGGCACGCCTGCAATCCAGCCCGTCGCCCCCGCTAACGGTCCTTCCATAGCCAGATCATCCACACCGATCAACACTTCCAAATTTGTTTGATCCAAAATTTCGTGAACACGGCGGATATCACCGCTAAATTCCTTCACTGCTACTACGTGATCCAACCGGGACAACGCCGTCAACAGGTCTGGTGTCAGATCCGCTTTGTAATCCCGGGGATTGTTGTATGCAATGATAGGCAATCCAACGGAATTGAGCGCTTCATAATGGGCAATGATTTCATTCTCCAATGGAGAGTAGTGAATCGGCGGTAGAGCCATCACTCCTTCCGCTCCTGCTTGCTTGGCATATCGGGCCCACTCCACAGCCTGTTGCGTGGATGGGGCTCCCGTGCCCACGACGACCGGAGCTTTTCCCTTCGCTGCTTCCGTCACAATGTCCACCACTTTTTTTCGTTCTTCGGTGGTAAGCGTTGCATATTCCCCTAAAGATCCAGCAGGGACAAGACCTTGAACACCTTCTTCAATCAGCCACTGGGATAATTCGTAAAGCCGCTTTTCATCTAATTCATCATTCTCCTTAAACGGCGTGACAATGGCCACATAGATGCCCTCAAACCTCGCCATATGGTTATCCCCTCTTTTTTGAAAATGTGTGAACCGTGTACCTGACAGGCCAAACGGGAAAAAGAAGGATCACCCCCTCTTCCTTCCGTTCACCTGCTTCCCCCTTGTATACAGCAAAAATGATGCCAATTCTGTCTATCAACCGACTGCTGTTCTGAGGCGTCCTCCGGTACAAAGAAACCGCCCACGTATGGGCGGAATTTTCTGAATATGGATACCCCACTTAAATCGATTTCCCCGCAGCAGACTGCTGATCGGGCTTATCTGAGGGTTTCGTCCGGTCTTCGGTATACCAAATAAACTTGCCGGTATAGCCGTAGAAGATCGTGATTGCGATGGCGATAAAGTTAAACCACATAAACGGAAGGTACTCCCATGTGGCCACTCCCAACACGGCAGCCATAAAGATCCCGCCGTCCGACCAGGGAACCATCGGTGTGGTAATCGTCCCTCCCGCTTCGGTGTTTCTGGAAAGTACCGTCCGGTTCACTCTCATCTTGTCATAGTTTTCTTCCGTCATCTTGGAGCCCGTAATAAGGGAAACATAGGCAGCCCCTCTAAAAAAGTTCCCGAGAAACCCCGCAAAGATGGTCGAGAGGGTTAACCGTCCCACGTTGGTAACCAGTTTAGACATCGCTTCGCTAATGACCGTTAACACCCCTGTTGCTTCAAACAAGCCCCCCAAGCCGAGAGCGAAGAGAATGAGAACGATCACATCAAGCATGAAAGCGATCCCGCCTCGGTTTAACAACTGATCCAAAAAATCGACGTTAGATTCAATCTGAAACCCGCTGTATAGTGTGTGCACCGCATCCAGAGGATTCATTCCTTGAAACAGGATCGCCCATACACAACCAAGAACCGCCCCAAAGCAAATGGTGGGAATCGCCGGTTTTTTCATCGCTAGCAACGTGATCACAACAGCGGCGGGAATAAGAACATACCCGCTTACATGAAAGTGAGTGGACAATGCGTTGGATACGGCTTCTGCTTGGGCCAGATCGGCGCTTCCGTCTACGTGACGTCTCTCACGGCTAAACCCGTGGGCTTCTCGGATCATCGGATGCGGTAATCCGCTACCCTCTCCCGAAGGCTTCGCCCGAGCCTAACAAAGTTGAAGTTGCAATGGGTCGTACCTTGGGTCTGATGTATGGCCCATGGCTTTCAAGAGGATGTTACGGGCAGCGTTCACGTCGCGGTCTTCGGTGTACCCGCAACTGCAAGTATGCATCCGAACTTCCAAGCTTTTTTTCACCATCCGACCACATTTAGAACAAGCCTGAGAAGTGTTGCGGGGATCGACCAACTTCACTTCCTTACCGGCCCACTCTGCCTTGTAAGTGGTAAAGTCAATCAATTGTCTCCATGCGGCATCCGCAATCTTCTTTGCTAAGGGACGGTTTTTCACCATCCCTTTTACGTTCAGCTTTTCAAACGCGATGAGATCATAGCGATCCACGAGGGAGCGACTGATCTTATGAGCAAGGTCTTTTCGTTGATTCGCCACCCTCTCATGAGCTTTCGCCAACAACGCTACCGCTTTGCGCTGACGATGGGAACCCTTCTTTCGCCGGGATACCGTTCGCTGTAAACGCTTGATGCTACAGAGACCTTTCTCCAGAAATCTCATGGCCGGAAAGAACTCTTTGTCGGATGTGACGGCAAAGTGTTTCACACCTAAATCGATTCCTACCTGCTTCCCACTGGGCTTGATCCGGGAAGGCTCCATGGTGCAGGTTACCATCACATAGTAGCGACCGTTCTTTCGCTTGACAACAAGTGTCTTTGGACTTCCTTCCATCTGGCGATGCATCTTGACGCGAACCTCTCCGATTTTGGGGATGCGGATGAACTTTCCCTGGAACATGGATACTTTTGCTTGGGGATAGGTCATGGAATCAAACCGATTCTTCCCTTGGAAACGTGGAAATCCGGGCTTCTCCCCATTCTTCACTCGACGGAAAAAGTGCTGGAAAGCCAAATCCAACCGCTTTGCCACTTGTTGAAGGACTTGGGAGTGAACCTGTTTAAATTTGGGGATTTCCTTTTTCAACCAAGGAAGTTCGGTAGCTTGTTGGTGATAGCTTAAGGAGACTCCTTGTCTTTGATAGGCGAAGCGACGTTGTTCCAGCATACTATTGTATAGCCATCGGCACATGCCTAGACTCCATTCAATCTTTTCCCTTTGCTCAGTGGTGGGAACTAACTTGAATTTGTAGGTTCGGATCAGTTGAGTCACCTCCTTTTGACCCTATTCTATCGCCAAATGGTCGGACTTGCGAGAGGGGACAAGCCCCTCCCTCGTCCGACGCTCGCTTTCATCCCACCCCTCAAGGGCTGGGTTTTCCCGCTCGCATTCTATAAAAAGGAGGATCGACTTCTCTCTTTTTTGTACGCAAATAAACCGGCTAAAACGGCCGGCTTTGTGGCTATCTTTTTCGGATGTCTGAATTTCGATACATTTTACCCTTGGATGTCAAAAAAATAAGACAGAACCGTGTGGAAGGGACTCCTACTCTTCTCCTCTTAGCGAGATTTCCGCTCTTCATTCATCCATTGCGGGTCCGACTCTCGGGCAGGCTCACTGACTCTGATTTCACCGGACGCACACTGGGACGTCCCACGGACAGATAGGTGAGCGGCCAGTGCTGGGCAACTCGTTTCATCGCATCCAGGGAATATAGATTACGGCCATCCAGCAGGATCCAGTCATGACGGCCCGCCATGATCCGGCTCCAGTCGCAGTTGCGAAATTCTTCCCACTCTGTCATCAGAATCGTCACGTCGGAGGCAGACGCCACTTCGTAGGAATCCTCGCATAGATGAACGTCCTCCACGGGATAGTCCCTCCGGATCAATGGATCGTACGCAAATACTTCAGCGCCCGCCTCTACTGCCATTCGGCAAAATGGAATGGACGGCGCTTCCCTTAAATCGTCGGACATAGGCTTAAAGGTGAGTCCCCAAACCCCGATCTTCCGCCCGCGCAAGCCGCCACACTCATCCTCCAACCGCTGCAGTAGTGTTAATGGGCGTCCACGGTTGATACGGGCCGCCGCTTCTACCAATGACATTTCAACGTTTTCTCGTTTTCCGATGGCAATCAATGCTTGGGTGTCCTTTGGAAAACAGGAACCCCCGTATCCCATCCCCGGACGTAGAAAGGCAGACCCGATCCGCGGATCGGCTCCCATTCCCCGCGCGACGGCATTCACATCGGCGTCGATCCGATCGCATAAATCGGCGATCATGTTGATATAAGAGATTTTCATGGCCAAAAACGCATTGGAAGCGTATTTAATCATCTCCGCACTGCGTCTGTCGCATATTTGCAGGGGTGCACTCAACCCATGATAGATCCGTTCCATCACTTTGCGGGCAAAGGGAGAGGATGTTCCGACCACCATCCGATCCGGATGAAAAAAATCATCCACCGCATTGCCTTGACGCAGAAACTCCGGGTTGGATACCACATGTAAATCACACCGCTCCCACTTTTGCCGCAATATCTCTTCCAAGCCATCCCCCGTACCGGGAGGAACCGTGCTTTTCACCACGACCACCGTATTGGAGCGAGCATGCTTGCCGATATCAGCGACCGCTTGTTCCACTTGGCGCAGATCCGCGCTGCCGTCAGCGGTTTTCGGAGTTCCGACAGCGATAAAGCAGACCGGACTTTCATGGATCGCTGCCGGAATATCGATACAAAAGCGAATGCGCCCGTTGCTGCTGGCTTTATTGAGAACTTCCTGTAAACCAGGTTCCCATAAGGGTATTCCTCCGGCGTTCAGGGTGGCCACTTTTTCCGCAGCGATGTCCGCCCCGATCACCTCATGTCCCAACGCTGCTAAACCCGCCGCAGTCACCAACCCCACATATCCGATTCCCAAGACCGTGATTTTCACAATGCCTTCCCTCTTTCTGAAGGGTGATGTCTTAACACCATCCGCTCCATCATCGGCAACAGACGTGCCCGCAGAGCCGGATCCTGTAAACCGAAAGCCAAGTTGGCTTCCAGGAATCCCAACGGATGACCCACATCGAACCGGGTCCCGGTAAATCCGAAAGCCCACATGGCTATCGTTTCCTTCCAGTATTGAAGTGCATCGGTCAATTGCACTTCCCCTTTCAAACCGCGCGGCGTTTGTTCCAGTACGTCAAAAAGAGACGGTTCCAAAATATATCGTCCCATGATGGCGATCCGCGATGGCGCTTCATCCAAACTTGGTTTTTCCACGAGATCAAATAAGGGCACGATCTCCCCTGAGCGAACCGTCCGTTTGACTGAACGGACCACTCCGTACTTGGACACGTCTTCGGCCCCTACTGTTTGAACACCGATCACCGGATCGCCCATTTGTTCATACTGCTCGATCAGCTGCCGGGTACACGGCGGCATCCCCACCGGTGTCTCCACGATGTCGTCCCCCAACAACAGTGCAAAGGGTTCCTCCCCGACAAAGGTGCGGGCATGCAGGACCGCATCTCCCAAACCCATGGGTTCTTTTTGCCGGATATAGTGGATGCGGGCCAGATGGGAGATAGACTCCATCTGTTCCAAACGATCCCTCTGCCCCCGAACTTCCAACAGGTGTTCCAATTCGCCGGATCGGTCAAAATGGTCTTCAATCGCCCGCTTGCTCCTGCCGGTGATGATCAGGATGTCTTTGATACCGGATGAGACCGCTTCTTCCACGATGAACTGGATCGCCGGTTTGTCCACAATCGGGAGCATTTCCTTAGGCAATGCTTTGGTGGCAGGCAAAAACCGCGTGCCCAAACCGGCTGCCGGAATGACCGCCTTTCTTACACGGGTGTTTTTCATAGACATCGCAAAGCACTCCTTTCATTAGAGGGTGTCTGAACAATCCGTAAGGCTAGTGCCCCTTCAGGTAACTTCGATCTGTTTTTCATGGCCTTTACGCGGACAAGTCGGTCGGCTTGGTTTTCCGTCTTCGCTCCATGCGTGGCAGAGTCGACTCCGCCGGAAAACCAAGCCTCCCTCCACGTAAACACGATCGATATTGGTAGAAGGGGCACTAGATCCCGTGTTGGTATGTCTGTCTTCGGTTTCGTTGCAAACGTGCACAGCGAAACCGGAGAACGAAAGGGACCCCGGACGCTGTGAGTGCAAAGGGGAGTCCAAAGTCATACCGCCCCTCCCTTCTTCACTGGGAAATAGAATGACCAAACAACCCTAGCCAGCATGTGCATGACGGGCCGTTTTTCGTTCCACGATCGCTTCATACCGGAAGAGCAACCGGTCAAAGATCTGATCCCAGGATTGCTCCAACGCCATACGCCGCGCTTCCTTTCCCATCCAGCGGAGGCGTTCCGAATTCCCCAGCAGATGACAGATCCCCTCGACCAATCCGTCCACAGAACGGGGGGAAGCAAACCAACCGGTCCGGCCGTGTTCCACGATCTCTTTTACTCCTCCAGCCCGTGCCACCACTGCCGGTGTACCCGCAGCCAGGGATTCCAGGACCACATTGCCAAACGTTTCTGTCGTGGAGGGAAAGACGAATGCATCGGCCGATGCATACGCTTCAGCCAGTGCTTCACCACGCAGAGTACCGGTAAAGGTTATATGAGGCAGCTTTTCCGCTTCCAGCTCCTCTCGCATGGGTCCATCCCCCACTAACACCCAGTGCACCTGGTCCCGGAACGAACCCGGCAGTTTTTTCATCGCGCCCGCCAACACGTCCAAGTCCTTCTCCGGGGCCATCCTGCCCACATACAGCAACACATGCTGCCCCTCAATGTGATAACGACGCCGAAATGCATGATTTGCCCGCGAAGGACAAAACAATTCCGTATCCACTCCCCTCCGCCACAGATCCAGACGCGGAAGCCCTTTGTTCTCCAGCAACTGCTTGGTTTCATCAGACGGGGCCAACAGCAATTCACAGGATTCGTGAAACCAACGCATGTAATTCCAAATCCATGAAGAGAGGAATTGCAGTCGATAATACTGAAGATAGCGGTCAAAGTGAGTGTGATAAGAGGCGACGAGGGGGATTCCTTCTTTTTTTGCGATATGAAGGCCCATCAGGCCCATATTGAAGGGGGTGGTGACGTGGATGAGATCGGGGCGGAACTCACGCAGTTCCCTGCGGATAAAGAAAGGGTTGGGAAAGGAGAGTCGGTGTTCTGGATAAAAGAACAGCGGGACACTCAGACTCCTTAAAACGCCGGGTGCTTCCGGATCTTCCTGGGTACAGCGGGGGACAAAGATACGGGTTTCCACCTGACGACGTTCCATGTGTTCCGCCCAACGCTGCAACGTGAGCGACACACCGTTCACCTGTGGAGGAAACGTGTCTGT
This sequence comes from Desmospora profundinema, assembly GCF_031454155.1. Taxonomy (GTDB): domain Bacteria; phylum Bacillota; class Bacilli; order Thermoactinomycetales; family DSM-45169; genus Desmospora; species Desmospora profundinema. The sequence goes on from NZ_JAVDQG010000002.1 coordinate 166,691, forward strand.
AAACAGAGCGATCTTCAAATCCCCATCCCCTTTTGACAACGATTTGTCTCTAGGATAAAAAACCAAAATCAAGGAAGCGTTGAGCAGGCGTTAACATTCCTTCATGGTTGGATGAAGAAGGAACAAAGCGGTATCCAACCGTTTTACAACGGCCGCTTCCTGGATCCTATTCTCGTGACTTGCTCCACACGGCTAAAGCCGTGGGCTTCTCGGATCATCGGATGCGGTAACCCGCTGCCCTCTCCCGAAGGCTCCGCCCGAGCCTAAAAAAGTTGGAGTTCTAGCTGACCTTATTTTCCGGTACGAAACCAATGGCTCGATGAAGAATGTTTTGCGCCGCGTTGAGATCCCGATCCTCTCTGTAGCCACAGCGACATGAGTGAACGCGGACACTTAGGTCTTTCTTCACCATCCGACCACATTGCGAACAATCCTGGGACGTGTTACGAGGATCGACCAACTTCACTTCCTACCGGCCCATTCTGCCTTGTAAGTGGTGAAGTCGATCAACTGCCGCCAAGCGGCATCCGTAATCTTTTTTGCTAGGGGACGGTTTTTCACCATCCCTTTGACATTCAGCTTTTCGAAGACAATCAGATCATATCGATCCACCAGAGAACGGCTGATCTGATGAGCAAGGTCTTTTCGTTGATTCGCCACCCTCTCATGAGCTTTCGCCAACAACGCCACCGCTTTGCGCCGACGGTTCGAACCTTTCTTTCGACGGGATACCATTCGTTGCAATCGCTTGATCTTTCTTAACCTTTTCTCCAAAAAGTGCATCGCTGGAAAGAACTCGTTGCCTGAAGTGACCGCAAAGTGTTTCACTCCCAGGTCAATTCCTACCCGTTTCCCACTGGGTTTCATGGGGGAAGGCTCCATCTCACAGGTCACCATTGCATAGTACCGACCATTCTTTCTTTTAATGGTGAGGGTCTTTGGTATTCCTTCCATTTGGCGATGTATCTTGATACGGATATCGCCAATCTTAGGGACACAGAGAAATTTGCCTTGGAACATAGACGGCTTTGCTTGCGGGTAAATCAAGGAATCAAACCGGTTTTTTCCCTGAAAACGAGGAAACCCTGGCTTTTCTCCCCGTTTGACGCGACGGAAAAAATGTTGAAAAGCCAAATCCAACCGTTTCACCACTTGCTGCAGGACCTGGGAGTAAATCTGTTTAAATGCAGAGATTTCTTTTTTCAACGAAGGAAGTTCCGTCGCTTGCTGATGATAGTTCAAGGAAAGACCTCGTCTCTTGTAGGCAAAACGACGTTGTTCCAGCATGCTGTTGTATAGCCATCGGCACATGTCCAGGCTCCACTCGATCGTTTGTATGTGCTCGATGGTCGGGACTAACTTGAATTTGTAAGTTCGAATCACTGGATTCACCTCCTCTCATGAATATTTCACCATAGGAAAGGGATCGTGTGTTCGGATTCAGGACAAAAACTGTCGGACTTAGCGTATGGGGGAAACCCTCCCTCGTCCGACGACCGAAGGAAGTGCCCGTGGTGCGCTCGCTTTCATCCCAACCCTAAAGGGCTGGGTTTTCTCGCTCGCTATCTATAACGAAACGGCCTGCGAACGTCAAAAGTGAAGACTCCCGGAACACAGATCTTACCAGGAATCCGTTCACATGGAACGAATAGTTAAATAAACCCCCGCGGCAGATGTGGAAGGCGAGGTGATCCTCTATTGACCCGCATTGATTTTCCGTAAGAACACCCATATTTTGAGTAATGGTAAGCATGACCTTGCACGAAACCCCTATCATGATCATACCGGGCCGGGTTGGAGCGAGCCTGACAACCCCGCTAAACCGATGAACATAAGAGAATGAAAAAGGAGATATCTCGATGACGAAAACGAATGTTATTGCCGAACCGGGAAAACAAGCGATCGTCATCACGCGAGTCTTCGACGCACCACGCGAGCGCTTGTACAACGCGTACACGGATCCAAACCTGTTACCCGAGTGGTGGGGTCCGAAATACATGACCACTACGGTTGACAAGATGGATGTGAGAAAAGGCGGTGTCTGGCGATTCGTTCAACGCGATGTCAACGGCGAGGAGTACGCGTTCAATGGGGTTTATCATGAGAGCATCTTTCCCGAGCGGCTTGTCTACACCTTTGAATTCGAAGGGATGCCGGGTCATGTGCTGCTGGAAACGGTAACATTCGAAGAACTGCCTGACGGCAAGACAAAGTTGACGGATATAACGGTCTTCCAAACCCTGGAGGCCCGCGACAGGATGATTCAGTCGGGAGCGGAGGAAGGAGCGGAGGAGGCCATGAATCGTTTCGCCGAACTTCTGGCGAAGAAAAGCGAAACCCCTCGTCTATCGTCATAAAATTGGGAATAGAACCAAATACGCACCAGCTTCAGAGAATCACTCTCTGAGGCTGGTGCGAATGTCTAAAAAAGAACTTCAAAAATAATCGATCTCCTATAGAACCTCTATGCTATGATCATTTTACACGGGAGATCCCAAAGGATCCTCTCATGGGTAACCTTTAGACGAGTCGAGTAGAGAAGAGGAGAGATAAGCGGATGACGCAAGCAGACTTTTACGAACAAAAAGGCGTAGCGATGACTTGCCGATCCTTTGATGAGTACAGGCATATGTTTGCTCTCACCAAAAAATCGTTGGCACAAGGACCCATCCTGGATGTGGCAGCAGGGGCATCATCATTTACGGCAACCGCAAATAATCGGGGCTTCAAGGCTTTCGCTGTGGACCCCTACCAGCTGCCCCCGAAAGAGATCAAAAAACAAGGGGAACAAGAGATAGCCTTAATCGCCAAAAAACTCCCCCCATTAACCAATCGATTTCTATGGGACTACTACCAAAATTTAAATCGGCATCATCAAATCCGGGTAGATTCATTAGAAATGTTTTTGGAAGACTATGAACGAGATTCCTCCAAAAGCAGATATCTCACCGCGGAACTGCCCCACCTTCCTTTTCGTGTGGAACCTTCTCATTGGTCCTTTGCAGCCACTTCCTCTTTCTTTACCACGAACAATTTCATTCCTTATTCCATCTACAAGCGATAAGAGAATTGCTGCGGATCTGCCATACGAAAGGACAGGTTTGTCTCTATCCACTGGTGGGGTTCAAAGGAGAGCCCTATCCTCACTTCAGCTCGCTGAAGGACCAACTAGAGCATGACGGCATCCGGGTGGAAGTGGTGCCTACCGATTTTCGCTTTCTCCCTGGAGCAACCCATGTTTTACATCTTCAAAAACGATGATACCTCGATGAAATGGAACGGCGGCAGGGTGCTCCTGCCGCCGCTGTAGACGAACAGCCGCAGTATGGACGAGAAATAATCCACTCCGTTGCCGCAGAGTGGGTTCCTTCTTTTTTTAATGTTTATAAGGAGGGGGATCGTTCCCTTTTTCGGGATGTATGCTGCATAAATCTCCATCATGAACGCCCCCTCTATTTTCTCAGGGTGTTATGATAGCTTATGGAACGATCAAATAGGATGGTGTGTAGAGATGGCAGTATTTTTACGAGAGATTCAGTTACTAAAGAGCAAACTGAAAAAAGCGAAACGGACCGAGTACCCTTTTTGTATTTCGGCGATCCAAACCCTAGATTCATTGACCTTTGACAGCCCTGTTACGTTTTTTGTAGGTGAAAATGGATCGGGTAAATCCACCATCATGGAAGCCATCGCGGACCAATGCGGCTTTCATACAGCGGGCGGCTCCAGGGATCATACGTATAACGTCCATCAATCGGAATCCATCCTGGGGGAGTACATTCGATTATCCTGGTTTCCAAAGGTTACAAACGGATTTTTTCTGCGGGCGGAATCGTTTTACCATTTTGCCACCTATATCGACGATGTCCATCAAAGAAGTGGCAGCTATGAACGCTACGGCGGTCGATCACTGCTGGAGCAATCCCATGGCGAATCGTTTTTATCGCTGTTTGCTCACCGCTTTGACGAAAAGGGATTGTACCTCTTGGATGAACCGGAGGCAGCGTTATCCCCACAGCGTCAACTGGCGTTTTTACGCCTGATTCATGACTTGGTCAAGCAAAACCATGCCCAATTTATCATTGCGACCCACTCGCCGATTGTCCTCACCTATCCGGGGGCAAAAATATACAACTTTGATTCCGTCCCCATCTCCGAAACTCAATATGAAGACACCTCTCATTACTTTATTACAAAGCGCGTGATCAACGATCACGATCAATTTATTAAAGAATTGTTGGATTAACGACCTCAAGAGGAAACGCCATTGACTGTGATCGACAGTCAATGGCGTTTTAAAACAGCAAACCTATTTGTATCAACCTGGACAAATCAAGAATACCTGTGCTATTCTGTGGATAGAAATAGTAACGGCGGCAGGGTCGCACCCCTACCGCCGGGTAGCTGCCGCAGACGAGCGGCCACAGATAGCGAGAAGTAACCCGCGATCCTTTGCCACAGGGGCGGGTTACTTCTTTTTCAGCGCCTGATACGCGACATAGACAGCTAATGCCTGAACCATCACACCAGCTGCTTTCACGATCAGGTCAAGAAGTTCCATGGCCTCACCCCCCTCCGTAGAGAGGTTGTGTGGCCACCCGCCCTTGGCTACTACCATGGCCTATTTTACCATAGAAGTAGAAAAGACTGGGTGCTTTTTCAGTCCGATTTCTAATGATTCAATCTTCGTTTGTAGATTTCTGTTTCGCCCTTGAATGACATAGGTTCATCGCTTATCATACACGATAACGATCTTTCGTCCCCTTTCACAACAACCTCGGTCAAATGAAAGATGACCGTAACGATTCACAACCCGATGAAGGGAGGCTCTTCAATGAAAAAAACCATACAGACACTGCCTCCGATCGCCCTGAAAGAGTGGGCGGCGGTGGTTGAGGCTCTGGGAGAAGGAAAGCAGATCCTCTTGATGCGCAAAGGAGGGATCCATGAGGAAACCCGCCAGTTCCAGGTGGAAAACGATACCTTTCCCCTCTTTCCGAACGCCTTTCACCAGAAGACAGCGTTGATCAAACCGGCGTTTCACACCTATGTAAACGAGGAGTTGGCCGGCGGATCGTCGGAGCAGGAATCGGTCTCCATCCGTTATGTCGCCCGGTTGGTGGAAGATATCGAGGTGTTTGATGAAGCGACACTGGCCCGCCTCGCTCCTTTCCACATCTGGACGGACAATTTTGCTGTCGAGCGGTTGAAGTGGAAGAAAAAGCATCCCCTGCACGTCCTGCTCCTTCGTATTTTCCGGCTGTCCGAATCCATCGCGATCCCCATGCGTGCCGAGTATCTGGGCTGCAAGTCGTGGATCCGCCTTCCCGATAACCTCCCGCAGCGGAAGTGGGAGCCGGTGTTGTCTGATGCAGCCTTTGACGATCAACGGAAACGGATCAAAGAAGCGCTGAAGGGATGAAATCAAAAAAGAACCGGAGATTCCCATGATTTTGGGGTCTTCGGTTCTTTTGTGTGAAGGGGAACCGGTAATCGCAGCCGTTTCGTCTCGAGTAATTTCACCGTGAACTTTCCCCCCTGAAGAGCCGTACTCACCTGGACAAATGGAGAATACCTGTGCTATTCTGTGGATAGAAATAGTAACGGCGGCAGGGGATTCCCTACCGCCGGGTAGCTGCCGCAGACGAGCGGCCACGGATCGCGAGAAGTAACCCGCATACCTTTGCCAGGGGGGCGGGTTACTTCTTTTTCAATGCCTGATACGCAACATAAACAGCCAATGCCTGAACCATCACACCAGCTGCCTTCACGATCAGGTCAAGAAATTCCATGGCCTCACCCCCTCTCCGTAGAGAGGTGTGTGGCCACCCGCCCTTAGCTACTACCATGGCCTATTTTATCATAGAAGTAGAAAAGGGGAACAACATTCCGCCTGGTTTCTAATGAATTCATCCCTATCACAAAGGAGCGATGGGAATTCAGATTTCAATCCTGTGAGTTTTGCCTTCTTTCTAAGCCGTAAAATAGAACATCCAGCATAAATTGAATTTCCTTTTCATCATCCCATGCTTGATCGGGGGCCAGGATCGTTCGGGTCGATATATAACCGACCAATAAACTGAGAATCACCCGAATGAGAGAATAATCGGGTTCTCCATCGTCGGTGGGGGGCAATACTTGTGAAATCAGCGGCGCCATCTGTTGTTGCAAAATGTTGGCCATGACGCCCCGCAAGTCCGGACTGAAGAGCAATTCTTGCAGGATCAGCTTGATCACGTCGGGATTCTCGATGGCAAAATCGATTCTGTCTTTATATACGTCATACAGGACATCCCGGTAGTGGCGGTTTTTTTCTTTCTCGATGATTTTCTCTGTCTGCTCGATCAATAGAGGAGCCAGTACCTGGATCATGGCGGGATAAACCGTCTGCCTAAATAGTTTCTCTTTACTTTCAAAGTGCTTAAACAGCGTTTTCTCAGAAACCCGGGCTTTTTGAGCAATCGCTTGTGTCGTAGTCCCGGCGTACCCCTTTTCCGCAAATAATTCTAGGGCTGCCCGGATCACATCTTTTTGTTTATCGGTTTGGTTCGTGCCCACTGAAATATCGGCTTCTTTCAGCAAGGCTTTTAGTTGTTCGTTCATATGCGGCCCCTCCGATTTCCGTAAACGCTGCTTCAACGATTATCATTTCCTTCACTTAAAATCTCCACAAATCCCTGGTTTCCGTCCACACGAATCATTTGCCCGTCTTTAATTTTCTTGGTGGCATCCTCCACTCCCACTACCGCAGGAATCCCATATTCCCGGGCCACAACGGCACCGTGTGTCATCAATCCCCCAACTTCGGTCACTAATGCCTGGGCTGATTGAAATAAAGGAGTCCAACCGGGATCGGTATGAGGGGCAATCAGGATTTCCCCTTCTTGGAGGTGAGCCTCTTCCGGCTTTTGAACAACCCGGGCTGTTCCTTCTACCACACCGGCGGAAACCGGGTTTCCGACAAGAGCCCCTTCGGGAAATTCTCCTTGCCTGGGGGAAGCGGTTACCCTCTCCCCTTCGCTCGTCATGACTCGGGGCGGGTTCAACGTTTGGTGCCATTCATATTGTTCTTTCCGGTCGGCAACCAATGAGGAGACATCTGGTTTAAACTCCCCTTTTGAAAGTTGAATCAACTCGTCGAGAGTCAAGTAAAACACCTCTTCCGGATGTTGCAGCACGCCTTTCTTCACCAGCTCTTCCGCTTCCGCCTGGATCGCTTTTTTGCACTCATCCAAAATCAGAGTCAACAGATATTTGGGGTGTTCCCGAACCCCTCCGATATAGCGATACACCTCGATTAAGCGTTTCATCTGTCTGGACTTAAAGCCACTGCTTCCAACCTGATGCAGAATCCGCCGCGCCGTTTCGTCGGCTTCCTGTTCCCCATTTAGGAATTTTTGCCGATGTTCCCCCGGCTTCACACTCCGCATGTGTCCCAAGATGGCAGGAACCAGTTGGGTAGGGGTTTCGCGCCAGCGAGGCCGGGTCAGGTCAATTTCACCGGCGCATCGATTTCCGTATTTTCCGATAAAGTCGTCAAAGGCCCGTTTAAACCTCTCACCCCCGTCCACGTGTAACAGTCCTTCATCGAAGGTCTGGTCATCGGCCTGTTTTAGATACTCCTCCACCTCCGGCAGTTCCCGAACCAGATCAGCCAAATCGCCGATCACAAGGCCCATCTCGCTGGTAATGTTGCCGGGAAGGGATTTATTTAACTGGTGCAGTTTTTTATCATCCCCGATCCAACGAACCAGCGCTTTCTTCAACAAGTGGAATGAGATCGGGAAACAAATCACGATTGGTAAGATGTTTTGCAGCATGCCCTTTCCGAAAATGCTTAATTGATATTGAGCGGCTTCCAGACGCTTCGGTCCGCTTACACCTTGCAACTCTTTACGAACCGCTGTCCATTTTTCCTCCATATAACGTTCCACTTTGCTTCTCGCTAATTTCGGATCACGCTTGAAAAGATTGTTCCACACCTCTTTGAGAATGGGAGCAACCAATCGATAGGCGGCCTTTATAAAACCCCGTTTTGGGGGAACGTTGAGAAACTCAGGCCGCTCGATCACTTCCCGGATCTCAAGGCTGAGGGCTTCATCAAACAAATGCTGAAAGACTCTCGGAAGAATCATTCTTCCCGGCTTGGTACGAAGCACTTCCGTGGGATTCACAAACAGGCGTCCTCCTGCTTCTAAAAAAGCCTGTTTCGGAAATATGGTTCGTAAGACCGAAATCCCCAGCGGCTTCATCGCATCGGTCATCATTTGTACATGGCCGAACGAGAACATGATACGAAGCGGTTCCTGCGGGATGTCGGGCAAGGGATAAAGCGACGTAATCGGCCGGCTCTGCACCATAAACCATTCACCGTTCTCCATACAAAACTCAATATCTTGCGGAGAGCCAAAGTGTTTTTCGATTTTTTTCCCCAACTTAGCCACAGATAAAATCTGGTCATCCGTCAGGACTGGTTTCGTCCCTTGATCCGGAGGCAGGTCCTTTGTCACCGTCCCGCCTTCCGGCAGGGGATAAATCCCGATTTTCTTTTCCGATATATTTTTGTGAATGATTTGGCCGTTTTTCACTTTATATAAATCTGCCGACACCATGCCGGATACGATGGATTCCCCCAACCCAAAACTGGCATCGATAGACACCACGTTTCGATTCCCATTCGTGGGATCGGCGGTAAACATCACCCCTGCGATCTGTGGATTAACCATCTGTTGCACTACCACAGACAGGGAAACCTGACGATGATTAAATCCATTTTTAGCCCGGTAAGCAATCGCCCGATCCGTAAACAATGAGGCCCAACATTTCCGGATATGCCGGAGCAATTCATCTCGCCCCCGGATGTTTAAGTAAGTATCCTGCTGACCGGCAAAAGATGCGGTCGGCAAATCCTCCGCTGTCGCGCTGGAACGAACCGCATACGAAATCTCCTTCCCCGCCGATTCCCAAGCATAAATGATTTCCTGTTCCAACGGGGCAGGGATCGCCAGTTGCTCCAAATGGGTACGAATCCGTTCTCCCCACTTGCGCAACGGTTCCAAATCCTGAGGGTCCAAGATATCCAAAGACTCGAAAAACGTCTCCATGTCGGAACTGGTTGCGATGAAATCTTGGAAAGCAAAGGTGGTGACACAGAAGCCATCCGGCACTGGAAAACCCGCCTTGCTCAGTTCACCCAGGTTGGCTCCTTTTCCACCGACATACGGGAGACTGGAACGATCCACCTGATTGAAAAACAAGACATACGATTTCATCGGGCATGCCTCCTCCTTTTTTACGGATCATCCAGATATGCGTGTCCTCCGTGTTACATGACACCCTTTCATCAAAGACCCAAAACAACCGTCCATCCCTTGGATTTACGTCCATTCACGGTCAATATATCACATTGATTTTTAAGTTGTAATGTAAGTACTTACTTTACATATGTGAAGTCCTCAAAACTGCGACGAGACTTCCTGCGAAGCGACTCCAAAGTCCTACGACTATATAGGGATCTTTTTTCAGCATGTCGACTGAAGCGAAAAAAAACAAACTATCGTATTTTTAAACAAACAGGCTGCTAATCGCTCCATACCAGTCCTCACCCATAAGGAGGAGAAAAAATGAACGGTAAACGAGAAGCTCATGAGCAAGAGAGCGTCGCCATCAGACAAACAGTTGCTGAGATGGAGGCCGCATTTAATCAACATAATGCCGATGAGTTGGATCGTCACTTTACTCCAGATGCCACGTGGGTCAATGTGTTTGGTGAACGGCTGTCCGGCCGGAAACAAATCAATCATGTGCACCAGCGCGTTTTGGCTGGTCCGCTACGCAATGCATACGCGCGTTATTCCGTCGAGAGTATCCTGTTTGTGCGTGCCGATGTAGCCGTTACCCATGTACGGCAGTACCCGACAACCTCCGAGGGAAAAATCATAGAAGACGGGCAGGGGAGTCTCGCGATCTATGTCATGGTAAAAGAGCAAGGAACATGGTGGATCGCCGCTGGACAGAATACGCTCGTCCAATCCACCCCGAAATCGCAGTAGTCATGGACACAATCCTCCTGGATACCCGTTAAAAATCCATCTAACCCTCTCATGTTGAGAACACCGGTCCCCGCGGAAATCATCATGTATCGATAGAAACAATAGGGCCGGCAAAATTGCCGGCCCTGTTCCTACACAATATTTCTTTGTCTTAGAATATGGATCGCCCGGTTCACATCTGATACATTCAAAAATAATCTCGTATCTTCTCCGAGGTATATGGCCTTTACTCTCACTCTAAACCATAAGGCTCCGAACAGTGTGTTAATCACACCGGGAGTCCCTGGTATGATTCGACGAAATTGAATTACTTTCTCCTCTTGAAAGCGAACACCCAAAAAACGAAGGATACTCCTTACGATCCGAAGATCCCGGGGCCTTTCAAAATCAGGAGGCCCGACCACGAACTTAACCAAATTGAATCGGTTGCTGATCTTGGTTTGGAAATATCCAGTAATATTGGTTCTGGTAAAGGCAATCCCACTTAAAATGCGATGAAGTGTAGGATCGTCCGTCACAAACGTAAATTGGGTTCTGATATTGAAAGAACCGTTGTTTTGACCGATTTTTATTCGTCCTCCTTCTTTCACTCTTCCTCCCCCCTTCATTTCAATCGCATTATTTTATGCTTGTATTGAAAAGGAATCACGGCTGTTGCCTCTCGAGTAGCCAATCGACAGAAAGTCCCTTTAGGGCTTGTCTGTACAATCCGTAAGGCGAGATCCCGGGTTGCTATGGCTGTCTTCGTTTCGTTGCAAAAAGCGCAAAGGCTCTCCGCCAGCCACACCGACCCTCTCTTGTTCTTGCGAAAAATTGAATTACCAGACAGGCCCTAGGCGAGACTTGTGCTCTGTGAGTGCAAAGGCGACCCAAAGGCCATACCAACCCTCCCTTTTTCTCACGGAAAAATGAATGACCAGACAAGCCCTAAAAGGAGGGACGACAAATATAAAAAAAGGCCGGTCTATTCCGGCCCCTTTCCATTCACCCCGTGCTCATCGTTCCCAGCGGATTACGGTACACGTCTTCCGATCCAACCAAACCCGGATGGTTTGCTTGACCCCCTGCCCTTCCGCGGTTGATATGATCACACCTTCCCCACCCCGGATCACACTTTGGGTGACGACCTCCATCCCGTTTAATTGAGTGGTGATAGTTCCGAATTGCTCCTGCTGACAAATCTTCTCCTGCATGCGGGCGATGCCGCTTTCTGCGGCATACTGGGCGCGAAGCATCTGCCAGTCCGTGACGGTGCTGTGCCGAGCCTGCAGAGATTGGGAGAGAGTGGCCGTCACCAGCAGAAACACCAGAACCATCACACCCAGGACCAAGGGAAGGGCAATTCCCCGTTCATCTGTCATGGTGCTGTCCTCCCTCGAAAATAAAGCCGGGCTTCTCGGTCACCATGCCAGTTTTGCAGCCCGATCTCCACGTGGACACCGGTGCCGTCCGGGGAAAAAACGACCCAGTAGACATCGTGGGCCAGGATGGTGGTTCCCTGAAAACGGCTTTCCCCCAGCGGGCGCACACTGCGGATAATCCGGCGCCGGTCGTGTTTGTAGCGGATCGTTTCTCCTGTCGGCGTCTCCATCAAGAGCCATCCTTCCTTCGACAACCGGTGGTGGGTACAGGAACGAATTTCATCCCGGACGTCGGCGGCAAAGGCCGACAGTTCCATCTGCAGCTGCTGTTCCCAGAATGCTTCTTTCATCCCTTTTTCCACATGAAAAGAAACCGACATCACGACCGGGACAAACAGCAGCAACAACATCAACACAACCGAAAACTCCACATAGGTGAACCCCTCCTGCCCCGTTAAGGCATGTATTGAAGGGCGCGCAGTCGGAGTTGTTGCGTTTGATCGCGTCTGTCTTGCCATTGCACCTCCACTTGGGTTCCGGCCAGGCGGGATCCGGCCCGTTTTTGCTTCCATCGAACATCAAATCGTGTGCCGTCCACTTGTTCCCGTGTTGAACCCTCCTGCGGCAAGGGGAAGGGGCGGATTTGCAGCTCTTCCATGTGCCGTTCCAGTAACAACACTGCTTGCATCCGCTGTGCTTGCAGATGCTGTTGTTCCCTCACCTCCGTCATGATGGGAATCCCCACTGCCAAAATCACGCTAAGCACCATCAAAGCCGTCACCACTTCTACCAGGGTAAACCCCTTCTCCGCCCCTCTCATGGTCCCGTCTCCACCCGGGGGCGGCCGGAAGCCACCTGGATGATCACCTTTCCCACCAACTCACCCCCGGACCGAAGCGACAGCGTACCGCCCCGTACTTGACCGGTGCGCCGAAAGAGGATTCGATCCCCGGGATAATTGCTCTCCACCTGGAACCGGGACGGCATCTTCCCTTGCCGGATGACCTGTCCGTCTCGCATGATGCGGTAGATTCCAGCCTCAGAATCCAACGCCAGCACCACCTCTTCCTCCCTCACCGTCGCTTCCCGCTGAGCCATGCGGATGTCGGAAGCCAACACTCCAAGAAACAAATCCCGCTCCACCCGGTCGGCCCACTGGACAAAAGCAGGGTAGCAAAGCCCTGCGAGGAGGGAAATCAACAACAGCGTCACTTGCAGCTCCACCAGGTTCCAACCGCCTTCATCTCGCCACCCGATCCATCCCGGACCCGTCCGCTTCTTCCATCGGCCCGGAGCACTAGGGTGTGTCTGATCCATCCGTTTGGCGAGCTCCCGGGTCGATGTGACTGTTTTCGTTTCGTTCCCATACACGCCCTCAATCACCATGGATGGAACACTTCACCCTTTTTTCTACGGAGGCGTTAGGATGGATGGAATACTTGCCTTTTGCCGGACAGTTGGGAGCGGTGCGCAGATAGCCCCGGCGATGCAGCTGTTCCACACTGGTGGGATAACTGCCCATTTCCAGATAGTAGTTGTCCGCTTGCGAACCAATCAATTTCCGGTTGGCTTCGCAAGATTTTTCCTGGGCCGACTCCCCTGCCGCTTTTAGGTTGGGCAGGGCAATGGCGATAATTACCGCGATCACAAACAGCACCACCAGCATTTCAATCAGCGTAAAACCCCGCTCATCTCTCCACAGCCGCTTTCTCACATGGATCACTCCTTTCTCACATGGCCTGCACCAGATGTAACATGGGCAAAAACATGGCAATCACGGTGGCGGCCATAAACAAACCGATGATAAAAATTAAAATCGGCTCCAAACTCTTCGTCCATCGTTTCAACCGCTCCCGAATCATCATTTCGGCCCCTTTGCCCAATGTGAGAAGCGATTGGTCCAACCGGCCGGATTCCTCTCCCAACGCGGCCAGCCGCGCCAAAGCGGGCAGAAACCGATCTCCCTCTTTCTCCACGGATCGATGGAACGACTGTCCCTGCAACAACCCCGCACGAATGCGAGCGACACTGCGGGCTAGCGGTCTCCAGGGACTTAATTCCTTCATGATCTCCACCGCCCGCAATAAGGGGACTCCCGATTGGAGCATCGTTCCCAATTGAACAGACAGATAATGAGTGAAACGCAAGGAGTAGAACGACCGCAACCCAGGGAGGCGCCGCCACCATTCCTCGACCGTCTCCTGACGATCCGAAGGCAGGTAGCGCACCGATATCCGCAAAATCAAGATGAATAAGACCATTCCGGCACCCGCCACCCCGATCACCGGGAGAAATCCATGGATCATCAGCACCATCTGGGTATAGGCCGGCAGTTCCAACCCCATCGCTTCATACAATTCACGAAACCGAGGAACCACTGTTGTCATCAAAAAGAAGAAAGAAAAACCCACTAATACCAGCACCACCAGCGGATAAGCCACGGCTTGGGATATGTCCCGACGAAAACGATACTGCTGACTGTAGTAGGATTCACACTGTTTTAATCCAAACGCCAGGTTCCCGTGCTCTTCCGACGCCCGGATAAAGGAGACAAACAGCGACGGGAACCCTGCACCTGCCAACGCCTGTGACAAACTCCTTCCATTGTCCAGATCCACCAGGATCCCATGGGCTTCCTCCGGCCTTAGCACCTTTTGCTCCTGTAACAGGCGCAGACTGGGAACCAGGGGAAAACCCGCATCCAACAGGTGACCCAAATGTTGGCCCACTTGGGCCAGTTGATCCACCCTAATGCGCTTCTTCCTTTTCCGTGAGTGACTCATCCGTCACCTCCACCACCCGATGATACTCGGCAACCGTTGTTTGACCGGTAAGCACTTTTTCCAACACCACTTCCTGCAACGAGCGCATTCCCTCCCGATTAAACGCTTGCCGCAATCGGGATAGAGAAGCCCTCTCCACCACCAGCGGCTGCATCTCTTCTATCATCAACAGCACCTCAAAGGCACCGGTGCGCCGTCGGTAGCCGGTTTGGTGACAATGTTCACATCCGGGTCCGCGGCACTCGCTGCAGATCAGCCGGATCAGCCGCTGCGCAATTACACCGGTCAAGGCGGAAGCAATTTTATAAGGCTCGATTTCCATATCCAGCAGACGGGTGATCGTGCTGGGTGCGTCTGTGGTGTGTAAGGTGGTTAACACCTTATGTCCGGTCAGTGCCGCCCGAATAGCAATGTCAGCGGTTTCTCTGTCTCTTACCTCCCCCACCATGATCACGTCGGGATCTTGTCGCAACACCGCACGCAAGCCCATCGCAAAGGTGAGTCCCGCTTTTCGGTTAATCTGGACCTGATTCACCCCCGGCAGCTGATATTCCACCGGATCTTCCAATGTAACCACATTGCGCTCGGGACGGTTCAATTCTTGCAGCATCGCATACAAGGTCGTAGTTTTCCCCGTCCCGGTCGGACCGGTTACGATGATAAATCCTCCCGGCATTCCGATCATGGTTTTCAACCGTGCCGCCTCGTCGACTCCCATTCCCAATTCGGATAAAGAAAGCAATTCGGGACGATTGCGCAGCAGGCGCAGTACCAGCTTTTCTCCATACAACATCGGCATGCTGGATACACGAATATCCACCCGCTCGGTCTGATGATGAACCGCCATCGCCCCATCCTGGGGGAGCCTCTTCTCTCCAATGTCCATATGGGCCATCACCTTAATGCGGGAGACCAGTGCTCCCAACGCCTCTTTGGGAAAGCGGCTTACGGGAACCAAAAACCCATCCACCCGCTGGCGGACACAGACATGATCGATGCGCGGCTCCAGATGCAAATCACTGGCCCCTGATTCAATCGCTTCTTTTAGTAGCTCCGTGACGGTTTGAGCGGCATCCACCCCCTCACCTCCTTTCTATTGTAAGAATAGGATTCTATTCCCTGGTTTTCGACACAAGATGTCGCAATCCTTCCTTTGTTGTCATTTTTTATATAATTTAGTCGAAATGTATTAGGAGGAGTGCGAATCTCCCATACAAAAAAGCCCACCCAATACAGGTGAGTCTTTTATCTGAGAGAGTGATAAAGTGTAGATCTTTCCCCTAGCACCATCTCGTGTATATACTTCCCAGCGGCATTACAGTGAACACTTATTCCTTTCAAATAGAGCATCGTAGTCATCCGTTTCCCTTGGAGAGAATACGGGATCCACAGAACCAACCGCCCTTATTCCATCGGCCGCAATGCCAGTCACGGGTTCGTATGAAAATTTCCAATGTAAAACGTCTCTACCGGATGATCTCGATCGGAACTCCTGTAAAAATAGTAGGACCCATTATGGGGCGAGACAACACGATACCCAAACGATTGGTTCGAGGCGATCGAGGTAGTTGGACGGCATATTTGGTTCGATTTGGAACGAGTCGTAAAACGATATCAAAAGGGGCATCAACTGGAGAGAACCGGACAAATCCGAATGGCAGAATACATCAGCCTGGGCTTGATCGAGTAACACCATTCTAATCGCAACTGAATAATATACCCATGTACAAAATTTAAAAAAATATGGGTGAGATAAGGGATGAAAAACATAAGGGATGAAAACATTGTAGTTTTAGGAAGAATCATATTCATAATCGGGATTATTATATTGTTATTTAGTAACTTTCTCCTTTTGAGTGTTGAAATGCGAAGGGCTTCCTAAAGATTAACCTCCTTTTTCCCAATGAAAAAGGCCTGGAAAAGTCCAGGCCTTTATTTGTAATTAACGCCACCGTTGCGGAAATTCGTATTCTCTATATGGATGATACGGTGGTCTATATGGATGCACAAACGGCCTAAAAAGTAGGCCATGAGGTCCACCAAAAGGGAACGGTCTTAAATGGTGCGGTCCCACAAAAGGGTGCGGGATTACAGGGTTATGTTGCTGAAACAAAAACCAATTGTACCAATAAAGGCAAGGATTCATGATATCACCCATCTACTTATTTTAAATATAAATACTCCAATCGCCCGTTGTGGTTACTGATTATACAGCCCATTTCATTTGAAAAATAGGCATACGGGTCGAGTGACACTCGACGTTAGGCACTCATACCATAAATTAACCTTAACCACTCTAAAGGAGGTATTCATCTGCTACTATTACCTTAATTGCTATATAACTGATGTTACGATCACCATTGACTAGATTCACAGTATGTTATGAATGATTTCCTTGTAAAGAATCGGTTTAGCGGCTGCGGCTTGCTTCCCTGATGGTCATCACGTGATTTTCATAAATCAATTACTACCCTTCACCCAATAAAAATCTCCCTTGCCCCAGGGTGTTTTTTATTGGGTTATAAGAGAGATCAGATTAAGTGGAAAATATAAAATAGCTCACCCTTACAGGGCGAGCCTTTCTGTTCTCTAAGTCGGTTTATAATCCCCTTTTCCACAACCGCAATCCGGGCAATCAGGATCTTCTTCTTTTTCCTCGAATATATGCAGGCCGATCTCCTCCAGGATTTCACCAAGAGCCGTATTTGAAATTCGGACTGTCACATAAGTATCTAACCGCTTCGCAGGGATGCTGATATGGTATGGGGTGATCCGCTCAAACACCAGTGCCAGTTCCTTCAGGGGAAAATCTTTGGTATAGAGATTAACAACGGTTTCTAACTCTACTGTGTCTAAATCGCCATTCCATCTGAATATGGGATCGGAACAAAAACAATTACAGCGGTCAGGATTTTCTGATTCGGAAATACAGCCGCAGCCGCCTGGACAGTGGATCGAACAATTACCCGCTTGGCATTCCAATGGCATCACTCCCTTTCCAAGAATCAGGATGAGCCATTGTTATCCCATTTATTCGTTTCCGATCAGCGTCTTTTATCCGGATCGGGCCTTGGCTGGTCTATTAAATCCACCCCTTTTTTTCTGCTTTTACGATGGCGTGGTGCCGGGAATCCACCTCCATTTTTTGTATGGCTGTGGAAAGATAATTACGGACCGTACCGGTGGTCAAAAAGAGTGTTTGAGCGATTTGTCTCGTGCTCTGCCCTTCTTTTGCCAGACGAAGGACTTCTTGCTCCCGCTCGGTCAAAGGATTTTCTTCGCGATGAAACAACGCTGTCATCAGCTCCGGGCTGATCACCTTCTCTTTGTTCATCACTTTGCGGATGGCACCCACCAGGGTTTCAATCGGTTCATCTTTTAATAAATACCCTTCCACTTGAAGATCCGTGGCTTTCTGTAAGTAACCCGGTCTGGCAAACGTGGTCACGATCATGATCCTGCACGGCCACTGGTGGCGTCGGATGTGTTCGGCAACCTCTAGACCGGTCATGACGGGAATCTCAATATCGAGAATGCATACATCCGGTTGATGACACGCAATCGCATCCAAGGCGTCTTTTCCATCGGACGCTTGCGCCACCACCTGTATATCCTCCTCCAGTTGCAGCAGCGACGTCAACGCGCCTCGCAGCATCTGCTGATCTTCTGCGATCACGATGCGGATCATGGCACCTTCACCCTTTCCCCAGACTGGGCCGGAATGCGTAAGGTAACGACAAACCCGCCGCCGGCGGGAGACTCCAACCCGACATCGCCATCAGCCAGACACATCCGCTCCCGGATCGATTCCAATCCATGTCCCCGTTTCTCCTCCTTTACCGACCCGATGCCGTCATCCATCACTCTGACTTCATAGCGGCCGTCGTTCCATCCCATCTGGACGGTACACCTCTTGGCTTGGCTGTGTTTGATGACATTGGTGAAGGCTTCCCGAATCGAGAGGGCCAGCATCGTTTCCTTCGCATGGGAAAGATCCGGCCGGGGACCGGTTTCCCTTAGGACTAAGTGGACTCCTGCCATACGGAACAGGGTGTGTGCGTGTTGAATCTCTTCCTCCAGGGATACCTGCTTCATGGACGTTACCAATTCCCGCACTTGTTTCAACGCCGTTCGGGAAGTGTCCCTCACTTCCTGCATCTCTTGTTTCGCCTGATCCGATTGTTTATCCATCAACCGGATCGCCAGCTCGCTTTTCATTTTGATCATCGTCAGGGTTTGCCCGAGTGTATCGTGCAAATCCCGGGCAATCCGATTTCGTTCCTCCTCTTGAACATATCGTTCAATTTTTTTGTTCGCTTCATCCAATGCATAACCCAGCGATCGTGACCGCTCAACGAAATAGACGACAACAGGGATCACCAGCTGCAACAGGAGAAACAGCATGGAATAGGAAGGAACGAATCCCGACAGGTCTCCTTTGTGCCCGTAATAGGCAGCCGCGTGCATCGCCGGGAACGCAGGCATGCCCAGCCCGATCAGACGCTTGGAACGGGCCAAACCCAGTTGGCCTGCTTGCATAAAGGCGAACACCGTTAGCGAAAGATGGGAAACCATCCCTAAAACCGCTAGCACCCCACATCCGATATACACGGAAACCAAAAGGCGCTCATCCTGATGCCACAAACTCACATAAAACACACTCAAATAGATACTGTACAGCAAAAGGCTGCCGATCAAACCAAAAGGCTTGTGTACGATAAACACTTGATAAGCTAAAGAGAGAAGCGCAATCACATCAATCAGCAGATATTGATCGATCTGATCGCGGGGGTACAGTTTTTGCAGCATTCATCCGTCCTCCAACCGGCCACGCAGCCAGGGATCGACGCATGCTTTCCATCGGGCCGAAGCGAAACATGCGCAACCAAAACCAGGCAAAACCCACTTGAAACAGGCTGATGCCAAACCAAATCGCCACCGTCGCTAAAGCACCCACTTGTCCGCCCCAGCCCAATCCCCATCCGTAAAAGAGGATGGAAGCCATCACATTTTGTAAGACATAGCAGCTGAGTGCCATTTTCCCGACCCGCTCCATATAAGACCATAGCCGCAGACGGGGACGGCTTTCGACCCACTTGGCGATCAGCGCCATATAGCCGACGGCCAGAAGCGGGGCAAACAAGTACCGAACCGGCAAATCAAACGCTCCTCCAGGGACAAACTGAAGCAAATGGAGCGGAGCCCCCAGAAACAAGCCGATCCGCAGCATGTTCCGGCGGATGCGTTTTCCGTTGTCATCGGGAGAAAACGCACCGGCTCTCATCAGGCGAACACCCAAAAGAAACAAAAACACATTCATCGGAATGACAAAAATCGCTTCCGCGCGAAGCACCCAAAAATCGGACAGACGATATTGCAGTTGTTCCAGCCATGTGCCGTCTTGATAAAGGCTGACCACGTGAGACATTTCGCCCGCAAGAGCATTTCCCGTAGCCAGGATCACTCCCGTAACCGACAACAGGCTCAACACATGAAATCCACCCGACAGCATCATGCTCCATTTGATCGCTTGATCGCCGAACTTAACGATGAAGGAAACGATTATAGCCGTCACCGCGTAACTCATTAAAATGTCATACTCCATGACCAGCGTAAAATGAATCATTCCTTCAGCCAGCAAAATCAAGGAGATCCATAGATAGATGCCGGGCCAGGCATCCTTTTTCCGCAATGCTTGCCGATACTTTAATTCTAATCCAACTCCAAATAAAATCGCCAAGATCCCGAGGAATTTTCCATTTACCAAACACAAAACAAACACCCGAATCCATTGATCCAGCGACGTCCACCACGGCGGATGATCAAATGTGAGTACATATGATAGATCCCCCAGGTTGGCAAACAGCCAGATGTTGGTTCCCAATGTACCCAAAATGGCAAACCCCCGCCAGATATCCAGCAAACGAATTCGTTTGTGTGAAGGTTCCACGGCACTCTCCCCATTCTTCAGGTGTCCTCTTCCATGCAGATTTTACCGTTGAAATAGGGGGACGAATATTCACAGGGGTCAGCAAAAAAGAATGACAGGTGTCATGGTTTGATCTCCGCGAGAGATCACCCGATCCGCATTTTTCATTATTGACAGAAATCAGCCGAAAAGGGATAGAACAGGAGTCTGGATGACATAGTATGAGGGAACGGGCTCTACTTAGGGAATCCCGTCTTCCCATGGGGAGTAGCCAAGCGGTAAGGCAACGGACTTTGACTCCGTGATGCGCAGGTTCGATCCCTGCCTCCCCAACCAACAACAACCCCCCATCCCAAGATAACGGAGATGGGGGGTTGTTATGATAGGAGAGAAGAATAGATAAACGATCGATCCAATCATAAACACAAGAAATGAAAGGACTGGGCATTTCAACATGGTTGATTTTGAATGGTATCGCAGTTTTATCAGCATTTATAAGTACCACTCGCTATCGGAGGCAAGCCAAATCCAGAATGATGACACAGCCCGCCATGAGTCAACATTTGGCCTCTTTGGATGCAGAGTGGGGGAACCTCTGGTTGAATCATTGGAGGAAGTCACGATGGGCTTGAAAGCTTCCTCTTCTTCCACCATACCCGCCGTCAGGATCGGATCAGCACCGGAATTTTTTCGCGAAAGGATCCTTCCCCGCCTGAATCAAATCGACATGAAAGTGATTGCTTACTATAGCATTGCATCCGTGGTGATGGAGTGATACATCATATGCGAGGCCGGATCCTGAACGTAAAGGTGGATAACAGGGAATGATAACCATTACCATAGGAGACACTACTATTACGTCAGTCCCCGTGTTCTTGCGTTCCGCCTCTCCGCAACCGACAACCCCTATCCCAAAAGCCGTTGGGATAGGGGGGTGATTTAAATTCCCAATTATATCCATAAAAATTTCCTTTTTTCACCCTCGACGCACCTCGTCCAATCCTTTACTATATAATAGACTGTCTATGGATAGGTGGTGTTAACGTTGTGGATGATCTGGACCTTACTTCTTGGACTGTTCGCCATCTGCTGGGGGATTGCACGGTATAATACGTATAAACCCACTGTCAAACATGTCGATATTCAAGTATCCCGTCCACTGAACAACAATGGTTTGCGCATCCTGCACTTATCCGACCTTCATATGGAAAAATGTTCAATTTCACCGGAAGCCTTGTTGGAACAGGTGAAAGACGAACCGATCGACTTGATTGCATTAACGGGTGACTACTTGGATACCAAGCGGATGAGCGGACGCTTCCTTCAATATATGGACGCCCTTCAGAGCCTTAAGCCCCGATACGGGATGTACGCGGTTTTCGGCAATCATGATTATGTCATCGCCGATTATCTGCCGACGCTGCAAAAAGAAATGGAACGCCGTGGATGTATCGTTTTAAAAAATGAGCATCACACCTTAGACATCGGCGGCCAAAAGTTGAACATCATCGGAATCGATGATGCCTATACCGGACGCAGTGATGCGGATCGGGCCTATCATGGAGTAACGGAAGGAATCAACCTGGTCTTGACCCATGATCCCCATATTGTGCTGGACATGGATCATCACTTCGACTATCTGTTGTCGGGACATTTCCATGGCGGTCAGATCTGTTGGCCCAAACCGTACCATCTGCGTAAAATGGGCAAGCTCCCGGGCTTAAACGTGATCAGCGGCTTGCATTATCATCAGCAACGCGCATTTTATATCAGTGACGGCTTGGGCCAAACCGCTTTTAACCTGCGCTTTGGCTCCCGTCCCGAGATTACGTTCCACAGCCTCGGCTCCGGGCCGTCCGTCAAATCTTAAACTCATAACAAAGCGGTGGCGACTTTTAGTCCCACCGCTTTGTTTTAGTTTGTTTTTAGTATGACTCCGGCGGCGTCCAAGGCGGACCCGGGTTTCCCTAGCCCCTTCGCCCGCTGCCTCATCTGATCCCAACGTTCCGGTGCCTTCATCAGGGGATGAATATGGCGGGGAATCTCTCCCGGTCGGTCCTGTCTGAGAGCCACTCGATGATGAGTGAGAAACCGGCTGTTCCGTTCCTCCTGTCCCGGAATCGGTTGGCAGATCATCATGGGCAACCCGGTGGCAAGGGCTTCCGAACTGGTCAGTCCCCCGGCTTTGCTGACAATCAGATCGGATACCTTCATCCAATCGCGCATACGCTGGGTATAACCCAAAATATGGACACCCGGCTCCTGATCATAACGGGCCGATAATCGTTCCAGCAGGCGCTGGTTTCGTCCCGTCACCACCACCAGTTCTTCGTTGGGCATTTCCAAGCGGAAGGATTTCACTACCTTCTCCAAGGGCCCCAACCCGACACCGCCCCCCATCAAAAGGACTGTAAAAGCTTCGGGTGCGATTCCCAACTGTTCCCGCAGAACGGCTCTTTCCCCCGTATCTTCCGTAAAACAGGGATCGATGGGGATCCCAGTCACATGGAGGCGTTCACGGGGCACTCCAAACCAATCATGTATTTTTTCCGCGACGCTTTCGTGCGCCAGCAAATAAAAATCAACAGCGGGATGAATCCAAAAACCATTGGCATCAAAATCGGTAACCGCTGCTCCCAATCGAAAATCGAAGCGGTGTCGTTCTTTCAACTGTCCCATCGCCCCCAGGCAAAATGCATGGGTACAGACCACCACATCCGGCGACTGTTCCTCCAGGAGCTTCAAAAGTTTGGTAGACAACAGTTCCCCGAGAGGAGTCTGAAACCACTCGCTCCAGGTTTGTTCCCGTTGATAAGCCGCTCCCCACAAACCCGGAGCATAACGGAGCGTTCCCAGATAAAACTGGCGAACAATGCGTTCCAGAGAAGGACTGAAGTGGGACAAGCCGCATTGAATCTGCACCTTTACATCCGGTGCGGTCCGTTTGATCCCGGCCCGAATGGCATCCGCCGCCCGAAAGTGTCCGTTTCCTCCGACGGTTTCCGTTAAAATCATCACATGAATCCCGCTCATGACTTCGACCTCTCTCCATAATATCGAGACAGTTGATTCCGGGAAATAAATACCCGTTTGGGAACCAAATCCCGCCGCTTCCACAGCCGTTTCCATTCCGAGGGCTGGCATACAAGCAAAATCAGCTTTAGAAAAAGAGATTTGAAGCGACTTTTTACCGGATGGGTGTAGTCCTCGATATCAAAGTGTAAATGATTCGCTCCCCGATAGATAAAAGTGGTTCCCGCCAGAACCTGAATGTCTTCCGCCTCGGCATGATGTTGGATAAAAGAGGCCAATGTCGGCAAGGAGCGGCGAATCTCATTCATTACTTTCAACTCGATACGCACAGCCGATGCAGGATGGCGACCCGTTTTTTGGGCCATGTGTTCCTTACGCATTAAGTGGGCCAGTCTCCAATTGTGGAGATGGAGCTTGGCATACCGATCACCGGGGAGTAATCGCACGCCATCTTGTGTCGTTAACGGATCTCCCCGATACCGCTTGAAAACCACACGGAACAAATTGTGATGTTCCTTGTCCACGTACTGTAACCGACTGGTATGGGAATAAAACCAATCCAGAACTCGCCACAGTTGCATCAATCCGTCGGTCACCACCGCGGCTCCCCCCTTGAGATGAAAGCAGAGTTAGTATAAGCCAAAGAAAAAAGCCCCATGCAACCCGGCGGGTGCCAGAGGGCTTGACAAAAGATGCCACCGGTATAACGATGGGGGAAACGAAAAAAGAAGGGGGAGTACCCTATGGCTTTATCTGCAGAAACGGTGGAAAAACGATTAAAGGAAAACCCCGGATGGGTCCGGTCCGGGGATCGATTGGTACGAACGGTTCCCTTCGAAAATTATATGGACGGCGCCCGTTTTATCCAAACGATCGCCCGTATTGCCGAACAGGAGAATCATCACCCTGACCTGATGCTGACTGTTGATCGGGTCATCGTCTCCACCACGACCCACGATGCCGGAGGCATCACCGAAAAAGATTTTCGTTTGATCGCGCGCATCGCAGAAGTGCACGAGGCTTAAGAGGGACGAAACAGCCGTTCCACCACTTGTCGATTGATCTCCGGCACCAGTTCCATGGAATAGGCCACTTCGACACGCTCCCATTGTTTATGCGCATCTTTTCCGTAAGGTCCGATATTGACCACCGGGATATCCAACTCCCGAATCGCGTCCACATCCATCCGATGTTTGGTTCCCCATGCAGGCATATTTTGAGCCAGTGCGTCCAAACCCTCTTCATCATCACTGATGGCTACAAAGCTCATATCGGAAATATAAGGAAAGAAGTGACGCACCTGGATCGGATGGATACAATCCGGCTGTACGGCACCTACCGCTTCCCGTACCGCTTCGATCAAGCGGCGGTCCCGATCTTGATCGGGATCTAATACGACACGAGGAAAATAGACGGAAGCGTAAAACAACACGACACCCGGTCCCGCTTCCCCGCTGCACTGCCATAATTCCTCCACCATGCGCCGGTTATACTCCCGCAGATCCAGTCCTTCCTCGTTGACCAGGTTCATGGCAAACTGGCGCATCTCTTCTTCAAAGCCGGGTCCCTGCTCCTTTGAAGCCTGCTGAACCAATTCCTCATACGTGTACACCCGTGCCGAAAAATCCGGCGAGCCGACAGGGTCGCCGCTTTTGCGTGCAAACGAATCCAACCGCTCCCGATGAATGGCCAAAGCGGCCTCCAACGCTTGGGCAGCCACTTCCCGGAGGCTCTCCAACACGTCTTTCGGTGAACGGCGGTGAACGAAATAGTTGTAATAGACCCAGGCGGTAACAGGCGTCTGCACATCGTAGGATCCTTTCAGATCCGTCTGCTTTAGACTGACAGGCGGGGTGGTCACTTCTCCGTACATCTCATCGCAAAACTCCGGATTATAATCCAGACGTCTCGTCAGCTCCGCCGCCACCAGGTTGGGATCCAACCCTTCAAAGGCCTGACCGGCGTGGGTTTCCGAGCCGACGATGTAGAACGCGGGCAGCAATTTGCCGACCGTTCCGAGGTAAACGTAGCGGTGAGGGTCTCCGTCATAACGGGGGGACGTGTAATCCGTATTGATGGCGGCGATATAATCCAAATCATGCTCACGACGGATATGGGCCAATTCATCCAGCGAAGACAAAATCCCTTTGGAATTGTCCTCTTCGTCGCATGCCGCCAAAAAGACGAGATTTCCGCTCCACTCCTCCACCCGATCGGCATAATGGCGCAGAAGCGCCAAATGACAGGCGAGCCCGCTTTTCATATCGACGGAGCCCCGGCCGCAGGCCCATTCTCCTTCCTCCAGATCGCGCTTCACTCCCGGTGGAATGCGTTCGTCTTTCCAGCGTTTCATCAATTCATCCGGGGTAAAGGCCCACCGTTTCCACTTTCCGTAATCCTCCACTCCCACCGTATCCAGATGGCCCATCAGTAGAACCGTCTCCCGATTGGGGCAGAGATTCCCCTTTACCAACGCCAGCACGCTGTACCGTTCCTTTTCATCTCCACGGGTCCGCACCAACCATAGATGATCGGGATGCATTTGAAAATAGGGCCACTCCCTCAAACGGCCATGAATGTAATGGGCTAAGTCCCGCTCCCCCAAGGTTCCCACCACACTGGGATGACTCACCAGTGCACGGGTCCACTCCAGAACCTCCTTATTCCATTGGTTCATGCCAACCCACCTCCACAAATGATTCTGAAAACGAACAGGGATGAAAAACCACCCGGCCAAGCCGGATGGTTTTTAAAAGTATTGGAACTCGTTCTCCTGCTGATCGGGCTTCAGATCGATCTGTTCCGCCCTCTCGACCGCTTCCTGTACCAGCCGCTCCACCTCCAGTTTCCCCTCCAACTCCCGGGACAATGCCACACTGGGACGGGTAACCGGTGATTGAGGCTGGAAAACGGTACAACAATCTTCATAGGGAAGAATAGACGTTTCATAGGTCCCAATCTGTTTCGACCAATTCATGATTTCCTGTTTGTCCATGCCGACCAGGGGACGAAGAATCGGAAGGGATGCCGCATCATTGATGGCGTTCATGCTCTCCAGGGTTTGACTCGCCACCTGCCCCAAACTCTCCCCGGTCACCAACGCCAATGCCCCTTGTTTCCTCGCCACTGCCTCGGCAATCCGTACCATGTAGCGGCGCATAACGGTGATCAGATACGATTCGGGACACTTTTCCCGGATCTGGGTCTGGATATCCGTGAAAGGCACGACATGCAATCGGATGCCGCCCCCGTACCGGGTCAGGATCTGGGCCAAGTCGACCACTTTTTGCTTGGCCCGCTCACTGGTAAAAGGATAACTGTGAAAGTGGACCGCTTCCACCGTCGCTCCCCGTTTCATCGCCAAATAGGCGGCCACGGGACTGTCGATCCCGCCGGAGAGCATCAGCATCACCCGGCCGCTGCTGCCGACGGGCAGCCCGCCGGGACCGGGAACATCCCGTCCGTACAGATATGCGGCTTCTTTTCGCACCTCTATATGCAGGAGCAGTTCCGGATTATGCACATCGACTCGAATTCCTTCGAATTCCCGGAGTACGGCGGTTCCCACTTGCCGGTTGATCGCGTCCGAACGATGGGGAAAACCCTTATGTGCCCGCTTCGCTTTCACTTTGAAGGTGCGGGGAAGGGGGGCATGCTCCCGTACCAACTGCAATGCCGCTTCCTGAATAACGCCTAAATCCGTCTCCACTTTCTTGGCGGGACAAATCCCCACCACACCAAAGACATCCCGCAGGGATTCGATCACCGGTTCCATCGGTTCTCCGTTCAGCTCTACAAAGATACGGCCAAACGTTTTTTTAACCTTTACACCGGAATAGGTTTTTAGTTTTAACCGGATGTTTTGCATCAGTCGGTTTTCAAAGTCGGAACGGTTCCGCCCTTTCAAGGCCAACTCCCCGTACCGAACCAGGATCCAATCGCTCATGATTCATGCACCTTCATCACACGTTGTAGTCGCGGAATCACCCGCTTGAGGGCCTCAAGAGCCCTCTCCGTCTCGTTTTTCACCGTCATCAACCCCATGCTGACCCGGATGGAGCCGATTGCTTCCTCGTCACGCAAACCCATCGCCTTCAAAATACGACTGGGTTTTTCCCCTTTGGAAGAGCAGGCGGATTTGCTGGAAACGATTACCCCTTCTTCCTCCAGGGCATGAACGATCACTTCCGATTTCAAGCCCGGAAACGAAAGGGAGAAAAGATGGGGCGCTCCCCCTTCCCGGCTCACATCTCCGTTCACCCGCATGCCGGGTAAGGTTTCGCTGGCATGCTTCAGCCACGCTTCTTTCCATTCCGCCCAGCGGGGCCCTATCTCCCTACGCCGCTGATCAGCCAGTACGGCTGCTTTGGCCAGCCCGACAATCCCGGGCACGTTCTGGGTTCCGGATCGAAAGCCCTCTTCCTGCCCCCCTCCGACCAACAACGGGGTGAGCCGGATTCCTTCCCGGATGACAAGAACCCCTGCTCCTTTGGGGCCATGAAATTTGTGAGCGGATAACGTCATCAGATCGATTCCCCACTGTCGCGGCCGCACTTCCACTTTACCGAAGGCCTGTACCGCATCCACGTGAAAAAGTACTTTGGGGAACCGGCGCAGCCGCTCCCCAATCTGACGGATCGGTTGAATCGTCCCCGTTTCATTGTTGACGTGCATGATCGATACCAGCACCGTCTCCTCGGTCACCGCGTCTTCCACCGCTTGCGGATCCACCCGTCCCTGGCTGTCCACGGGCAGATAAGTGACGTTCCACCCTTCCTGCTCCAACTGTTTCATCACTTGATAGACCGATGCGTGCTCCACCTGGGTGGTGATCAAATGACGCCCCCGGTTGCGGAATTGCAGGGCCGCCCCTTTAATGGCCAGGTTGTTGGATTCTGTTCCGCCCGATGTGAACACCAGGGAAGAAGGAGAGACATCCAACGTACGCGCCAATGCCTGCCTCGCCTGGGTAACGAGCCGTTCCGCCTTCCCTCCCAAGCCGTGAAGGGACGATGGGTTTCCATATATGTTTCGCATGACATCCGTCATCACTTGCACCACTTCGGGATCCATCCGGGTGGTCGCACTGTTATCTAAGTAAATCATCAACCGTCATCCTTTTGCCATGCGTTTATTCCAAGTCCGACAGCCTCTGAACATGATACCACAGGTGAGAAGCCGATGAAAGGCAACTTCCCTGCTATCCTCCCACCTGGGGCTCCCTCTATTCCATGAGCCTGTTCATTCCATCATCGGCCTTTTACGATTTCGCCAACCGTCTGGTGGATTCCCGCACTTCCAAGCGAGAAGGGAGCACCACTTCTTTTTTCGTCTGCATCCGCTCCGGGTGCTCCAACCCGTCCAAAAGCAACTGCATCGCTTCCACTCCCAATTCATAGGAGAGAATCCGGACACTGGTCAGGGGCGGATGGGTATAGGTCATCATCGGGGTGTCGTTAAAACCGATGATCCCCAGATCACTGGGTACCGACAATCCAGTATAATGGGCGAAGCGTAATGCGCCCAAGGCAAACAGGTCGTCTGACGCCAACACTGCATCAAAGGCGACTCCTTCAGAACGAAGACGGCACAACGCCTGGAATCCCTCTTCTTCGGAAAACTCCGTCGACACAATTCGTTCCGGTACCACCGGAAGCTGCCGTTCCAGCAAGGCTTGTTTGTACCCCTGCACCCGATCCGATGTCACCACCAGATCCCGAGGCCCGCTGATGAAGGCGATCGATTGATACCCTTGGTCCAGCAAGTGTAACGTCGCCTGATAGGAGGCATGAACGTTGTCATTATTGACCGACAGAGCCGGATGTTCGGCGCTGCGTCCGATGACGACGAAAGGGGTTTCTTCCTCCACCAGAGTGGAGATCAGGGTATCGTGAACCCGGGAAGTGGAGACGATCAACCCGTCCACGCGCCGCTCCCGGATCAGACGCAGACACTTTTCCCTTTCTTCTCTTTCATTCATGCTGATGGAAAGTAAAATATTATAATCCCGGAACTGGGCTACCGAGGACATCCCCCGCAACACCTCAGAAAAAAAAGGATTGGAGAAAGCCTGATCCGCCCGTCTGGACAGAGTGAACCCCACCGTTCGCGTGTTGGCCCGCGCAAGACTGCGGGCGATGGCATTGGGAACGTACTCCACTTCCTCCATCGCCCGCCGCACCTTCTCTTTCGTACGGTTGCTGATCCGGTCGCTTCCTGCGATCACCCGGGAAACCGTGGACGGGGACACCCCCGCGATTTTGGCTACATCTTTAATCGTCGCCATATGGAAGAACTCCTTTATCCACTGATTGGCATCCGTGAGACCCGCATGGCACGGATGCAATCGTTTTCACCTCCATTATAATCGATCTAACGCACGAATTCTCGTTCCGGGATGAAATTTCTCTCATTTTCATGAATATCAAGGGAACAAACAAACCCAGCTTCCATCGTTGGAAGCTGGGTTTTGGCATTCACCCGCTGTTTATTGTTTCCACTTGATATTGCAGCCGAGGCTCGGCTTTTGATCCGTTGGAACCGGTTTTCCCTGCAACAGGCGGTCTAATGCACCGCGGAGCGATTCACCCGTTACCGGAATTCCGTTCTCCGGCCGGGAATCATCCAATTGCCCCCTGTAAACCAGTTGCATCTCCCCGTCAAACACATAAAAATCGGGCGTGCATGCCGCTTGATAAGTCCGGGCGGTCTCTTGGGTCTCATCAAACAGATAAGGGAAAGGATAGCCTAATTCTTCAGCCACTTCCTTCATTTTTTCCGGTGAATCATCGGGATAGGCTTCTGCGTCGTTGGCATTGATCGCGATAAACGAAACTTGTTGGGGTTGATAGTCTTTCGCCAGCTGCACCAGTTGTTCCTGGACATGTTTGACAAAGGGACAATGGTTGCAGATGAACATCAAAACAGTCGCCCGTTCGGATTTTAATTCCTTCAGGGAAAGCGTCCGGCCGGAAACGACATCGGGCAATGAAAAAGAAGGAGCTTGGCTCCCCAGGGGAATCATGTTGGATTCAGTGCGTGCCATCAAACCATCCTTTCCGGATTGAAAGTTTCCTGTCATTATCCTACCACAGATAAACCGGGAGGTTGGAATCCAGATCTCCCGGTTTGATTTTCTCATCTGAAATTGATTGTTTAGGGTGGGACTCCGGGTCGGGTATGGCTGTCTTCGTTTCGTTGCAAAAAGCGCATAGCGAGACCGGGAACGAAGCGACCCAGGCGAGACTTGTGCTTTATGAGTACAAAGGATCTCAGTCATCCCACCACCCTCTCTTCTCACACCGCCGCCTGCTCTTTTATCTGCAACTGTAGTATTCGAGCGTGTCCTGATAAACCCATTGCAAAGGGAGAGGTCCGGTGTGACCGTCTTCGATCTCTTGCAAAAAGCGCAAAGGATCTCAGTCGGCCACACCGTCCTCACCATAACATCATACAAGCTTGAATGACCAGACAGGCCCTAGAACACATCTGAACTATCCGCAGGGTCCGAGACCCCAGGCCGAACAGGTCTTAAGCCGCCGGATTTCCTGCGGCCCCCTGATCCTGTCGTACAGGGGCTAATCGATTCAGCCACGCATCCAGCGCATGGTAGGCTTCCTCTGTTACCCACCCTCGTTGAAAACCCCGTTCCAACTGCTGTTCTGCCTTGGACCTGGCGCACTCCCATTGGAGCTCCCGGATTTCGGCCCAGCGGGTATGCCCTTGTTCTTCCGCTTGTTGTCGTTGGTTTTCCAACTGAATCAAACGATCGAAACTCCGATCCAATTGTCGGTATAGTCGTCGTTCCATCCTCTCTTCCTGGTAGTACCGGTTTAAGAGCACCTGCAATTGCTCCAACTGTCCGCTTCGGGACTGCTCCAAGGGGTGATAACCGGCACGCTGGGCATCTTCTTCCGTTTGGAAGAAGACGCGCCACTCATCCGGAATGGATTCCCACTGGTCAGCAGGAACATATGTGCGGGTACGGTAATCACCCACCGGACGATACAGCTCATCTCCCCTCTCCCGGGCACGGAAGACAAAAGGCAATTCCAACAACGGATCAGCCGGGTCCCAGATTCCTTTGCCCGCATCCTTGGCTTCTTTCAGGGCACTACCGTAACGTTCCACTTCCTCGTTCTTGAAAGGCCAGATGAAATACGTAACGGCATACCCCTCTTCCACCATCTTCAGATTGGTGTTGAGGCCGTCTTCCCGTACCACCTCAGCCAGCAGGCGGCCGTAACCATCCAGGGGTTCTTCGCCCAATTTCAAGGTGACCGTATCTCCAGGCGCCAACAGGGTTTCTAAATATGCACCTGCGCGTTTACCATGATCCATCTGATTCTGATCCTGTTCATTCTCCACCTTGTGATAGGTTTCGGCAGTATCGATATTCAGATAACGAACATTGGTTGCTCCCAAAACCGGATCCTTCAGGCGGATGGTGTCCCCGTCGACCACCCGTTCCACCACCGCCTGAAACTCGCGGCCGTCGGTGGAGGGCTTCTCCTTTTGCACATCGGAGACGGTCAGATCCGACTGTCCCCGGGGAAGCACTTGATACGTATCGCGATACTGGCTGGAGATCCCCGTCACCTGATACCAATGATCGCCTGCCAACTGGCTTAAGTCGATGCCGGTGCTTTCCCAGATCCGCAACGTCAGCGGATCAAAATCCTCGTTGATCACCGTCAAATTGGCCCCGCCGTTGTAATAGTCCGGCACGTTCCGGACAAACCCTTCCAGGGTGACCAATTGCCCTTCCAGTGCTTCCGCTGCCTCCTGGTCACGGTACTGTTCAATGGATACGGTTTTGGCTTTTACGGGTTGGTTCCGCTCCTGGATCTCCAGCTCATCCACGAGAATCTGGGTGACGTTGTCATGTTCCCCCACCAAGCCTTCCACCCGTACCCGGTCCCCTTTTTTCACTTCGGGAAACCGTTCCGGGTTGTGGCTGAACAGTTGGATCCCCGCCTCCCCATCCTGTAGATAGACAGACAGTTTGCCCGGAAAAAGCAGCCCATTGTCCACATTGACCACACCCTCGGTGATCACGCGACTGCCCATAGAGGTACGCGCTTCAGCGATGCTTACGGCTTCCGCCGGTTCATCCGAACCGTCCACCCAGCTGAAGGAGGAAGCGTTGCGCAAGCCGGGAACGGAAAAATAAGCGGCCAGATCCCCGCTGATCCGTACTTTTTTACCCAGATGATCCGGATGATCCACCAGATTCAACTGCTGTCGGACGGCATTGTTGGGCAGTTGCACCGGCAACAGCTTGGCTTTGTCCCGTTCACCGGGATCATCAGCCAGCAACAGATTGGTGTTGACGGAGAACGGTGCTTCAAATCGTCCCGAACTGAAAGAACTGGCGGTGTTGGTCGTGCCGACGATAAATCCCTCCACCGTGGCGGACCCCTCGTTGTTGGCAATCGCATCAGTGACCGAGATCACCCCTGAAGCGGCCTGCCCCGTCTGCGGAATCATCGCCATCATCACCAGGGCGAACACAGCCAGCCACATGGTGGCTTGGCGAAAAAAGCGTTTCATAATACCCGAATGCCTCCCCTTTTCCCCGTTGGATTACGCGCTGATTATACCGCACTATTGTTAATTTTTCTTCAGTTTTTTTGTGTAGATATTCTATTACGTTAAAACGATCTATGATTGTACAAAAAACATCCTCCACATGGTTTGCCACATCGTGCGATCCTTGCGGGCAACCGGTGTAAAGCGCGTCTCCAGGTAGCCGAGGGCCGGTTGTTTGTGAAGTACAAAAAAATCGACTAAATAGGGAAGCTTTTTCTACCCGATTACAGTCTATCAACAAGACTACAAAAACCTTTCACTTTATGTGAAAGGTTTTTTGTTGCGGGTCCATCGATTCATTTTGTAATCTTCATACCTATCTCAGATCCCTCGTGGTCACTACCGGTTCCGAATCTTGTCCCGAACCCATTGGCCGGCAGGCTTCAGGTTATCAGCCGTCCACTGCCCGCTCGAACAGGTACCCGTTTTCCAAACGGCACCGGACCGCCAGTCATCAGAATAGTTCCAGTTGATCCAGCTGATCTCTTTGTCCTTCATGATATCGAGATAAGCTTGTGTGCTGTTAAAATCATTGGGACCGTCTCCCGTGTATTCCTGCGACCCCCACTCCGTGACAAAGATCGGAATACGGTCAGCCGCCCAGGCTAACTCGTCGCGGTATGCCTGTCCGTGAGAAGCCGCGTAGAAGTGGAACGTATACATGATGTTCTCCGCATCGACCGGGTGATCGACGATGTCCCGGGCACTGCGGCCGTCGGAGATACCGAGGGAGGCCCAGCCGTGGGTGCCGATCAGGATCACGGAATCCGGATCATGCTGACGGATGACCGGAATGATCTGATGCGCGTAATCCCGGATCCGGGACCAGCTAACCCCATTGGGCTCATTGGCGATATCATAGATAATGTTGGTCTTATCCCTGTGCTGTTGAGCAATAGCGGTGAAAAAAGTCTTGGCATGTTCCAGATTAACCATCGGATCACCCGGTGTTAATTGGTGCCAGTCCACCAGGACATACATCCCCCGCTCGGTGGCCTCTTCGATAATCCGATTCACCTGGGCCGTGAACCCTTCGGGGTCCGTCTCATAACCCCCTTCCTGCACATACAGAGAAACTCGCAAAATATCCGCGTTCCAGTCATATGCCAGCGTATCAAGGGAAGATTCCGTCACACAATTGCCCCATCCATACCATTGCAGACCATGAGTACTCATGCCGCGCAGTTGAACCGAATTGCCGGATTGGTCACACAGCTTGGTGCCGCAGACATGCAACGGACCATGGGTTTCAATGGGTGTTCTCCCCTCAGGCTGAGCGGGTTCTTTTGGTTCAGCAGGACCTCCGGGCTGATCCGACTCTTTCGAACACGATCCCAAGTCTTCCCATACCCCCCATTCACCAATCACGCGGGGCTCTTCTCCTCGTGTCCACCATTTCGCTCTCCATTCGTGTCCGTTGTGAGAAACCGTATCCCCTCCCGTGTATACCTGCATGCTGTTCCAAGCGGATGACGTACAATCGGGTGACGGTTCCGCCGACACAGGTTGGATCACCCCAGCGATACCGGCTAGAACAAGTGCTGAAATACCGATAAAGATAAGAATTTTCAGTAAATTTAATCCCGACAAATGTCTGATGAACAACGCAATCCTCTCCTTATCACTTTCTTTTCCCTCTCCATGGACCGTCTTAGATATATATACCAACCATTTTATCAATCCATAGTATAACGGAAACGAATCTTCCTTTCAATCAAAATTATGAAAAAATTTTATAAAAAGTGACTACTCCTTATTGTATTGCTCCATAGGGATTTTCATTTTAAGGCGTGTCTGAACCATCCATAGCGCGAGATCCCGGGTTGGTATGGCTGTCTTCGTTTCGTTGCAAAAAGCGCATAGCGAGACCGGGAACGAAGTGACCCAGGCGAAACATGTGCTCTATGAGTGCAATGGCGAACCAAAAGCCATACCAACCCTCCCTTTTTCTCACGGAAAAGTGATGACCAGACAGGCCCTAAACAGACGACGGGTAGACCGGTTATGGAACCGATGCCCCCTTTGGACCGATGAAGTCACCTGATGCTCCATGTTTTCATACTATAAATCAAAAAATAAGGAGTAAGAGAATCCGTGAAAAGACAGTTGAGATCAGGGATCCACATGCGTAGAAAAGTATACTTGGCCGGTCCGTTTTTTAATCCTGAACAAATCAGATTAGTAGCCATGCTGGAAGGTCTATTAGCGATAAAAGGGCTGAACGTACACTCCCCGCGAAAACATCAAAGTCCCTTACCATTTGGATCGATGGGGTTTCGCAAACAAACTTTCGCTTCGGATCTACGTGCAATCAAACGAACAGACATCGTTTTCGCCGTTTACAACGATGAAGACCCCGGAACCATGTGGGAAATAGGGTTTTCTTATTCTCTGGGAAAACCAGTAATCCTTCTAAATACGAAAGAAAAGAGATTAAATCTGATGATTGCGGAGTCTCTTCATGCCTACTTAAACAGCTTGAATCAGGTCCTGCGATACAATTTTAATCGTCTCCCTCGCATTCCGTACACCGGACCGATTATTTGACAAATCCTCTGCATTTTCTATCGACCGCCCCCCGCAATCATTTGCCGTAAAATACAAGAGTATTTTGTGTAGTCACCCGCCTGATCTACTACCATAAACAAAGAATTCCACAAAAAAAGACGGGTATAGGACCCGTCCTTTAAATGGTTCACCGGTAGCTTCAACTTCAAGACGCTTCACTCCACCACTTCTAAAGATGCGGACTCGTTCCCTTTCCCCGCCTCCATCCAATCCAGCACTGCCAGTACCAGCATGGCGTGAGACCATGTCAGGGGAACGACCCAAGCAGCTTCACCGGTGTTGCGGTCGATTTGTTCCGGCAGCAGATCCAGTTCGGTTCGGTGATGGACCGCCCACTCCAGGAGCGTTTCTGCTCCCTCCCGATCCCCCGCTTTGATTTTGTACAGGGCCAGCCACAACGTGGTCAAAATCCAGGGATTCCCTCCGATATAGGGATCGTCTTCATAGCGCAGGATGCCGCCCGCGGGTGAGCCGCCCAAAGCGTTTTCCACCGCTTGCGCCGTCTGTTGCACCCGTTTGTCGTGGATATCGAACAACTCAAAGGGTACATTCACCCCGAGTAGGCTGATGTCAATCACGGCATCTTCCCATACCCGGTGGGTGGGATGCCCTTTGCTGTCTGTCTCCACCACCACCCGGTCGCCCCGGTTTTGTGCAGAGACAAACTCCTTGTCGGTGACGGCCAGCTTTAACCCGCGCAGGAACGATCCCCGCTCCGGATTCCACAACTGCCGATCACAAGCTTTCTGCAACGCTTCCGCCGCTTGCCCCCACGACTGAGCTTTGGCTTGATGCCCCAATTGCCGGGCAGCCGCCGCCGCTCCATTCAGCCCGCCGTAGACCGCAGCCGCCGAATAGGTATGCTCTCCGTTTCGTTCTTCCCACAAATCGCGGCTGGGCAGGGGAAGTCCCGTTTCCGGGTCGATAAAACCAACCAGAAAGTCCTCTCCTTTCCGGATCGTGGGCCACATTTCAATTAAGAATGCGTCCTCCCCGGTTTCCCGGTAATGCTGCCACATTCCCCACAGGATCGATCCGGTTTCATCGATCTGCAAACCCCAGTGAGGAGCCACCCGGCCATCCAGGTAGTGTCGCTGTTCCCAAGAGCCGTCGGCACTCTGAGCATTTGCTGCCCAGCGATAAAACCGGCGGGCCATGCCATGATACCCCGCCCGATCGATCGCCGTCGTGATGTAGGCGGCATCCCGTCCCCAGCAATAAGCATAACCGCCGCAGCGGGTAAAGCCTTCATCAAACTCGGGAGCGGCGATTAAGCTGCCGTAATCCGGATCGCTCATCAATTTAAATACAATCAGAGAACGGCGGTACAAACGATCCCATTCCGGCCGCCCCGTAGCCACCGGCCGCGCCTGGGCCAGATAATCCGTCCAAAACCGCACCGTCTGCTCACGCAAAACATCGGCACCTGTATCCCGTGCATAAGCAAGGGTCGACACCGCTGCCTCCGGTCCGTTGCCGAAGGCATAATAAAGGGTCAGGGACACCCCTTCACCGGGATTCAGCTCTCCCAAATCCCACATCAGGGCCCCATTGGCCTCCATCTCGATGTCGTTGCCGCCAAGCCGCCCTTGTTCCGCCTGCCGGCGGGCATCCCCCGCCTGGAAACCGGCACAGGCACGATCCGCACCGATCGCACAGGCGTATTCGTGACGGAAGTGGACCAAGGCATCCGCCCTCCGATCAAACGCAACCGTCTGATAATGAGGGTGTTCTGCCATCGGCATCGACGAATACTGGAAAAACTGAACCGGCCGACGTTTCTCCCCCGTGTTGGTCACCGTATACCGGCGGACCAATACCTCTTCCCCGACAGCGGCAATGTCCTCTCCTACCACTTCCCACCCATCCGGGTGATTGGCCCGTGTCACCAAGATGGCCGTATCCTCTACATATTGCTGTTGATGCGTCCACGCTCCCTCGTGTGTCCACTGGACTTGTTTTCCCGTTCCAGGTGTAAACAGACCCACGAGAATTTCATCCACATGCTGCGGAAAATCGACCCGCGGCCACCACAGACGAACCATTCGGCCCGTTTTCATCAACGAAGCCAACATTTTTCCGTTCCCGACTACCGCATCAATGACATAAGGTTTTTTCGTCATCCATTCCACTCCCATTTCATCCGTTGGCATCTATAGACCCCACCCGTCAGGGGTGCCGGATCCATCCATGAGACGAATCCAGCGGGTGTGGCCGTTTTTCGTTGTAAAAAGTGCAAGCAAGGAGGCGGCGATTTGAACAACCAAGTATAAAAACCAAACCGCGTCATCATGATCTATTGTAATGGGAATCTCCTCATTTGCGCAACCGGTTGCACAAAATCGGGCAATTAAAGATAAACCAGCCTCTCCAATCTTCTAGTCCTGGGTGAAAATGGCGCTCTCACCTGGAGACAAAGTGAATCGAATCCGCCTTTTTTTCACTTGGATACGGGAATCGCTTAACCGTTCCCGCACATGTGTGCCGTCTTCCCAATCGGGTGCCTCCAGGATCAATCGACGGCGGCGGATTCCGTTATTGAGCACCACTCCGACCGTCTCCATCCCTTGTCGGCGCAGGAAGCCGTATATGCCCTTATCCG
This sequence comes from Desmospora profundinema, assembly GCF_031454155.1. Taxonomy (GTDB): domain Bacteria; phylum Bacillota; class Bacilli; order Thermoactinomycetales; family DSM-45169; genus Desmospora; species Desmospora profundinema. The sequence continues at coordinate 204,610 of NZ_JAVDQG010000002.1, forward strand.
GTTCCACTACCCACGTGCGAATCTGCCCGCGGCGCAAAGGGGCCAGCTCCCGCCGCAGACTGAGCAGCATCCGATGCCATTCCCACAGATCCCGATCCTGATCGACGGGATCCCATGCCATCGGACGGCGGCAGTCGGGGTCGGGGCCTCCTTCCATGCCCACCTCGTCCCCGTAATAGATCATGGGAATTCCCCAATACGTCAGCTGAAACAGCACCGCCATCCGCATCCGCCGCCGGTCGCCTCCGCACAAGGTGAGGAATCGCTCGGTGTCGTGGGAGCCCAACAGATTAAACATGGCGGCATTCGCCTGGTCCGGATAGCGCATGCGAGCTGCCGCCAGCCGGGCGTCAAAGGTTTTGGCATCGATGGATCGTTCCGCAAAAAAAGCGCAGACCGCTTCTCGAAACAAATAATTCATCACCGAGTCAAACTGGTCCCCCCGCAGCCAGGGGCCCGCATCGTGCCAAACTTCGCCGACGATGAGCGCTTCGGGGTGGATGGCGCGCACCCGCTGACGGAATGCCCGCCAAAAAGCGAAATCCACCTCGTTGGCCACATCCAGCCGCCAACCGTCGATCCCCGCCTCCCGGGTCCAATACTCCGCCACCTTCAACAGGTATTCCCGCACCGCCGGCCGGTGGGTCATCAGTTTGGGCATGTCGGCCACGCCATTGGCAAAGGTTTCATAGTTGGGCTCAGGCTTTGTCGCAACAGGAAAGGAATCGATCCGAAACCAATCCCGATACGGAGAGTCCTCTCCCTTTTCCAACACATCCCGATAAGCGAAAAAACCGGCACCGGAATGGTTGAACACCGCGTCAAAAATCACCCGGATCCCGTGGGCATGAGCGGTATGAACCATCTCCTTCACCGTCTCTAACTCTCCAAAATGGGGATCCACCTGATAGTAGTCGTCCGTATTGTACTTATGGTTGGACGGGGATAAAAAGATCGGAGTCAGATAAATGGCGGTGATCCCCAGATCACGAAGATACGGCATCTTTTGGATGACGCCGGCCAAATCGCCGCCGTAGAAACTGTCCGGCTTCGGCCGGGATGCCGGATTCCATGGCAGGGTTCCTTCCGGATCGTTATCGGGATCTCCATTGGCAAAGCGCTCGGGAAAAATTTGATAAACCACGGCGTCCTGAGCCCACTCAGGCACATCGAACCGATCGCCGTCGCAGATATAGGCAAACTGAAACGCCCCGGCATCCGAACGCTTTTCCACCACCGCCTTTTCTCCGTACCACCAGCGTTTTCCGCCCTTCTCCAGCCAAAAAACATAACGCACGCGCCGGGTTTCGGTGGGAATGACTCCCTCCCACCAATCAAAGCGCCCGTCACAAGCTACCTTTTCCAACGTCATCGGCTGATCCTGCTCTTCCGGCTGGTACCGGTCTCCGTGAAACAGCCCGACCGCTTCCGCATCCCCTTTCTTGACGCGGATTCGCACTTTCAGGGAGCTTACGTCCAGAGGATGGGCCATCGCCCCCTCCGGGCGGTGTTCAATCGCTTCCAACAACATGGATGAATAACGCCCCTTCCCTATCCTTTGGTTGCGCCGGAAGTTAAACCGGAGATGAAGTAGCGCTGCAATGCCAGATAAACAGCGGCGATCGGCAGGGCGACCATCACCGAGCCTGCTGCAAAACGGGTATAGTTCTGACCAAAACGGTCACGGATCATGTCAAACAATCCCACGGCCAAGGTTTTGTTCTCCGGGCTGGTCAGCACGATTTGCGGCAACAGGAAGTCCATCATCGGAGCCATGAAATTAAACAGGAACACCACGGCGATGATGGGCGTGCACAAGGGCAGGATAATCCGGAAGAAGACGGTCAAATGGTTGGCGCCGTCGATCCGGGCCGCCTCATCCAACCCCCGGGGAATGGTGTCCATATACCCTTTCATCAACCAAGCGTTAAAAGGAATCTGTCCACCGAGATAGATCAGAATCAAGCCCCAGTGACTGTCCAACAAACCGACCATGTTGAGCAAGACGTAAAAGGCGACCATCGCCATCAACGAGGGAAACATTTGCAACACCAGAAAGGCCATCAGGGTGTAACGCCTCCCGATAAACTGAAAGCGGGAAAACGCATAGGCAGTGATGGAAGTCAACAGCACCGAGAAGACCGCTGTGTAAAAGGAGATTTTCAACGAGTTTTTATACCAGGTTAAATACTGGCTGTTTGGATCCGTCAACAAATATTGATATTGGGTAAAAGAGGCCTTCTCCGGAATCAGCTGGGTGGAAAAAAGGCTCGTTCCCGGATTGAGAGAGGCCCCGATCGTCCAGACGATGGGAAACAGCGTGACCACCACCATCACCATGAGGATGGCGTAGGTCAATATCAAGCCGATATTGGATTTCATGCGGTGTGTCATTGAATCATGTCCTCCTCTTTGAAGGAACGGGTCCGGGTGAATTGATAGGCAGCCAGGCTCATCACGATGATGGCGATGATGATGGAAATAGCAGCCGCATAGTTGAACTTGGAAATATCAAACATCAACTTATACACCCAGGATATCAAAATATCACTGCCGCCCGCCGTTGACTCCGGCACGGCCGGACCTCCTTGGTTGAAGAGATAGATGACGTTAAAATTATTGAAGTTACCCGCATACTGAACGATTAAAAGCGGAGCCGTCGCGTAAAGAACCATGGGAAGCGTGATGGAGCGAAACTGATCGAAAGCGGAGGCTCCGTCCACTTCCGCCGCTTCATACATCTCCGAGGAGATGCTCTGCAATACTCCGGTGCACAACGCCATGTTAAAGGGAAAGCCCAGCCAGAACTGGATCAACAAGAGCGCCGCTTTCGTCCAGAAAGCATCCGTCAGCCAAGGGATCGCTCCGATTCCCAAGGTAGACAGCATCTGATTGATAAACCCGAAATCATCATTGAACAGCGCCGCCCATGTGATAATAGTGATAAACGGCGGAACCGCCCAGGGCAGGATCAGAACCGTTCGGAAAAAACGCTTTCCCCGCACCCGCTTTTGATTGATCAGCACCGCCAAAATCAACCCCAGGGCGAATTGTACCGTGGTGGCCACCAATGTCCAAACCACCGTCCAGGAAAAAACGTTCACAAACGAGTTTCTCCATAGGTCCAGTTGGAACAGAGCCGTAAAGTTGTCAACACCCACCCAGTCCACCAGCTTAGCAGGCGGCGAATGGTAGAGATCATAGTTGGTAAAGGCGATCAACATCATAAACAGAAGGGGATAAATCACCACAAACACCAGAAACAAGAACGAAGGGAATAGAATCAAATAAGGAAATCCCTTGTCCGTCACAGCTCGAAAAGAAGCCCAGATTCCCGGCGAACGCAGTCCTTGCTCCCGCAGACGTCCCACTTGATATGCATCGCGGATATTGAGACCGTAAAACAGCAGGCCAAAAAGGATTAAGAATATTGCAATCAAGCCTTCTGCCATCAATAGGATGGAATTGTCCCGGAACGGCTTTTCTCCCAGGGTGACGATCCCCCACAATCCCATGTTGAAGATGTCATAAAAAACGACGACATATGAAAATTGCAGGATCAGGAACAGCGATCCCTTGATCCACTGACGGTTATACCATTGCCCCAATCCCATGGAGAGAACGGAAAGAAGGACTGCCGTCTTCGTTGCGTTCCATTTTCTCTTCCGAATCGTTGCGGGTTGTCTATGGGGTTCCATGATTCCGATCTCCTTTCAACGGCGGAAATCAATAGGAACGGACGGCGCGGGAGTCCATCCCTGCCGCCGCCCGAACCGGTTATTGTTGCTGAGCTTTAATCTTGTCGTTGATCAGCTTCACCGCGCTGTCCAGGGCTTTTTGGGGAGACTGCTTGCCTTGGGCGACAAAGGTGGCGGCATGATTCATCGGCTCCCACACCTGGTGCATTTCCGGCACGTTCGGCATGGGAACGGTGTGCTCGGATTGCTGGGCAAAGGCGGAAACGATCTTATCATCCTTAATGACCGGATCTTCCAGCAGTTCTTTTACCGGAGGGATTTCACCGGTATCTTCAAAACGCTCCTTCAGGGCATCCTTGCTGGTTAAGAATTTCATCAGCTCCGTCGCCCAGTAGGGATGCTCACTGTAAGAGGAGAGATAGAGACCTTTCACCCCGGCAAACGTGTTCGGCTGTTTTCCGTCCACCGTCGGCATGGGAACCACACCGAAGTCGACTCCCGCTGCCTGGTAATCACGAACTGCCCAGGGACCGCTGATAACCGCACCCACTTTTCCTTCCTTGAATAAGCCGTTTAGGTTATCCGCCTTCAAGTTGACCGGAATCAGTTTGGCGTCATACAATTCCTTCAGCTTTTCCATCCCTTTAACGGCGCCGTCGCTGTTCAGTCCGATATCCTCGGTGTCGGTTCCGTTGCCATCATCCTTAAAGATATATCCGCCCATCGTGTCAAACAGGAAGTAGTTAAAGTAGAAGTTTTCCCCTTCAAACAGGAATCCGTATTGTTTCTTCTTGGGGTCGGTGAAATCCTTGGCAAACGCCACTAAGTCCTCGTAGCTTTCCGGTGCTTCAGCCAGAATATCTTTGTTGTAAAACAAGGCCACATTTTCCGTTACCCGTGGAAGGCCATAGAGTTCACCATCCACACTCATGGCTTGGATGGAGGGCTCGGTAAAGGCGGAGGTTACTTCCTCATCCACATCCAACGGCTGGATCAGCCCCTTCAACACCGCTTCACCATTGTTATCGTGCGGCCAGGTAACCAGATCCGCTCCTTTTCCTGCGGGGCCGTCCAGGCTTAGTTTCTGCTGTTGGTCGTCCTGTTTGAATGCGACCACTTTTACCTTGATGCCGGTTTCTTCCTCAAACTTTTTGGCCATCTTTTGGGTGTGTTTCACCTGGATGTCTTCATCATTCTCCCAGATTACCAGCTCTTCCGGCCTTTCCTCCGTACCGCCCCCGCCGGTCTCCTTGGCATCGTCCTGGGGACCGCAGGCAGTCAACACCAGTGCCAGCACCAGCGGAACAGACAACCATGCACTCCACTTCTTCTTCATCACGTTTAACCCCCTTCACATTTTTGGTGCAACCGTTTGCACACAAAGTTGAAAAAAAAGAAGAACTGCTGTTTGCAACCATTGAGAAAGCGTTTGCATTTTATTTCTATTCGTGATGGACTCTCTTTTTTCCTCCTGGTCTGAGAAAAAAATTCCCCTTCCTTTTCTCCATTTGTTTCCATCGGTTTCACAGCCCTTCTTTTAGAGCAACGCATTGTGGATTCCACGTGCCGGCTTGCCCGTAATCGCCCGGGTCAAACAGGTGCTTCTCTTATCGGAATGCCATACGCGTCGGCGAAATGATTGCATCTCTTGAAAAGAGGGCAAAAAAAGAGCATGGGGACGATCGTACCCTTGCTCTTTTTCTCACTTAATCCACCTTTTATTAGGTCGTGTCTGATAACCGTAGGGCGAGATCCCCGGTTGGTATGGCTGTCTTCGTTTCGTTGCAAAAAGCGCATAGCGAGACCGGGAGCAAAGCGACCCGGGCGAGACTTGTACTCTATGAGTGCAAAGGCTCTTCGCCAGCCATACCAACCCTCCCTTTTTCTCACGGAAAAATAAATTACCAGACAGGGCTCTAATCATATGCTGCTCCTCTACCAACTAAACCTTACCCTCTTCATCATTTCCTTTTTTTGTACAAAATCCACCGAACTGGATCGGTTCTTTTGTCTTCAATATACAAGTCACCGGTTTTTTTATGTTCGAGAATCCTGCCATTCGCTAACGGCCCGGAATCATCTCCGGCTTTATTGCCGGTATCTTGCAAATGCGCTACTGGATGACCGTTGGTTTGAAAATAAACATCCTCTGAAATGTAAGTTTCCCCTTCGTATTCAACCATGCTCGGTGGAGGTTCTTCATAGGAATATTCCCTGTCCATTTGCTGCCATACGAAAACAATACAGGCTAGTAAAACGAACAAAATGAAAAAGGTTGCTTTTCGATTGATGATAAACACTCCCCTCACTCAAAAAGAACAACAGCCCACAAAATCAAGGCTACCCCCACACCCAGCACCGTCCCCAACACGATGGCAAACAAGGTGGTCTGTTTCGTAAACCCTCGCAACCCCTCCGGGTGCTTCGATCCACTTTCCGTACATGGAAATACATGCTGACATTCACCACGACAAACAGGAACAGAAACAGGATTGCGATTACTCTTCCGTCCCATAGAAACGAAACCGTACCAACAGGGGAGAACAGAAGCGTTTGCAACATGAAGATCAGACTGACAATCACTTGACCCGCGGCGTTGACGCGATGATATTTTCGCCATTCGGGGCCCATTTTCTCCTGTTCATAGTGAAACAGCTCTCTCATCGATGGAAACACCCATAGAGCGTTCACCGGAGCCTGCTTGACAAACCCCGTGATTCCCATGACAGCCAAGCTCCCGGCCACCAACAACATCACGGTTTCGAACGAGGGCAAAGCCCCTATCAGCAACAAATAGGTGATAAATAACCCGAATACCATTCCATTACTGTACACAAACTGCTTTTTTCGCAGTTGTCCCAACCGTTTCGAATCCATCGCAGCCTCCTGGTCCTGTTTAAATTCGAAATGATTGTAAATTTTTTCATCTTTTCTGTCAACCATTGGGATAGGGCCGGAAGTGCAATCGATTGGCTAGCGGCAGGGAAATCGACCTCCGTTCCCGAATGGTTCCCCGTAAAGGAGGCGGTGCCATGATCCGCGCCATTGGATTTGATTTGGACGAAACGTTGCTTTACCGCAGTGCATCTTTGCTCCGGTTTATCCGCCACCAGCACGCCGAACACCACCTCGCCCAAAAAGGGGTTTCCTTACAGGAGTGGTGCGATCGCTTCATCGAGTGGGACCGCTCCGGCTACGTCGGCAAGGATGTCGTCTATAGCCGTTTGATCGATCATTTCCATTTGAACGAATACACCGTTGATGTGCTATGGAATGAATATCGAAATCACTTTCATCGATTTTGCATCGCGATGCCCCACGCTCGCCATATCCTGCATCGGTTAAAAACAAACGAAATGCGACTCGCCCTCGTGACAAACGGTGAAACCGTCTTTCAAAAGAAAAACGCCGAGGCCTTAGGGATTCTTCCGCTTTTTGACGCAGTCTTCGTCTCCGAAGAAGAGGGCCGAAAAAAGCCGGATCCGGAGCTGTTCATCCAAGCGGCACGCCGGATGGGCGTTCCGCCTGAATTCTGCCTTTTTGTGGGAGACCATCCTGTCAACGACATCCAGGGAGCCGCAGCAGCCGGTATGCAAACGGCTTGGCTCAAAGGCCTGTCCCTGTGGCCGCAGCATCTCACCCCTCCTACCGTTACCCTGCAAAGCTTACTCGATCTCCTCCCCTTGTTGGAGAAACGGAAAAACGCTTTTGAAACAACAGCGTGATGGTCGATCACGGTGTACTTTCTAAACTACACAATACTCGTCGATACTTGCTCCTCTGACTTCCGATACGATTGAATGATCAGAAGTGATGATTCAAACGGCCAGTTAAGCAATCATATAAATCAGCCTGTAAGAAAAGGATATCCCGCCGTCCGACGGCATGGGATATCCCTTCTTCACGGTAAATAAAACCGATTCCTCATATCAGCCGTTTTTCCATCCGCCTTAACCCCAGAAGAATGCAGACTCCGACCAACGTCATCACCCCGAACAGCAGATACGTCACAAAAATATCGAAGCGATCCAGAATAATTCCTCCTACCAGGGAGAAGAACCAGTTTCCCAATCCCACCCCCATCGCGGCATACAGGGAAATGGCCGTCGCCTGCACCTCTTTGGGAGAGATGGTCCGGACGTATTCCAAAGCTGCGGGAATAAACAGTCCCACTGACATTCCTTGAGCGATGGTGCTCAAGTAGACTAGCAGCAATGACGGCTCCCACGCATACAGCAGCCAGCGCAGCCCGGAAACGCCAGCGGCAAAGATGGTTACGGTTAATAACCCCCGCTGGCGAATCCATCTTCCGGCAAACTTCATAAACGGTACTTCACTCCCCGCCGCCAGGAGAAAACCCAACCCCACCCCGGCCAAGGTGCCGCCTAAGTCCTGCACCAGCAGACCGAAATAGACGTTGTTGGCGTGAATGGGGCCAAACACCAGAAACGTCGCCAACAGGAACAAGCCGAACGGAGGCAGTTTCATTAATTGACGCAAGCCTGCCCGCAAGTCAATGTCAAACGCGATCCGTTCCTTGGGCAAGGCCAGTCCCACCCATGCGGACAGCCACAGAGAAGCGGCGAAGCCGAAAAATATAACGATCAAACCGAAGCGATCCGACAGCTCCCCCATGATAAACGCCGCCACGGCGAACCCAAGCGCCCCCCATAAGCGAAGGTTTCCATAATCGCCTCCTGTCCGATGGACAAAGTTAATGGCGATATTGTCCGAAATCGGGATGACCGACGCTTGAAAGGCTGCCAATGTCGCCGCCAGCACCAACAGCCAAACATACTCCTCCAACACCAGATAGCCCAGGCCGAGGAGGCCGGTAACGGCGACGGTCAGGATCAGCACTTGATTGGAGCGCTGCGTGTAGTCGCAGATAATCCCCCAAACCGGCTGGGCAAACACCATTACAATGGGACCAACGGACAAAATCGTCCCGATCTGCGTTCCCGTCAGTCCCACTTCCTCCCGGAAATAGACGCTTAATAAAGGGAAGAAACCCCCGAATCCAAAAAAGATCAAAAAGAAAAATGTACTGAATATCCAATGTTGTTTGGTATTCCGATGCACTGATGGTTTCCCCCATCCCTATTCTTTCGGAGCTCGGTCATGATCTGATCGGTACCCGCCCATTGGACGATATCATTGAATCATACCCCGGTCGCTCTCCTGAATCAATGACGAAAATGGATACTTCTTCACACTATCACACAAAAAAACCTGTGACATGATCCATGTCAACAGGCTCCGTCCGATTCTATTGGAATGATTCCCTTATTCCCCCGTCCACTCTGCCACCACCCGGGTACCCAAACCGCCACGGGGGTTCCACAGGGCTTCCACTTTCATCCGCTTCGGTTTTGCCGCCGCCACCAACTCTTCCAGGATGCGGCGTGTGGCATGTTCCTGGTAGATGCCCACATTACGGTAAGACGTCAGGTAATATTTCAGCGATTTCATCTCAATCAGATCACGGTCCGGGACAAAGGAGATCGTGATCTCCGCAAAATCGGGAAGCCCCGACCACGGACAGACCGAGGTAAATTCTGACGTGGGAATTTCCACTTCCACATCCTTACCCGGGTATTCATACGGGATCGTTTCTAAGATGTCGGTCATAATCGCCGATTCGTCCTGGATGTCAAACCGGATATTCTGATATTTACTGTGATCCACTTTTACTTCAGCCATGCTCGATTCCTCCTTTGATAGTACGGTCGGCAGGAAGGGGTTCTCCCATGCCGCAACCGCGCCGGATCAGCCAAACCAAACCATAGACCAACGGGGTGTCAAACGCAGCGATGATCAGTTTTACCACATACTGAGCCAGAATCATCCCCCAAAGATCCGGAACGGACCCATAAAAGGCGAGGGTGATAAACACCGCCGTATCCAACAGCTGCGAAACCGCCGTCGACAGATTGTTACGTAACCATAAATGACGGGCACCCGTAAGCCGTTTCCAAAACTGAAAGGCCCATATATCATGATACTGGCTGATCAAATAAGCGGCCAGTCCCGCCACCGTGACACGCAGGTTGCTCCCCAACACTGCCGCATACGCCTCTTGCCCCTGCCAAAAGGGAGCCGAAGGAAACGCGATCGCCAGCTGAACCATCACCGCAGCCAACAAGGAGGTGATAAAGCCGACCAATACCAGCCACTGCGTCCGCTCCCGGCCCCAAATCTCCGAAACCGCATCCGTGATCGCGAAGGTGAGAGCGTATACCAAGACGGCAGCAGGGAAAAACAGCGCCCCGTTTCCCAGCGGAATCTGGATAATCTTTACCGCCAATACATTGGCGATTATCAACATTCCCGAAAAACATCCCGTCAGCAGAATAAACCAACGGTCATCCAAGCTCAAACGCGTCAGTTGCATCGTACGCTTTTTCCACCCATCCTTTTTTCCTCCCAGCGAAAAAAACCACGGCACGGAACGCGCCCTGGGGGTAAGTACCATCCACTTGGGTCATACGTCCCTAGTTTTATTTAAGGAGTGGAGGGAGTTTCGAACACTCCGGGCAACCATACACCCGGTCTCATTGTACCAAAAACACGCACGAATGCCAGCAGTTGAGAGGCTCTTTTTTGTCGGTTGTGTGGCGACAGACCCTGTCATTCCAACAGATGTCCCAACGAGCCGAACACGGCCTCAATCCACCAGGTGGGCCCCGGCATGCCCGGAAAGAGCAAAAAACTAACGGACAGCATCCATCCGATTCCCATCACCAACAAAAAAACCACCTTCTCCTTTTTGGAAAGCGCGGAAACCGTTGACCATTCCACTGCCGCAATCAACACCAATAACGCGGATACCGCGATTACGGTCAACGTCTTCATTCTTGGATCACCTTCCGTTTGGGCAAGCCGGGCTGCGACGTATTCAGTCCGGTCCGTTCCACTTTTACCATTGCATCGATCTCTACGTCCACCTGAGCAAATTTCTTGTCCCATTGTGTCCTTACATCGGCCCACTCCCGGGGATACTTGCGCCGAAACGCCTCCCCAAAACCGAATATATCGGTCTGCATCTCCTTTTGCACCAATCGCAATGCCTGCCGGATTTCCCCCTTCACTACATTTTCCGCCCTTTGTGAAATCTCATGGGTCAACCGGGGATTCGATAAATCCAGACCGGCTCCGTTTTGCACCACGTCATCCTCCGTTCCGACCTTTACGCGCATATACCATCGACCGTTTTCAATCCGCGGCTCCATCTCCGTTTGCGATTTCAGGATATCCAGCGACACTTTTCCTTTTCCTCCCGGCCCATTCACCGTGACAATGCTGTGCAAGGCCTGGTCGAGTAGCCACTCGATTCCTTTCGCCTCATCAGACTGAGCCGTCCCGATTAATCGCCCCTGTTTGAAAATGGCATATCCGCTCAACTCCAACGTATTTGGACCCACTTTTTCTACCAAAGGCATCGCGGCCGCTTCCGCCTCGCTTCCCATCGATTGCAGCACATTGTTCATGGTGATATTCCGTTTTCGGGAAAACTGCGCTTCTTTCTGCAGGGCTGCCGCAGAGGTGGTTTCCAGATCGCTCTTCATTTCGAGGATCTCCCGGGCTTTCCCTTTGCAAACCAAGGGCTTCATTCCCAAACGGGTATCCGCTTCCCTGGAAAAGAAATCCAAATGATCACGGATGTCTTTCCGTGCCAACTCCTCCCCCAACAGCAGGATATCCGTCTGTCCCCAAAAGACCTTTCGGGGCAACTGCTGTTGCAAGTTTGCGATGGCATCGGCGAGGGTGATCCCGGTAACGGTCCTCACCGTGTCCTCTCTTATGCCACCCCCCTGCTGAGATCCCTCCATCCCTTCCCCTGTCATGGGAGTCGGTGTCACCACCTGTACCGACAGTTGAAGCAACCCTTCCTCCGTTTGATCCAAACCCAATGCTCGGATGATGGCGATTTCGTCCACTTCCGTCTGGTCCCAACAACCGGTCAACAGGGCTGCCACCACCCCAATGATGACAAGGCGTTTTCCAAGCAAACTTCTCCCTCCCTATCCATCGTAAAATCCGTTTACACCCTTACCGCGTTCTCCTCTGTTTCCAATCCAAGCAAGCAATCCTATCCCTAAGGGAATCATCAGAATAAAGCCATTCCAAACAACAGCTGTACTGCCGAGGAATTGGTTCAATTCCTGAAGGGTGGGAGCCACCCACTCGGCGAACAAGACCAATAACACCCCTACTGGCAGAGCCAGAAAACGGTACTCATCCAATCCGAACCATTGGGCGGTCCCCAACACCACACCGAAATGAAAAACCGTGATCTGGACAAACGACCCCACCACCCAGACAGCCAGCAATAAAGCGTCGATGTGCTGAAAAAACTCGCCGATATCGATGTAGCGAACCACTTCAATAAACGGATAATTGAACGTGGCCACCATCTCCCCAAACAAGAACAGAGCCACGAGGTTAGTCGCCGCCATCGTCATCAGGATGGAGAACCAAGCCAGCATCCCCCATCTCTTTCCATCCTTCCGGTTGGACACAAAGGGAAGCAGAAAGGAAAGCAAGATGAAATCGGCAAACCAACCTGCCGGAACCAAGGCTCCCCTCACGGACGGACCGATCCCGTTTTCAAAAACCGGCTGAACGTGACGAACGTCCCAATCGGAAGCCGTCAAAAACAAGAGCCCTGCCCAGATCAGCAAGGTAAAGGGGATGAACAACTGCGCCAAACGCCCGATCACTTCCACTCCGGATCGGACGGCATACCCGACAAGGGCGGTCATTACCCCCATGATGAAAACCGCGGGAGTATGTTCCAGAAACACACCGACCAAAAATTCGCCATATCCGCGCAAAATCAAACTGTTCACATGCAAGAAGTAAAACAGCAGAACGGCGGACAGTGCCTTTCCCAGAATGGTTCCCACCACCTGCCCACTGTATTGGACGATGGTTTCACCGGGAAAACGGCGATCCAGCCAAAACATCACTTGCAGCATAACCAATCCAACAAAGGAAGCCCATAAGGGCGACAGCCACAGATCCTTGCCCGCGACCTGTCCGGTAATGCTGGGAATATCCAGTATCGCGCTGAACACCACCGTGGTATATATCATCAATCCCATTTGCTGTGCCGATATCCGCTCCTTTCCCATCACTCATCTCCTTTCCTGGGAGGATGCGGGCGTTGGCCCATCGGTTGACGGCGCCGGTTCCGTTTCCCTGTCAGATGGGGACGGGTATCCATCTTCCACCAGTGATTACGGTACCATGTGTCTTTCCAATCTCCCGCTTGGATCGGCGCGATCGGAGACAAGTAAGGCACCCCAAAGGACCGCAGGCCACACAAGTGAATGGCGATGGCAATCAATCCAAACATAATCCCAAGCATTCCCATCCCTCCCCCTAAGAGAATCATGACAATCCGGAGAATCCGAATCGCCCACTCCAAGCTATAATGGGGAGCCGTAAAAGAAGCGATTCCCGTCAGGGCGATGACAATCACCACCGGAGCCGATACGAATCCGGCAGACACCGCCGCTTGTCCCACCACCAGCGCCCCGACGATGGTGACAGCGGAGCCCACCTGGCGGGGAAGGCGCAGCCCCGCCTCCCGCAGCAATTCAAACGCCAATTGCATCAGCAGTGTCTCAATCAGTGTCGGAAACGGCACTTCTTCATGGGCGGATGCCATGCTGATCAACAGACCGGGCGGAATCATTTCCTGGTGAAAATTGAGGAGCGCCACATATACCCCCGGCAACACCAGGGCCAAAAATAAAGAACTGTAACGCAACAGCCGGATGCTGCTGCTGTAGAGTGACCGATAAAAATAATCATCGGTGGCTTGCAAAAGAGACGTCAGAGTAGTGGGAACCACCAGCGCATCTTTGGTACCGTCCACCAAGATCGCCACCTGCCCCTCCAACAGGTTCCCCACGATCACATCCGCCCGTTCCGTCGATTTTATCTGGGGAAACGGGGACCAGGGAGCATCCTCAATCATCTCTTCCAGATAACCGCTCTCCAGCACTCCGTCGATCTCCACTCCGCGGAGCCTCTTCTGCACCTCCGCTACCAGGCCGGGATCGGCGATCCCGTCGATATAGATGACATGGATGCGTGTCTGGGTGTAACGCCCCAGAACCAACCTGGTTACTTTCAGTTTCGTGCTACGGATCTTTCGACGGATAAGGGTCGTGTTGGTCTGTAATGACTCGGAAAATCCTTCTTGTGATCCTCGGATGGACGGTTCCGTTTTGGGCTCTTCGATGGGGCGTTTTTCCCATTGGCTCAGTTTCAGCATCACTGCCTGATTGGATCCATCCACCAGCAAGACCGGATTTCCCAGCGAGATTTCCTCTGTGCATTCGTCAAAGGTTCCGATCAGCTTGACCGAAGAAACCGGAATCTCTTCCATAATTAAATGACGGATCTCTTCCAATCCTTGAGGAATATGACGCATCAAGGGCTTCAGCACATACTCTTCGATCCCGCGAATGTCGGTCATACCGTCCAGATAGATCAATTGAGCTTCGCGTTCGCCCCCGATTAAAAAAGAACGAAAGACGATATCCTGTGCATCCGAATAGATCCTTTGCAAAACGCGGCGGTTTTGTGCAAGATCCAGGTGAAGACGGCGCGATGCGGATGCTCCGTTTCCGCCATTGGGTGGACAGCCGTTTTTCCTTGTTCGGCCCTTTCGATGCCGTCGATTCTTCATGGAACCCCCACCTTCCCTTCTCATTTTGGGAAAGTGCACTTCCTTTTAAACTTCAGCAGGTATCATGCGAAAAGCCCCCCGTACGGAGGGCTTGGTGTAGGCGGATCCTTGTCTGTAAGTCCAAAGGATGAGAGTCAGCGTTTGAGGAGGGAGCCCAACTAGGGCGCATCCTTACACTTTCCACCTTCTTCTCATCCATCTCATCGCCGATTCCGGTCTGGATCAGCGTCTCTTATGATAAAGAGGAACTCCGGAACGTCCAATCAATCTAGCAACTCTCCGCATCTAATATATCAACTAAAAAAGAAAGGAATGGATTGATTAGATGCCATTTTTTTACTCAACAGGCCCGGTCGAAAATATATCGACTAGCGTTTCACTCCGTTCGGTCCGGGCGCTGGTCAAGGTGCTGAATAATGATCCGACCATTCCCGCCCCGGCAGTCGTCCGGGCATTCCGTATCAATGGAGCAAAAGTTCTCCTGTTTAACACCGTTTTTAATGTGCCGCCGAACTCGGCTACACTGGTCGTCCCGCCTTTGGTTTTTCCTAACACCACTACGCCGGTTCGACAGTGGGAAATTCAAATCAGCGTGGGCGGAAACCAGTCCGATGTCCTGGCTTCCGTGTGGGGGTTGAATATCAATGGTGACATTATCGCTCACCACCGCTTTGCCCACAGCGAGCTGACCCGGATCGACGAGCTCACTTAGAATGTGTCTGAACATCCGTATCGCTTTATCTAGTGCCCCTTCTACCAATATCGATCGTGTTTACGTGGAGGGAGGCTTGGTTTTCCGGCGGAGTCGACTCTGCCACGCATGGAGCGAAGACGGAAAACCAAGCCGACCGACTTGTCCGCGTAAAGGCCATGAAAAACAGATCGAAGTTACCTGAAGGGGCACTAGTACTACAGTTGCATTTTACTAAAAGTGTATATGAGTGTGGGTTGGTCGGGCTGGCGGGCTGGTGGGCTGTCTTCGATCTCTTGCAAAAAGCGCATAGCGAGACCGGGAACGAAGTGACCCAGGCGAGACTTGTGCTCTGTGAGTGCAAAGGATCGCACCATCCCACCACCCTCCCTTCTCACATCTGCGTCTGCTCTTATAAGTACAACTGTAGTACTAGAGTATATTTCAAAATAGGTTGATTATTTTACAATTGCTACCGTTTAGTCGTTCGATATGAGGTCAGCAAAAATCAGAGCCATCCGATTAAACAAAGAAACAGATCACCAGCGCCCGTTATCCCGACAACTCAAAAGGAATGAAAATGACCTCGATACGAACATTTGTTCTTGACAGCGGCTGTACCATGATTTACGATAGAGACAACCCCTTCTTATCCAGTTGATTGCATGAAATGTCCTCTCCATCTTGGTCTATTCCCTGCGGACGGCTCCGGCCGTCTTCTTTTTTATGCCTCCCTACTTCACGATTCCCCGATCCCTGTACGGTGCCCCCAACCGGCTGGATTGCTCCTGTAACTCAATCCCTCCCTTTCGCAACCATCGGGCAGCAGATGACACATCCATCCAGACCACATCCGCGATCTCCTCCGGCCGTGAGATTCTCATTTCCCCTCCAATAATCCGCCCCATAAAGGTGAAAAAAACGGCATGATGCCCCTTGGATGCAAAAAACACTTCACTTACCGCGATGAGGTTTCCTACTTCGATCTCGTATCCGGTCTCTTCTCTTGTCTCGCGGACGGCGGCCTGACTTAACGTTTCCCCTGCCTCCACCGCTCCCCCGGGCAACGTAAAGTCAAACGAATCCTCTCTTCTGTTTTTCACCATCAATACGGCTTGTTTGTTTTCATCAAAAATAAAAGAATAGGATACATCCACCCGTTTCATCCACCCCACCTCCCGAACTTATCGATTGAAATAGACCAACCTCCCTCGGCGACAAACCACTCTATCCTACCGGATCATGCTGATGCTGAAACCGCGGCAGATTTATCCACTGATTCGAAAGCAGAAACCGTTTCTTAAACATGCGTTTTTTCCGACATGGCGATACTGTTCTGAAAAAACAGCCATAAAAAAAGGAGACCCTCGTCTCTTTTTTGGTTGATTCAATATGGGGGATGGATTGATTTTGGTCGGTTGCCATGATAAAATGAAGAACATGCAATAAATCATTAATTTTAAACACAATACATCAATTTAACTTTATCACAAACTCATGGATCTGTCAAACCTTTTTACATAATCCCTCTGAAAAGGAGCGGTATGATGAGTCTCTCCGAGCAAGAGTGGCGGAAGGAACAGAAACGAGTCGATCGAGTGATCCAAACCATCCACGGGCAGATGACCGTGCTTCAGAAGGAAATCGGCGGAGTGAAGGCCGATATCGTAGATATCCGCAAACATTTTTGGGATGATATTAGGGTTAATGTGGATGATCCCGGCGAAGCGGCGGAAACTTACGCCAGCATCAAACAGCAGGCAGAAGTGTTGTCGGAACGAGAACGTAGACACCGCCACGCTCAAAAGCGACTAAAAACATTGGAGAAGCTCCACTCGTCCCCCTATTTCGGCCGGATCGATTTCGTAGAGGATGGGGAACCATCCCCCCAGCGAATTTACCTTGGACTCACTTCCCTGCTGAATGAAAACAAAGAGGAGTTTCTCATCTATGACTGGCGCGCCCCCGTATCCAGTCTCTACTACGATTATGGACCAGGCCCTGCCCAATATGACACCCCCGACGGAACCATCACCGGCACCATGGAATTAAAGCGCCAATACATCATTCGGGACGGCCGGATCCGCAGCCTGTTTGACACGGGTGTCACCATCGGGGACGAACTGTTGCAGGAAGTCCTCGGCCGACAGGCCGGCACACAGATGAAAACGATCGTAGCCACCATCCAACGGGAGCAGAATCAAATCATCCGCAGCGAAGGAAAGCGCCTGCTGATCGTTCAGGGGTCCGCTGGAAGCGGCAAAACGTCGGCCGCCCTGCAACGGGTCGCATACTTGCTCTATCGGCACCGGGAAACACTGAAGGCGGATCAGATCCTGCTGTTCTCCCCCAACCCGATGTTTAACAGCTACGTCTCCACGGTTCTTCCCGAACTGGGTGAAGAAAATATGGCGCAAACCACCTTCCAAGAATACCTGGAGCGCCATTTGGGACAAACCTTTCAACTGGAAGATCCCTTCACCCAGATGGAAACCGTGTTTACAACCATGGATGAACCAGGATACGCCTTTCGCATCGAGGGGATTCGTTTTAAATCCTCCCACAACTTCATGGCAATCCTGGATCGTTATCTGTCCTGGCTCCAACAAACCGGACTGATCTTTAAACATATCAAGTTTCGCGGCAAAACCCTCGTGTCCGCCACACAAATCCGGGATCGCTTTTATTCCCTTGATCAGGCGTTGTCCATCCCGCAACGGATGGAACATCTGGTGGATTGGTTGTTAAAGGAGTTGAAAAAACAGGCGCGCCTGGAACAGACGAAGCCCTGGGTGGAAGAGGCGATCCAGTTTCTCGATTCGGAAACGTACGGACAGGTGTATCGAAAGCTTTTGCGTAAACAGTCGTTCACCGAGGACACCTTTGACGATTATGAACGGGAACAACGATTGCTTGCAGAAGGAGTGGTTCAGGAGCGTTTTAAACCGTTGGTTACCGGGGTCAAACAACTGCGGTTCATTGATATCCCCGCCATTTACAGGCAATTGTTTACCGATCCCGCTCTCCTATCCAAGTGGTCATCGGCGGATCTGCCGCGGCAATGGAAAGCGATCGCAAAAGAGGCGGTGAAGAAACTGGATCGCTTCGAGCTTTCCTACGAAGACGCAACCCCCTACCTTTACTTGAAAGAGAAAATCGAAGGGTTTCAGACTGTCTCCTCGGTACGGCATGTGTTGATTGATGAAGCTCAGGATTATTCTCCATTCCAGTTTCAATTCATCAAGGAACTGTTTCCCCGTGCCAGCTTGACCGTGCTCGGGGATTTAAACCAATCAATTCATCCCCATGCCGCCGGAACCGACTTTGCGTCGTTATCATCCTTGTATGGGGCCGAGCAGACGGAAGTGATCCGGCTGACACGAAGCTATCGATCCACCCAGCCGATCGTCCAGTTCACACGCTGGATCATCCCGGGAGGAGAAGCAATTCAGCCCTTTAACCGTGATGGCAAAAAACCGACCGTGACGAAAGCGTTGGGCAAAACGGATCTGGCACACAAGATTGCCGACCGCATTCGCGTGCTGCAAGCTGCCGGCCATCGGACGATCGCCGTCATCGGCAAGACTGCCCGGGAATGTCGGGAAGCGTTTGAAGCCTTACATGACGAGATTACCCTTCGTCTGATTGACAAAGAGACCGCCTCTTTCCAGACCGGAGCCGTCGTCATCCCCTCGTATCTGGCCAAGGGTGTGGAATTCGACGCGGTCATCCTCTACGATGCTTCACGAAAACAGTATGGGAGAAAAAGCGAGCGAACGCTGTTTTATACCGCTTGCACCCGGGCCATGCACGAATTGCATCTCTTTTACACCGGAGAGAAAAGCCCGCTCCTGGCACCGGTGCCAGCCGAGCTGTATGTAGAGGAAAGCGAATGAGTATTCGTTTGCGAAACAAACCTTACGGGAAGGAAGCAGTCCTTCCCTTTTTTTGATGGCGGCGGTTTGTTCCAGGATCGAAAAAGGGGCAACGTCGGAAGAGGGTATTCCGTTTGATTAAATCCACTTCTCCTTTTCCATCAACTTTCAAGATCCTTCCATACCACGCGTTATTCAAACGTCAACACAACTTTTCCCCTCCTGTGCGTCTCCGATCAGTTTGGACATCCCATACTCATCCACATACCGGCCATCTACCAGCAGTGAATCCCGTCTGATTCCTTCCACCTGAAAGCCCCTTTTCGGATAAAGGGCCAAAGCGGCGCGGTTGTGTACCATCACCGTCAGTTCCAGACGGTGGATTCCATTTTGACGCGCCCAGTTTTCCCCGGCAGTAAACAACCGGGTGCCAATCCCCTGGCCCGTATAAGTCTGGCGAATCCCCACCACGATATAGGCGGAGTGACGGTTGCGACGGACACCGCCTCCGATCAGCTCCATCCATCCCACCAATCTCCCTGCGACTTCCGCCACCAGGATCGTTCGGTTCTTCTGTTCCACCGCGCTTTGGATCCGCTTCGCCGTCTCTTCCACTCCAGCGGTCCGTTCCCCCGGTTCCAGCAGCATAAACGAAGTCTCTTTATCCAGACGTTTTTGCAAAGCCAGATAGGCAGCAGCGTCTTCCACCCGAATTTGCCTTATATGTACTACCGGTTATCCCTCCCGAGAAACATCCTCTCCCAGTATACCACGGCAAAAAAACCGATCCCCTAAGGGAATCGGTTTATAGGAAGAGCGGGATGCCTTCAGATGAAACGGGCTCCGTTCATCCATTGCCCTCCGTCCATGGTAATGCAATCGCCGGTGATATAGGCGGCATCTTCCGACAGGAGAAAGGCCGCCACCCCGGCGATCTCCTCCAACTTGCCAAACCGGCCGGCAGGGATACTTTGCAGCACCCGTTTGTGCATCCGTTCATCCAGGATCAGCTTCTCCACCCCGCCCGTATTCTCCACTGCTCCGGGGGCGATGCAGTTGACACGGATTCCGTACCGGCTTCCCCATTCCACGGCCAAAGAGCGGCTCATCGCCAGAACCCCGGCTTTGGCCGAAGCGGAGTGGACCACTCCCGCCGCTCCCGTCCAGGCGTACGTCGCCACAATATTGACGATGGATCCCTCTTTTTTGTCAGCAATCCATTCTTTGGCCGCCGTCTGCGTGCAGTACCAGGTCCCGTTCAGCACGATGTCGATCACGGAGTGCCAACCGTTGTCGGACAGCGTTTCCGCCTGAACGACAAAGTTACCGGCCGCATTGTTGACCAACGCATCCACTCCGCCAAAGGTTTCTTTCGCCTGGGAAAAGGTGGCCTCCACCTGCTCCCGGCTGCGTACGTCCATCGCCACCGTCAGCACCTTCCCGTCCAGGGAGGCCATCTCGTCTTTTGCCCGTTCCAACTTTTCCGGATCGCGTCCGGTAATGACCACATTGGCTCCGTCCCGGCACAAACGAGTAGCAATCGCTTTCCCCATGCCATTAGAACCACCTGTCACCAATACTGTTTTTGCTGTCATTGTCGTTCCCCCTGTTTTGTTTGATGGATAATCGGCTCCCGGTGGAGCACGATGGTGTCAAACCATTCCATACTCGGGATGACATCGGCACCGATGCCAAAGGCGCCAGGGTACCCGAGACGGCCGACGACATAGCGTGCCACCAATGCCAGACGGCTACAAGCACGAACATCCCAATCATATTGCGCCTCTTCCAACAAAAAGGCAGCTCCGCAAACGTCGATCAGTTGGTCGGCAAAACGGCGGGCATGGGCGTTTTGCACCATGGCGTCCGCCTCCAACACAACCTTGGCGTCACGGGCGAGACGGACGCACGCCTGTCGCAGGGTTTCCACCGATTCCGCCAGTTCTGGAACCGTCACCTGATTGAGGGCCTGCTCCACCTTCTGCAACAACACAAAGGAATTTCCCCCCGTCCGTTTCGCCTCCCGTCCTAAATTTTTTAGGATTTCCAGGGCCATGATGTTGGATGGCCCTTCCCAAACGGTGTTCACTTGTGCATCCCGCAACAGGCGCGGGGTCACAAATTCCTCGATATATCCGTTTCCACCGTGCAGTTCCAGAGAGTCCTTGGCATGGCGTACGGCGTTTTCGCTGAGGCGGTACTTGGCCATTGCCAACAGGAGGCGCAACAAGGCCTTGTTCTCCTCCGTCTCCCGCCCGTAAGTGTGGCAGTCGTCCATCGCCTGCATCATACGGGCGGCAAGCGCCCATCCCACTTCGATGTCCGCCATCATGTCCAACAAGGTTTGGCGTACCATCGGATAACGGTCGATGCGGTTTCCAAAAGCTTCCCGGTTGGCGGTGTAAACCGCCGCCTCCAGAAAAGCGCGATGGGAAAGGGCCAGAGAACCGGTGGCGGTGCACATACGGGAAACATTAAGAGCTTCTGCCATATATCGAAAGCCCTGTTCCGGTTCTCCGATCCGAAAACCTACCGCCCCGTTCAGCTCCAATTCCCCGCTTGGCACCGCGCGTACGCCCAGTTTGTCCTTCAGCCGCCGGATGGTGATCCGGTTTTTTTCGCCGTTCTCCAATATGCGGGGAAGTAAAAACAGGCTCAGTCCCTTGGTTCCCTTTGTCTCCCCCTCCCGTGCCAACGTGATCGCCAGGCCGGCTGCACAGTTGCTGGCAAACCACTTTTCCCCCGTCAGGAGATGGTGCTTTCCATCGGCCACCGCCCTCGTCCGGGTTACCCCCACATCGGATCCCCCCTGGATCTCGGTCAGAAAGGTGGCCCCCTCTTCCAACGTGACCGGATCCATACTGGCCAGCCGGGGAAGATAACGTTCGCGTTGTTCCTGGGAACTAAATTTCTCCAGAACAAACGCCACGGACATCGTCAGGGTGATCGGACAGGTGAATCCCACCTCCGCTTTGGACATGAGCATATGCAACATCTGCGTGTAGAAAAAGGGAACCGGCTCCGGCACATCCTCCCGATAGCGCCACCCCACCACCCCGGAGCCGTATCCAGCCTCCACCGTCCGCTGATAGCCTTCATTCACCCATACCTCGTTGATCGGCTGACCGTATCGGTCGTACCGGATCAGGCGCGGGGCACCCTCCCGATCAGTGTGACGGGCCCGCTTTTCCATCGGACCGGCGGCATAAGACCCCATCTCCCGCAGACGGCCTTCCCCCCATTCTCGCAAGGCGGGGGACAGATACCGCTGAAGGTAACGCTGCATGCTGAAATCGCTTTCAAACCAGTTCAGCTCTGTCCCGTCCCGGTACCGACTGTAGTCCATCACAGGGCGATCCCCCTTCGCCGAAAAATGAATGAATACACATTCAATGCTATCGAAGGCACCTCTCCACGTCAACAAATATTGTGAAAACCGCGATCCCTCCGTCTTTTTTACAAATATTCCTCTCTTCGACAACGACCTTCCGGGAAGGAAAGGGAAAAATAGTCCCGGTGCAGGGATTTTACCCGTGGCGACGAATGTAAGGAAAGAAATAAGTCAGGAGGGATGCGGATGTTCATCCAGAATTGCTTAACCCCCAAGGAAGAAATCGTCACCGTCACACCACAGACCCCGATCCCCGACCTGTTCCGCACATTGGAACAACACGGGCTGGAATCGATCCCGGTTATCGATGATAAGGGGTTGTTCCTCGGTATAACCGGCTACGGACACGTGATGAAAACGTTGGCGGAGAGTGGGGAATGGGATCGTTCTCTTCGGGAAGGCACCGTAGCGGACCACTTTTATGTGATCGATCCGTTATCCATTAACAATGACTTTGAAGAAACGCTTCCCATCATGGTTCGATATCCGTTTGTACCCGTGGTGGACGAGGATGGTTTCACCTTTCTGGGGATCGTGAAAATCAGCGATATTGAAGCCGCGCTCGCCTCCACCTACGGGTATGAACTGCCGGGTGTCCGCTTTCTGCTCGCCCTTGTCCTGGATGCTCCCCACGAACTGGAACACATCCTGGAAAGTGTCAAGCCCTATGACGTAAACATTATCAGCGTCGTCACCTTTGACGCCGGCGATGCCGCCGCCCGCCGCATTTTGTTAAAAACGGGACCAACGGAACATGTGGAGGAAATATGCAAAAATTTGGAGGAACGGGGTTTCCGTATTATGAGTGTCAAGGTAACCGAGCCGGTGAGTTAAACACGCTTCCTGGATGTGAACAGGACCCTTGCACGAAAAAAGACAGGCGTGTATGCGCCTGTCTTTTTATCCGAAGGGAAGGCCGCTGTTGCGAATCGCTTCCCCGTGATCCGCGACATCGTCGGCAGCCGATGGTGCGTCTCCATAGATTCGATGAAACAAGAGCGCCTTGACCAAATCACTGAACGAATCCGATCGTCGCTCCAACATTCTGTACAGTTCCCGCTCCCGCGAATCGCCCATATCAAAGGTGACCGTCTTCAATTTTTTGATGCTCATCGAATCATAGCCTTTCCTACTTCATAATAGCCGCGTACGTTGGCCATCTGAGGTTCTTCCAGGGAAAAGGCGTGCCGGAAGTGGTCCTGAATAAACGGTTCCAGCTTGCGGGCCATCCCGCCGACCAACATGACGATATCATGGTTCCCCCAAGTCTTGGAGACTGTGCTGGCAATCAAGTCCGCCATTTCTTTCAGATTGGTCACCTTCACCGTCTCCCATCCGATGGGAAGTGTTCCCGACTCCCGATCGATAAACACTTTGTCCCGGAATGTCGCATAATTGGTCGTCTTGGCACCCACGTCGACAATGCGGACCAGACCCATCCGGGGGGCGGAGAAGAAAGCCCCTCCCCCTTCAATGGTGGCATACACCGACTCCACATAAAAACTGCGTTCCTTTCCATTGAGCCGAACGGTATGGGGGCCTTCCAGCAACCGCTTAATCGCCTTTTGTTCCACATCCGTGAAATTGCCGATGGGAAGACCGGTAACCAGAATGACATTTCCCTTCGCCTCCGCCAAGTGCAGGGCCGTCATTGTCAAGATCAAGGTCTCCTCCACCGCCTTGGAGTCCTGCATGGCTTGACGCGTAAATTCACCTTCCCGTTCTGCCAGCTTTCCAACAAACCACCGCCTGCCCAAGTACTCCAGTTCAATATCACCGGATAGTTCATGCCGGTAGTTTCGTTGACGCCACCCACTCACCTTGCTCGGAAACAAAAATGATTTTCCCTCCGTAATCACTTTGACATAACTTCTTCCACAATCCACCGCCACTATCATGCCGCATCCCTCCGACACATATATACGCTTTTTCTCGTTTCAATATGAAGGAAGCATCTGTACATGGGATGGGACCTTCAGTGGCAAACTGAGAAACCAAAGACGGTCGCGGATGAAGGAGCGAACACTTCGAATGACAACCAAACGTTGGATCTACCGTTTTATTGGATGGTTTTTGCTTATCCTCGGCATCCTGGGTATGGTGTTACCGGTGCTTCATGGATTCACTTTTTTTGTCATCGGTCTTCTGATCCTGTCCAAATCAAGCCCTTGGGCCCGTCGCTTGTTACAGAAGGTGGAGACCCGCTATCCCAAGCTTGCCGAACAAGTGGAGAAATGGCGAAACCATCCCCGCCTCAAACGAATGATGCCCTAAAGGGAACAGGCGGACCAGTCAATCCCACAGCAAAAGCCGCCAGGAAAGCGGCTTTTTGGTATCATTCATCGACTCTCATACCAGTCAATGGGTCATTTTAAGTTTTTATTCTATGGAAATGAATCTTTTTTCAAATGGAACATACAATGGCTGTCAAATTAACGATATTATCTATAGATAATATGAACAGCCCCCGAGCTTGTGGGCTGTTGGTTATGAAAAAGCCTGGATCGGCAGCACTCACCTCCCGATCACTTCACCCGTGCAACCCCCAAGCCGTCACCAATGGTCCAAACCATCGCATCCAAGCGGGGATCCTGCAACAACAAGTCATGGGTCCGCCGCAATCCCTCCACATCCGGATCGTTTTCGCTTTCATCAAAGATGCGATCGGAGAAAAACAGGTTGTCCAGAATGATCAGGGCACCCGGCTCCGCCAGTTGGATCGCCTGCTCCAGATAAAAGGGATACCCTTTCTTGTCGGCATCGATAAAAAAGAAATCAAACCGTTCCCCCGCCTCACGGAGTGCAACCATACTCTCCCTGGCGTCCCCGATCCGGTATTGCACTTGATCGGACAAACCCGCTTTAGCCACGTTCTCCTCCGCAAAGGATGCATGCTTCGGTTCCAGCTCCAACGATAAAAGCCGTCCTTCTTTCGGCAAGGCTCGCCCCATCCAAATGGCGCTGTATCCCCCAAGACCGCCCACTTCAAGGATCCGCTTGGCGCCGGAGAAGCCGACCAACCAGTTTAAGGTGCGTCCCACTTCCGACGGGACGGAAATTTGAGGGATTCCCCGTTCCTCCAGTCCTGTATGGATGGAACGCAACACATCATCCTCATGAATATATCGCTCACGTACATATTGGCTTCGGTCCATTCAATCGGCTCCTTTCTAACGGTTCGGACTTAGATGTTGTGTCCATCCTTTTCTCCTGCTTCTCTTTTCATATACGTTGCCGTTACGGCCAAAACCTTTTTTGCCGGCAGGTCGGATCAAAGTTTTTTTGCAGCATACAAAAAAACCGCCGCATTCACCGCGGCGGTTGTTGTGGAGCGGATGACGGGAATCGAACCCGCGTTACCAGCTTGGGAAGCTGGTGTTCTACCATTGAACTACATCCGCACATCAAGTTGTTCAAATGATGACGAAAATCATCTTATCACGGAAAAAAGAAAAAAGCAAGCGTTTGTTCCATAAAAAAACCGCCCCATAGGGGCGGTTTCATCCGACAAACGGATCAACCTTTGCCTAAAAACCCGCGATGGGAGCGATGAAAGCGGTCAGGATAATGGAGACGGCCCCGAGGCCAACCGCCCACACACCTAATCGGTTTCCACGGCGGGCACTGATAATACCCAGGACGATCGCAGCAGGCCCTAACAGGAAGGGAACCATAAAAAAGGAGAGCACGGACAGAACCAGACTGAAAATACCCATGCCCCGGCCCGCATCCCTGGTTTCGGGGGATCGATCATCCCGTTCCCGCTCGCGTTCAATGGGTCCGGCAACGGGAGCCACCTCGGTTGCAGCCTCCACATCTCCGTATCCCCTGTGCTCATCAGCGGGAAACGCCTCACGGGCATCCAGGATTCGGTCATCCCGGTGCTCCGCCATGGCTTCTTCGCCAAACTCCACGTCATCGGCCGCATCCATCAGGCCGGGAACCCTCACGAGGTCGACTGCACCGGGTTCGTCGGCAAATTCCACTTCATCCGCCGCACGGTCGATGCCGGCTTCGTTACCGCGACGCGGTTGATGGTTGCGGTTGTTCTTCTTTTTCTTTTTATGATGCGCCATGAATCATGCCTCCCCTCTGACGGGTTGCCATTAGTATGCGCATCCACTCTTCCCACGATCATGTCAGTTTACACCAACTACAGCCCATGAGGAGGGTCCTTTGCACTCAAGAACAACGGTCTCTGCCGGGGCACTTTTCGTTTCCCGGGCTCGTGGGTGATCAGTGGATCAGATTCGTCCTAGTCCGGATGGGTTATTTGCCCCTTTACGCCTTGTTTGTCCGAAAAACCGGTGCTAAGATGAAATCGTTAAACGTAACGGAAAAAGCCTGATTCTCTTGTGAATCGAAACATGTTGACCGTTATGATTAACCGGACACTTCGGAAAAAATGATCAGCCGAAGCCGCTCGGAGAAAAGCCGCCATGCCTGTATAGATGAATAAAAAATCATGAATCGAACCCGTATTATGGACACCAGGGAGAGGATCGCATGGAGTGGAAAAACCTATTTCGCGGGCTGATTATGGGGATCAGTGACTTGATTCCGGGTGTAAGTGGAGGGACAATCGCCGTCATCCTCGGTTTTTATGATCGATTACTCGGAGCAGTCAGCGGTTTCTTCAGCAAAGATTGGAAACAACATATCGGGTTTTTGCTTCCTTTGGCTATGGGAATGGGTACGGCATTGGTACTATTGAGCCGTCTTATTCATTATTTGCTCGAACACCATTTTGTGCCGACTCAATTTTTTTTCATGGGCTTGATTCTCGGAGTGATTCCTTATCTGGTAAAACGGGTGGATGCAAAACATAATTTTGCTTTCCGTCATTGGATTATTCTCCTCATTGCTGCCGTTCTGATCGCTTCCATGGTCTTCGTCAACCCCGACCGATCGGCGGAACCGATGACAACCTTATCGTTCTTCTCTGTTTTGGGCTTATTTTTTTCCGGTTGGCTTGCCAGTATGGCCATGTTACTGCCGGGAATCAGCGGTTCGTTAGTGTTGCTTCTTCTCGGCGTCTATTCAACGGCCATTCACGCTCTGTCAACCCTGAACCTTCCACTGATTGCCATCATCGGATCCGGGGTAGCCGTCGGTTTTATCGTGAGCAGTAAATCCATTCGGTATTTACTTGCCCGATATCCTCACATGATGTATGCCCTTATCATCGGTCTGATCATTGGTTCCACCTTCGTTGTTTTTCCAGGATTTGCGCCGGATTTTGGCACAATGGTGGCCAGTATCATCACGTTTGGATCGGGTCTGGGTCTTACCACCTTTTTCAGTGCAAAAAACAAGGGCTAACCAACCCCCGTTTTTAAAATAAAGAAAAGCAGCCCCCCAAGATCCTTTCAAGCTTGGGGGGCTGCTTTGGTTTTATCGATTACTCTTCAATCTCCACATATTTATAATCGTTGGGACCCACGATGTGGCGCAGGACTCCTTTCACGTTTTCCTGTTCCAGAATGACATTATTATAGTAAAAGAGTGGGAACATGGGCACTTCTTCCATTAACCGTTCTTCGGCTTCATGTAAAAGCTCCATCCGCTTGGCCTCGTCATTTTCCCCGTTGGCGTTCCGGAGCAGTTGGTCGTATGTTTTGTTACTCCAGCCGGTTCGGTTCATCGGATGGCCGGTGGTGAAGCTTTCCAAGTAGTTGTAGGGATCGTTATAGTCGGGCAAAAAGCTGGAACGGGACAGGGAATAATCCAGTCCCTTCTGCTCGTCGAAAAAGACACCCACTTCCCGCGCCTGCAATCCCACTTCTACTCCCAGGTGTTCCCGGTACATCTCCTGGATCGCTTCGGCCACTTTTTTGTGCTGGTCATCCTTGTTATAGAGGATCTCCACTTTGGGAAGTTCATCCCATCCTTCTTCTTTCATTCCTTCTTCCAGCAATGTTTTGGCTTGTTCAAACTGGGCGTCCTGCAACACTTCCTTTCCGCTTGCACGAAAATCGCCGGATTCGGTTACCGTGCCGGGGGAGACAAAACCCAACGCAATCCGCTGTTGCTTTTCCGTTACCTGATCCACGATCGCTTGGCGGTCCACCGCCATCGCGAAGGCTTGACGCACTTTTTTGTTGGTAAACGGCTCCTTTGTCGTGTTGAAACGGTAAAACTCCAACCCGGAAGCATCCTCTACCCGCGCCTCCCCTTTCTCAATAAGGGAACCCATCAGATCGGGGGGAGCATCTCCCAAATGCAGCTCTCCTTTCTTAAATTGTTGGTAAATGGTGGTTTTATCCTCGATCATCGACCATTCGATCCCGCCCAGCTTGACCGCATCTGAATCGTGATAATGCTCGTTTTTAACCGCCACGATCTTGTTTTTATGTTTCCAATCCTTCATCGCGAAGGGACCGTTGCTGATATACCCGTCGGCTTCGGCAAAGGGTTGTGCCTCCCCTTCCACACTGGCTTGATGAACCGGTGAAAAGGTTGTGTAGGCGGTCAGCTCTTCAAAGAAAGGAGTGGGTTGTTCCAGTTCCACCACCAATGTCCGCTCGTCTTCTGCCTTTACCCCTACCTCATCCACCTCGGCTTTTCCAGCGTTATACGCTTCCCCGTTTTTAATGAAATACATCAGGAAAGCCGCTCCTGAAGCCGTGTCGGGATCCAGAACGCGTTTCCAGGCATACTCAAAATCCCCGGCCGTCACAGGATCACCGTTGGACCATTTCAACCCGTCCCGCAGCGTAAAGGTGTAAGTGAGACCATCCTCCGACTTTTCCACTTTTTCTGCAGCCGCCGGCTGAGTCTGGTCATTTTCATCCAAACGTGTCAGCCCCTCAAACAGGTTGTGCACCACTTGCATCGAATTGGAGTCAAACGCTTGTGCCGGATCCAGCGATGTCGGCTCCCCGGTGCCCAGGTTCAGCTTTAAGATCTGGCCGCCATTGGCATCCGTGTCGGAATTACCCCCACCACAGGCATTCAAAAGCAGACTGATCAACAAAATGAATACCAGCGATCCCCATCCGCCCTTTTTCATTCCAGTCGCCCCCTCATCCATTGGTTTTCCTTGTATGCCTATCCCGCACAAGTCTCACCAAAAAGTCACTTTGTCCCCAGATCTTGTTGCATGATTAGCATATGTTCGAATTTTCGAGATCAGACAAACAAACTCCTTCCTTTGCGTTAGAATTAAAAGAGGATAGGGAATATTTCAATAATAAGGAGGGTTTCCATGACGATTCAAATGGCAAAGTACCCCGTCGTCCACGTATGGCGGAGTCCCCAAGCCCCCCGGGAAATCGACCGGCCGGTGTGCATGGATCCGCCCGACTTGGCCGCCTGGTTGCATAAGATGAAAACAGAAGACCGGAAAGGGTTGGGCGGTCGGCTGGATACGCAGCTTCTCCTCGGTGAGCCGGTCCGGGTATTGCAGGAAGAAGACGGCTGGTTCCAGGTGGTGGTACCGGACCAACCGACCCATCTGGATGAAAGAGGATACCCCGGCTGGGTTCCATCCACACATTTGATCGACCATCCCGATTACAGTCGGGCTTGGACAAAAGGTCCCCTTGTCCATGTCACCGCCACCACCAGCCGGCTTTGCCGCGCGGATGGATCGATCCTTTTCTTAAGCTATATGACCCGACTTCCCCGAGTGGGTGAACAAGACGGCGATGTCTGGGTTCTCACGCCCGACGGCAAAACAGGACTGCTGCCGGCAGCGGATGTCATCACTGCTTCGCAGTTGCCCGTTACGGACCCCGCAACACGGATCGACGACGCCCAGCGCTTTTTGGGATTGCCGTATTTATGGGCAGGAATGTCCTCCTTTGGTTTCGACTGCTCCGGTTTTATGTATCGCCTCTTTCAAGCAGGAGGCATTCGCATTCCCCGAGACGCCCATGATCAATTTCATTCGGGCCGTCCCATTCCTGCAAAAAAACTGGCCGCTGGTGATCTCGTCTTTTTTGCCCATGAACAGGGAACGGGCGTGATCCACCATGTCGGAATGATGGTGGACCACACCCGTTTCATCCATTCTCCCCGGAGCGGCTTTCCGGTGCGCATCAATCGATTGACGGAAGAACCGTATCATGGGGAATGCTGTGGAGGAGCACGTTATGAAAAACCGTGACGGTTAGGCATAGATCTGTCCGACACGCCGCTCTACCGTTTCGACGTAAAAATTGCCTTCCTCATACGCCAGCATGTTCTCGGCAAAGCCATTCTACAAACTGATCCTGGAGCCTCTCCCCGTGTTCATCCTCCAAAAGTCCATTGATCAACAGGGAAAAAATCGCCACCACTGCGCCCCCATCCCGCAAAAGATACCCGGTTAACGAGCGAACGCCTGTCAGGGAACCGGTCTTGGCCGCTACCGCCATCGGTGCGGAAAGTGGCGGGCGCCTCTCCAGCGTGCCGCTTATTCCCCAACGGGCCAAGCTGTCCATCCATTCTTTCCGATGGGGTAAGTCTAACCGGCGACGCATCCAGGATGCCAATGCTCGAGGGGTGACGGCGTTATAGGGCGACAGACCGGAGCCATCAGTTTGGCGGGCCGGGGGTTCCACACCCAGCTCACGCCAATGATTAGAGAGTGTTTCCAGCCCCCGCGCGTGGGAGAAGACACCGTTATGATCCCGTCCCACTGTTCGCAGCAAGATTTCCGCGGTCAGATTATCACTGTCCCCGTTGACCCGAGAGAGGAACGCGGTCAGCGGGTACGAAGACTGGATCCATTCATTCGTTACCTGACGGTAGGGCTCAAAGCGGATCCGGGGATCCCTATCCACCTGGATTCCCGCCTTGCGGCACATACGGGTCAACCCTTCGACGAAAAAATGCGGGCCCGAAGCCACCGCCCCTTCTACATGCGGCTCATCCTTTGAAAGCGTTCCTTGAAGGAAAAAGTGATTGGTATCTCGCTTCCTTCGGACCTTCACATCCGTTGGACGGGTGGAATCCCAACACACATCGGCATCCAACCCAATCTGAGCACCCTCGGGTTTCCACGTCCAAACAGGCCCCTTCGGACCGGGATGAGCGGAAAAACGGATTCGGTTCCCTTCAGACACAAACGCGCTCACGGGGGCGGCAAAACCTTCGCCGAGATCATCCCACATCCAACCCGGTGCCCATACCGGATCTGGGTTGACGGAACAATCCAGGCGGAATTCACTCAGCCGTTTCAAACCCGCCCGCTTCATCTCCACCGCCACCACTGCGCTTTGGGCCTCATCAAAGCCGGGGTCCCCGCCGCCGCGAATCCAACAAATCCCCTCCTCCCACGAGAATCGGGTCTGCCAGCGAAATTCAGGTCCCAGCCGATCCAACGCCGTACCGGCCGTCCACAGCTTCTGATTGGAAGCGGGTATGAAATGTTTTTCCGAATCCTGTTCCCACCACACCCTTCCCGACGGATCCATCAGACAACAGCCGATGCGAACGCCGGATTCCCCATGCACCGCCGCCCATTCCGCCCACAGGGTGCGAAGCGATTCTCCTTTCACTTTGCCGACCCGGATGACGGGGATAGGTGTCGATCCAGATAGGTGTATATAGCCCGGATCAGTTTGCGGTTCCATCCACCAAAATCCCACATCCGTCCCCGGATGGCCGCATGAACATCCACTGCAATCGAGAGCGGCGTCATGGCAACAGGAGTGACCACCACATCATGAGTGATACCCAAGACGCCACGGTGTTCCAGCATGACTTCCCCCCTGTCCTCGTCAACATGGACCAGACGAAACCGGTTATCCTCCGACGGCAGTTTGCGGATCCGTTCCACCACCTCCCGTAAGGGACCCCGATAATATCGCGTCTTCAGATCGGATTCCCGGGCATGGTCCCCCGTGCCCGTCACCCCGCTGATCATTCTCTCCAAGCCAGACATGAATGCACCCCTTTTTCGGATAGTCTCCTTGGACTAGCGACGCATCATCTGTTCCAGCCGATCCAGCCGCATCAGGATGTCCTGAATCACTTGGTCCTGCGGGCCGACCGCCTGGCCCCGCTTGCCGCGGGAGTTCGTCCTTTTTAATTCTTCTTTTAACTGCTCGTTTTCCTCCAACACGTCTTCGTAGTTTTTAATGATCAGGTCCAAAAACTCGTTCACTTCGTCCACATCATATCCCCGAAGGGTCGTTTTAAAGTCTTTATCAAAGATGTCCCGCGGTGTCAGACGTTGCATAGGTAACTCCTCCCGTATGATTGTTTCTCTGTGCCACCTGGTTCTTTCACCGGGTGGATCGGATGGGACCGGGGTGCAACCCCTCACACGTTTCCTATTATTTTATCACAATGTCGAACATTGGCGAGAAGGCCGCTACATAAAAAAGCCCCCAACCGGGGGCCGACTGCTGACAAACCCATCACAGGACGGTCGGGGTGGTTATCCGTCTCCGCTCCAATGCGTGGCAAGTCGCTCGCCGGATAACCACCCCTCCCTTTTTTCCAACCATCCCATTGTGTTTGTCACCAATCTGAGACCCCAACCGGGGGCCGACTTGATTTCCACTCGATGGTCTAACCAATGAACCGGAAACTCCACCCGTCAGCGGGCGGCCGGGAACGTGCGCTCAACCATCTCCATGAAATTGTCCGCCAGACCGGCGATGGGGCGGCCTTGCTGGATGTCCCGGGTGTAATCACCCATTCTGTCCACAAAGTCCGGGTTGGCGGAAACGAAGACCCGATCCACATTGGGATCCGTCTGACGAACCCGCTTGGAAACCTGGTCTTTCACCTTGTTGGTCATCCCGCCGGTGTAGTCTTTATCAAATACGACTGCCACATATGCGGTCCGTCCCATCAACATCACCGTAGCGGAATCAATTCGGTCCAGTTTCGCCACATCTTCGGCAATGTTATCCGCCACCCGCATCGTTTCAGCAGGGCGAGCGTCGCGGACCCGATCCACCCGGTCAGTGGCCTCGCGCAAGGGCCGGGTTGGCTGTCGCACATCCTGACGCGCTTCCTCCGGACGCCGCTGCATAGCGCAACCGACGGAGGTAAAAAAAAGGGCAAATGCCGTCAGGACCACAATCCACTTGGTCAAAGCACGCATCTCGTTCACTCCTTTTAGTAAAAACGTGCATGCTTAGTATCCGACGGCTCCTTGAAATTATGTACCACCCTGGACAAATGTCAGGGATGCACTCACCCGTACCAGTCCCGCCTAGTTCACTTGGTTCCGGTCTGGCATTGTAACAAGAAAGAGACCGCCCACAGGCGGTCTCAAAAGCGATGCATCAGTCATTGTTGGCGGAGAAGAACAGGATGATAAACCGCAACAACTCCAGCAAGGCGTACAAGGTGGAAGCCACGTAGGTCATGGCGGCGGCATTTAGTACCTTGTTCACTCCGCGTTCTTCCAAGTTGCGGATGATCCCCATCTGTACCATGATGTTTTTGGCGCGGCTGCTGGCGTTAAACTCCACCGGCAGGGTGACTAATTGAAAAGCGACGGCGGCTGAGAACAGCAGAATCCCCAAACCGAACAACTGTAGTTGACCAAGAAGCAATCCCCCAATCAGCAAAAACGGCGCGATTCCGGAGGCAAAGTTGGTCACCGGGAACATTTTGTGCCGCAACACCAAAGCACCGTATGCTTCCTTGTGCTGGATGGCGTGGCCGCATTCGTGGGCCGCCACGGAAACGGCGGCGATGGAATTTTCATGATAGACCGGTTCCGACAGGCGGACCGTTCGGGTCGTCGGGTCGTAATGATCGGTCAAGCTGCCTTGCACCGGTTCCACGGCTACATCGTGCAAGCCGTGATCGTCCAGGATGCGCCGGGCTACTTCACGGCCGGTCATCCCGGAAGAAGCGTTCACTTTCGCCCACTTTTTAAAGCTGCCCTTGACAGCGAACTGCGCCCAGATGGTGAGACCAAAAGCAGCGAGAACGACAAAGAGCATAATCGTATTGATGGACATCTTTCATTTCCCCTTTTGTCGTGTTTGTTGGTTAGTGTGCACTTTGGATCTCGATCAAAATGTATCACTTTGATATTGGCGTGGTATAGTCCAAATCCCTCTCAGGCGATACTGGATATCATCACAGCGGGCGGCAAAGTGCCGGAACCAATGCTGTCCCGCTCGGGCCAGCCGGGATTTCCAATTGCGTAAATACAGGAAAAATCGCAGGGATGCGGCCATTGCAGTCCGTTTTTTTCCATGACTGAGAAAACATGCCGCTTCCCCCTCCATGGGAAACCAAAAGCAGAGCATGACGAGCAAAAGTGTATACCCAATGGCGGGACGTATCGATTGCAAACCGGACACCCCGTTATCCAGAAAATCGTTTCATTACCATTATACCACAGCGGGCTTGCCCATTGTTTCCCATTGGATTGAAACGATTGGTGACAAGACCTTTAGGAAGACAGAAAGCTGAGGGTGAGACCGCCGATCAGCACCACCGACATCAACAAAATGATCCACAGGCCTATATTGGGTTTCCCCATCATCCATCCCCCTTTTTGGATCACTACCCTTAATTATACCAATCACCTCCGGGACGGACCATACTTTGAACGCAAAGTCCCCAATCCCTCGCTTCTCTGATAAAATAAAAAAGGATTTTATCATAAAGGAGGGTTGAGATGGACTTCATCAATAAGCTCATCGACTGGGAAAAGCTACATGAACTGCACTTCTTGTGGGATCTCGTACTTATCCTGCTGGCGGTTAAAGTAGCGGGACATTTAAGTAAAAAAATGGGACAGCCTTCCGTTTTTGGAGAGCTGTTGGTCGGGATCATCCTGGGACCGGCCTTGCTGGGCTGGATTGTGATAGACCCCGAAAATCCGGGGTTGATCAAGGAGCTTGCCGAGGTGGGGGTTATTCTGCTGATGTTTTTGGCGGGGTTGGAAACCGATGTGGACGAGTTTAAAAAAACCGCCTACGGCTCCTCCCTTGTGGCCATCGGCGGAGTCATCTTTCCGCTGGTGACCGGTTTTACCGTCGGCTGGCTCTTTGGTTACGAGTTTTCCACGGCGATTTTTATCGGTACGTTATTGGTCGCCACCAGCGTCAGCATTTCGGTGCAGACCCTACGGGAATTGGGGAAGTTGCAAACAAAAGAAGGGGTCACCATCTTGGGTGCGGCTGTATTGGACGATGTTCTCGGGATCATCATCCTTTCCGTCGTCGTCGGATTTGCCGCAGGAAGCGGTGGCGGCGGCAGTGTGTTGGATATCGTGCTTCTGTTGGCTAAAATTGTTCTCTTCTTCATCCTGGTGTTTTGGTTGGGCCGCAAGGTCTTGCCCCGCATCTTTCAATGGGCATCCAATCTGTTGACGACCGAAGTGCTGTTGACCTTTGGGATCATCTCGGCCCTTTCCTTTGCCTATTTCGCGGAAATGTTCGGTCTGGCGGGAATTGTCGGCTCCTACTTCGCCGGTCTGATGCTGAGCCTAACCAAATATCGGCACGAATTGTTTGAAAAAGTAGAGGTCATCTCCTTCTCCTTCTTCGTCCCCATTTTCTTCGTCAGTATCGGAGTAGCCGCCGATATCAGCGGATTAACGCTGGACATCCTGTGGCTGATCCTGGCACTCACCGTGGTGGCCATCTTGAGCAAGTTGATCGGAGGTGGGTTGGGGGCCAAACTGGCGGGCTTCAACTGGCGCAGCTCCGCAGGAATCGGATCGGGTATGGTGGCACGGGGCGAAGTCGGTCTCATCGTCGCCTCGATCGGCCTTGGCCGTGGACTGATCGACAACGAACTGTTTACCGTCACCGTCATTATCGTTTTGGCAACGACACTGGTCACCCCGCCCATGCTGAAGGCGATTTTTCACAATAAGAAAAACCAGGTGTAACCATCCTTCCATAAGATCCCGAAGCAACAAACACCTGCCGTATTGGCAGGTGTTTGTTGCTTTCAGAGGTTACTCAGGATCGTTTGGGGCGAAACGTATGGCAACACGTGTCTGCTGAGATCCGGGCGGAGTATTGATGGTCCGTGTCGACAAACTCCCCGCCGATCTCCTCTTCGTAATTTTTATTCCAGTTATCATCCACGTCAACCATAATTGCATCAGCGGTACAGTTATTGCCGCTTCCCCAAAACACACAGTTCGCCACGCTACATTTCACTTCAGGCATCCACTTCACCCCCTGCCACTCAGTATGAGCGGCAGGGGGGGGTTTTATGGCTGGGAATCATTCATCCGGTGTCTTGTCCGCTTCTCTCAGCTCGTCTAAAATGGCATGGATCGATTCAAAGGTGATTCCCTCCTCGTTTCGTGCCGAAACCGTCAGGTATACTTCGGCGCTGAAAGCGGGAATGTATTCCTTCACTTCCACCTCTGTTCCACCATGGATTTTGCGGAAAACAGGCTGGCCCCCGATTTTATTCCATCCCATCTGGGTGAGCCGCTCCTCATACAGTTCAAAATCCTCTTCCTTGATATTCAGTAATACACTGGTCACTTTCATGCCTTTCCCCTCCAGCCTATTCCAATTTGAGTATTATCACAGGTTCGACGGATTTTTAGTCGGCAAACAGGTTGATTCCTCCCTGTCTCATGCCCACATTGAGCACCAGTCCGACAGCGATCAAATTGGAGATGAGGGCGCTGCCTCCATAACTGATAAAAGGCAAGGGTAAACCAGTAACGGGTAACAATCCCACGGTCATACCGATGTTTTGAAATACCTGGAACACGATCATCCCTGTCACCCCGGCCACCAAACAAGCACCAAAGCGGTCTTCACACCGTATCCCCACTTGAATCATTCGGTAGGTTAAAAACAAAAAGGTACATAAAAGGATACTGCCGCCGATAAAACCGAACTCCTCTGCGAACACCGCAAAGATAAAATCGTTGTGAGGTTCCGGCAACCAGCGCCCCTGCGCTTGTGTTCCCTGTTGAAATCCTTTTCCATCCAACTGTCCGGAACCGACAGCGATCATCGACTGGGTCAGTTGATAGCCGGAACCGGTGGGATCCGAAGCCGGATTGACGAACGTCTCAATCCGCTGGATCTGGTGTTCCTCCAATAGACTGTGCAACAGGGGATGCTCTGTGAAAAACAGGATAAACACACCGCCGATCAGGATGAATGCCGCTATCAATCCGACGGCGAAAATGCGCCAGTCGACCCCGCCTGCCAACATAATACTCACCAGGATCCCCACCAGCACCAGTGATGTGCCCAAATCCGGCTGTTTGAGGATGATGAAGAATGGAACCGTGAATAGCGCCGTCAACTTGGCTAATTCCCGCCACGATCGAATCGGCACCTGTTGAATTTCGTTTGCCACTTTGGCAAGGGTGATGATGAGAAACAGTTTCATAAATTCCGAAGGCAAAAACTGAAAACCAAAGAAATTAACCCATCGCTGTGCTCCTTTAACGCTGACTCCTACGCCGGGGATCCACACCAACAGGAGAAGCAAAAGGCCCAATCCATACAGAAGGTAGACAAAACGCCCCTGGGCCAAAACCCGATAATCAAACAGGAGAGTCGCTCCCATGAGTAGAATACCTAGAATATACCAATACAGCTGTTGTTGAACGAAAGAAGGATTGGTGGAGTAGGTGGCCCCTGAAATGGCAACAATGCTGATGACCGCCAACACCAGAATGAAAAACAGCAATGGATAGTCCAGACGATGGATCATGCGGCCTATTTTCATTCTTTGTATAACACCCGTTTCTGTCGACATTCACTTTTCAGTATAACCCATGTCGACTTCACCAAAAAGAGAAGAACCCGATCTGGTAAAATGAAAGATTGCGAAACACTATTTACAAAAGGGTTGGGAGACGGTTCCATGGTAAGAAACAAACCCGATTTCTGGATGATGTTGATCATTTTCATATTGACGGGATTTGGTCTGGTGATGATTTTCAGCGCCAGCTATTATGAGGGACTGACCAAGTACGGAGACAGCTATTACTTTTTTAAGCGGCAGCTGTTGTGGGCATGTGCCGCCCTGGTCCTCTTTTTTATCGTATCCAATGTGCCCTATACCCTCTACCAGCGGTATGTGGGGTGGATTCTGTTCACCAGCTTCTTGGTTTTGTTGTTGGTTTTTATCCCGGGAGTGGGTAAAACCTTAAACGGAGCCACACGATGGATTCAAATGGGGCCCATCGGATTCCAGCCTTCGGAGCTGGCTAAAGTGGGAGCCATTATCTACACCGCCTCCATCATGGTAAAGAAACAGAATGTCCTACATCAGTTCAAACGGGGATTGTTACCCCCTCTGATCGTGATCGGGCTGCTCTGTTTTCTTATCGTGATCGAACCCCATTTTTCCAGCACCGTAATATTGTTGGGAGCCTGTATCATCGTCATCTTTTGTGCAGGAGCACGCCTGAAACACTTGTTGCTGCTGGCTTCCGCGGGAATTCCCTTTATCATTTGGGTGATGGTTGTGGAACCCTACCGGTTAAGCCGTTGGCAGGTGTTGTTTGATCCCTGGAAAGACCCCACCGGCGGCGGATTCCAGACGATCCAGGCCTTATTCGCCATCGGACCCGGCGGCCTCTCCGGGAAAGGATTGGGCAATAGCATTCAAAAACTGGCCTATCTTCCCATGTCTCAAACCGACTTCATCTTCGCCATCATTGCCGAGGAGCTGGGCTTCCTCGGAGGAACGTTCGTGATTTTGTTATTTGTGGCGTTTGTGATTCGTGGGGTGCGAATCGCCCTGAAAGCACCGGATTTGTTCGGAAACCTGTTGGGGATGGGAATCGTTAGCATGTTTGCGCTCCAGACTCTGTTCAATTTGGGAGTAGTTACAGCCATTCTGCCGGTGACGGGGGTCCCGCTGCCTTTTATCAGCTATGGGGGATCGTCGTTGATGTTCAGCATGTTGGCTGCGGGGATCCTAGTCAGTATCTCCCGCTTTCGCCCCATCGAAGC
Source organism: Desmospora profundinema (assembly GCF_031454155.1). Taxonomy (GTDB): domain Bacteria; phylum Bacillota; class Bacilli; order Thermoactinomycetales; family DSM-45169; genus Desmospora; species Desmospora profundinema. The sequence continues at coordinate 243,832 of NZ_JAVDQG010000002.1, forward strand.
CAATGCACGCATAAACAACCGTCACTTTGATACACACCGCACCCTTCACCGACAAACCCAGCCCTCCCCCCTCTGATTGTTCAAGACTCACCGAACCACTTTTAGTACAATGGATGAGAACAAATTTTCGAAGTGGAGGGGGCATCCCATTGCCGACAACATTTGAGTCCGATTGTCCACGCCTAAAAAAAGCGAACCCGTAGGGTTCGCTTGCTTGTGCCAGATCACCTGCATACTCGGAGGGTGTTTCCCATTTCCTTTGTATTCGGGTTTCAGGAAGTAGGGATTCCTTCTACCGGGCTGCTGGGTGAAGCCACTTCTTTTTTCGGGATGCGACCGGCTGCATGGGAGAGACGTCCCGCCTCCACTGCCAGTTTCATCGCCCGGGCCATCCGGACCGGGTCTTTCGCTTGGGAGACAGCGGTATTAAGCAGGACACCATCCGCTCCCAATTCCATCGCCAGAGCCGCGTCGGAAGGGGCGCCGATTCCCGCATCCACCAGCACGGGAACCCCTGCCTGTTCGATGATCAACCGAATATTTAAGGGGTTGAGAATCCCTTGTCCCGATCCGATGGGAGAGGCACCGGGCATGATCGCATGGGCTCCCGCCTCCTCCAACTGCCGGGCCAGGATGGGGTCGTCATTGGTATAGGGAAGGACGGTGAACCCTTCTTCCACCAGTTGACGGGTGGCTTCCAATGTTGCCAGGGGATCGGGAAGCAAGGTCCGGTCGTCTCCGATCACTTCCACCTTCACCATGTGGCAGAGGCCGGATGCTCGGGCTAAGCGGGCTAGGCGGACTGCCTCTTCCACAGTCTTTGCTCCCGCCGTGTTGGGCAACAACGTAAAACGGTCCAAATCGAGCCGATCCAAAAAGCTTGGCTGGTCGGGCTGCTCCAGGTTGACGCGGCGCAGGGCAAACGTGAGTACCTCTGTCCCAGAAGCCGCCACCGCTTCTGCTTGTATATCCAAGTTCCGGAACTTGCCTGTTCCCAAAAACAAACGCGATTCAAATTGATACTCTCCGATCTGAAGCACCTCAATCATCCTCCTCCCACAAATTGCACAATCTCCAGTCGATCTCCCTCTTGCAGGGATGCATGTTTGTGATCATCCCGTTCCAATACACGCCGATTCTGTTCCACCACTACGATCCGCATCTCCAGTTCCAGATGCTCCAGTAACGCTTCGACCGTTTTGATTTGATCGGGCACGGTCATTTCTTGACCATTCACTTCAATGGTCATTCCCTTCAACCCCTTCTCCTTGAGAAATCGCCATCTTTTGAAAGCGGTCGGGGGCAAACGCTCCCCAATTCGGCACTTTCTCTCCAGCGATCCATTCTGCCATGCCCACGCCTGTGATCGGGGCGAGCAAAATGCCGTTGCGAAAGTGACCTCCGGCTACAAACGCATTTTCCCAAGGGGATAGCGGCCCCAGCACTGGCAATCCATCGGGAGTCCGGGGCCGATAGCTGGACCAGGCGGCGGTCCATTCTGCCTCTTTTAACTCCGGAACCATCCGGATGGATTCCTGCAAAAGCCACGCCGCTCCCTCGGCTGTCACACCGGGACTGACGTCACCGGCTTTCTCTGTCGCCCCCACAATCACTCGCCCATCTGATTTAGGGACTAGATACAACCCCTGGGGACCGAACAGCGTTTGCCGAAACAGGGGACGGGCAGGACGAAGGGCGAGAGATTCCCCTTTGACGGGCGAAACAGGAATAGACGCCTCCAAACGGGATGCGAGATGCGAAAGCCAGGCCCCCGCACTTAAGACCACCGTATCAAAGGAGAACGTGCCGCCGGTGGTTTCTACTTCCGTCACCCGCCCCCCTGTCGTCCGGACATGACGCACCTCCACCCCTTCCACTACAGTCCCGCCGCGAAAACGGACACCCTGAGCCAGTGCCTGTACGAGACGGGGAGCGGACACCTGACCATCGCCGGGAATTCGTAGCGCACCCGACCATTCCGAAGAGAGACACGGTTCCGACTGGAGTAAGGATTCTTTTTCAAGCCAGACCGCCTCCAACCCGTAGCGGCGCTGCCAACCCTCCCGTTCCCGGAGCGCTTCCGCTTCCGCCGGTGTATCCGCGATCCGAAGCATTCCTTCATTCTGAAGTTCGATATCCAGTCCGGTTTCCTGTTTCAATTGCCGTTGCCAGATTGGATACAAGGCCCGGCTTTCCAGACAAAGATCCACCATGGGTCCGGGAAAGGCCATTTCCACCTGCGCCCCCAGCATACCGGCGGCTGCCGATGATGCATGCGCCCCGATCCGATCCCGTTCCAGCACGGTGACACGGGCACCTTTCCCCGCCAGGGCATAGGCGATCGCACATCCGATCACACCACCGCCCACAATCACCACATCTGATGTTTGTGACATACGCCGATTCGCTCCTTTGTCACGTCCAATATCGCTCCATCGCCTGCCGCATCGCCCAGGCAGCCTTCCCCGGATCCGCAGCCTCCATCAAGGCGGATATGACTGCTGCTCCCGCACATCCCGACTCCGCCACTTCTTCCAAGCGGGAATCATCGATTCCTCCGATCGCGATCACGGGAATGGACACCCGGGCAACCGTCTCCTTCAACATTTCGATACCCCGCGGCGGTAAACCGGGCTTGGACGGGGAAGGGTACACATGACCAAAATAAAGATAGTCCGCCCCAAGCACCTCCTTTGCTTCCGCGGTGTCCGGGGAGTGAACGGAGACTCCCACTGCAACACGGTCTCTCCCTTCTGTCACCCGGAGCCGGCCGGCGGGTAAGGGCGCCGCTTCCGGCAGATGCAACCCCGCTCCAAAATAGCGGGCCACTTCAGGCATGCCGTTGATCACCAGTTGTTCGGGACGAGCGGCTCCTGTTTCCAACAATCGACACGCCCACTCCATCCCTTGTTCAGACGTGCCTGCCTTCAATCGCAAATGGATACGATCCACAAAAGGATAGACCTGCCGACACACATTCCTTACATGTGTTAACGAATATGGCGGTCCTGCCACCAGGTGCAGTTGAGGCCAGGAACGTTGCTCCACACGAGAAAACCGGTATCCATGGGGATACCGGTCGTGTTTGTCCATCATCATTCGGTTTCCCCACTTTCTTACGCTGGTATAAACCAGGTCAAGTTCAAAGGGTTGGGAACGGACGCTCCCTCTCAGCACAAGGTGCACCCCTAGTGGAGTCAAAACGATATGCGGTTTGTTTCATTGTAGCAATCGGTGGAAGAGAACGTCAATGGGTGTTCAGTAGAGGCGGGGTTGGGGAACTTCCACTTTCACATCCCCAAACACAAACGCTTGGCAGGCCAACCGGTACCCCTTTTCCACTTGCTCGTCCCCCAAACGCAGTTCTTCCCGATCTCCCATCTCGCTCAAGTGTTCCCTGCCTTCCAACACACGAACCCGGCAGGTTCCACACCGGCCCGAGGTGCAGTTGAAGGGAATCATAATGGAACGGGAGACCGCTTCAAAGAGCAGGTTGTCCCCTTCCCCCACCTCCAATTGATGTTCCTGTTTTCCGATAATAATCTCTACCTTTGGCATGGTGTTCCCTCCGCATCCATTTACACAGTAAATTGCGAGCCCTATTTTCATATCACGAGAGGGCTCACGGTCCCCCGCCTAAGCGATTGCTTGTCCATCCCCGGCAGCAGTAACGCTCTAACTGATTGCGCTTTACAACCAGCCGATCCAGGAAGCGAGATAATGGCTCAATGTGGCGAACAACAGACCCGAAAACACCGTGCCGGCAGCGATGGAAGCAACGGATACCCAAAAGGGGACACGGAAAAAAGCCGCCGCAAAACAAGCGGTGTAGGCACCCGTACCGGGCATGGGGACCGCGACAAACAGAAACAATCCCAATGGAGCCCCGAATTTCCGGATAGACCCTCCTTTTTCAACCGCGTTTTTCTGTATACGATCGAAGAAACGGCGGTAGCGGGGGGATTGTTTATACAGCCATTTCATCAGCGGTTCAAAAAAATAGAGCAGCGGCACGATCGGGATAAGGTTGCCGATAATGCCAAACAAGAGAGCTTGGTGGTATGGCAGGCCAATCACCGTTGCGAAAGGAATTGCCCCCCTGAGCTCGACAAAAGGCATGCCTGCCAATATCAACACTTGCAATTCCTTGGGGAACCAGGCCAACCATTCGGTCATCTTCGCTGATTTCTCCTCTCCAGAACAAAACAGTGAGTAATGGTTGCTCTTATCGATACGACCAAACAAAGCGGTCCGGTTTGGATGAACCCCTGCGGATTTAGACTATTTTCGCACGGAATCGTGGGAGTATTGCAGGATCCAGTGGCGGACGAACAGGATCACAGACGCTGCCAGAACCACCCACAGCAAGATCAGTCCGTAATGATGGATCAACACAACCGCTTTTTTCCAATGTGCGCCCACGAGAAAGCCCAATCCGATAAAGGTGGTACACCAGGTTAAGGCCCCGCCGTACGCATATGCGGCGAAACGCCTCACCGAGAGTCGAGAAATACCGGCCATATAAGCAGTCACGTGACGAATTCCGGGGATGAAATAACCGAAAAACAGAACCCAGTTTCCATATTTGCGAAAAAGAAGCCGGGATCGTTTCAACCGCCTCCGTGTGATGAATATCCTGCTGCCATAGCGCTCCAAAAAGGGGTAACCCAATCGTTTCCCCAGCCAATAGCTGATTGTAATCCCGCACATGGAGCCACTTAACGCGCTGACAAAAGTTAAGGCCAAGTTCAGCTGACCCACGGAAGCCAGATAACCGATGAAGGTCATCATAATCTCATCTGGCAGCGGTAAACCCACAATCCCTAGCATCAAAAAGAAAAAGATGCCGAGATATCCATATTGCCAGAGAAGATCCAACATGGTCTGTTCCATCGTCCAACCCCGCTTCATCCGTTCATGCCCAACATGATTAGAATATCACAATTACCATTCCGTCAAAAGAGACCGAGCGGCGGATCCCCACTTTTTGGAGGAAGCCGCTAGGGTGTTCTGATCACTCCATTGGGGGAGGCCCCGAGTCGGTATGTGTTTTCGTTTCATTGTAAAAAGGGGTAAAGGAAGCCCCCGGAACAAAAGTGAACCAGGTGCAACTGTACGGATTAGGGAGTGTCTGATAAACCCGTAGCGGGATCCCGGGCCGGTATGGCTGTCTTCGTTTCGTTGCAAAAAGCGCATAGTGAGACCGGGAGCGAAGCGACCTAGGCGAGACTTGTGCTCTATGAGTGCAAAGGCTCTCCGCCAGCCACACCGACCCTCTCTTGTTCTTGCGAAAAATTGAATTACCAGACAGGCCCTAGTGCAAAGGGGCTACCCGGAAGAAGGGCCACTTTGTAAAAGTATATGTCCCATCATACAAAAAGCTGCCCCCAAAAACGACCATTTAAAAGGGCAGCTGATAAAACCTGAAGGTTATGCATCCACGTCCCCTAGCACGATATCTACGGCACCTAGTATAGCGATCAGGTTGGCCACATTCTCTCCTTCCAACAAGCGGGGTAGAATTTGCAGGTTGCTGAAAGAGGGGCGTTTCCAATGGATTCGCCACGGTTTGTCCTTCCCTTTGCTAACCAGATGGACACCCAGTTCTCCCCGCGGATTTTCAACTGCCGTGTACACCTCTCCCTCCGGAGGACGCAAGACACGGGGCACTTTGGCCATCACGGGCCCACCATCCGGAATCTGCTCCAAGGCTTGTTCCACAATGGACAGGGAATGGGACACTTCCTCCATCCGCAGTTGGTATCGGGTAAGACAGTCGCCATCCCTGCCGACGGGAACATCAAATTCAAACCGGTCGTAGATCGAGTAGGGTTGATCTTTGCGCAAATCCCGCTTCACCCCGGTACAACGAAGGCTCGGACCGGAAAGCCCGTAATGAATGGCTGTTTCGGCTTCATACCGGCCCACCCCTTTTACCCGTGACAGGAAAATTTCATTTCCGGTCACGAGATTTTGGTATTCCTCCAGCTTTTCCCGCAGATACGGAACCAACTCCCGCACTTGCTCCAACCAACCTTCCGGAGCATCCCACTTCACCCCGCCCACACGCATATAGTTGTAGGTAAGCCGGGCACCGCACAGTTCATTAAACAATTCCACAATTTTTTCCCGGTCGCGAAACGCGAACAAAAAAGGACTCATCGCCCCGATATCCAACAGGTACGTACCAAACCAGACCAAATGACTGGCCACCCGGTTCAGTTCCGTCACAATCACCCGCAGGTATTCTGCCCGTTCCGGCACGTCCACTTCCATCAACGTTTCCACCGCCAAAACCATGGCGTGGTTGTTATTCATCGCGTTCAGATAATCCATCCGGTCCGTATAGGGAATAATCTGGGTATAGGTTAGGTCTTCAGCCAGCTTTTCCGTTCCCCGATGCAAGTATCCGATCACCGGTGTGGCTTCCCGGATGATTTCCCCGTCGATCTTCAGTACGAGCCGGAATACGCCATGAGTGCTCGGATGCTGCGGGCCCACATTAAGCAGCATCTCTTCTGTTCTCACCGATTCATTCCCTCCCTTTAACCACCCGATCGATCAATCCTCACGAATGCCGCCCAACACTTCAATGCCGTTCAGCAGCATGTGGTACAAAAATACTTGATCCATCAGATCCCCGTCGTGGGCCAACACTCCATTTTCGCGAGCGGTCTCCACTGGAAGATCATATGTCTGCACATGAGAGCGGGAGACGATCACCCGCACTTGTGCATTATCTTCATTGGCCAACAAGCGGATTCCCATCGCATTTTGATAGATACAGAGGTCTGTGCAGTCTCCCAGCACCAAAAAAGTGACCGGTTCGGCAAACAACCTCCGGAGATGGGTATGAAAGGGTTCTCCGTCCCGGTTGGTTCCAAACAGCCCGTTCGTGGCGTTTTTATGGAATACCTGTGCCCCTGGCAGCGACACGAGCGGACGCAGTTCCGCCACCGTCTCCTCCTCCCCGCTGCCCCGTACACAATGAGGAGGAAACGCAGCAAACTCCACCGCATCCACAGGATGGTCATCCTGTAAAAAGAGGAGATTAGAGGAGGGGAGTCCATGCTGCAAAAAGGAATCCGCCAAACTCCGAACCGGATTTACCATTTTCCGGACCCGCTCCGACGCTAAGGCTCCCTCATCGCAAAAGCCGCGAATGATATCCACGAACACCAAGTGAACCGATTCCGGCCCACCGGCCTTCTCGATGATCGCGGAAACGGTTTCAACAGGCTGATTGGATAGTGTCTCTTCTGCATAATTCAGAAAAGCACCGCTTCGTCGGTTGTCCATTTCCTCTCCTCCCATCTGTTCGCATCCCCCTCTGTTGTGTACTCATAAAGCACAAGTCTCGCCTCGGTCACTTTCGTTCCCTGGTCTCGGCTATGCACTCATAGAGCACAAGTCTCGCCTCGGTCACTTTCGTTCCCTGGTCTCGCTATGTAATTGGATTCCAATCTTACTGTACCAGAAACTCAGCAGGCTGGCGAGAGAGACGATCACGTAAAAAAGACTCCCGACTAGGGGAGTGAGGCTGCTGACTTGATGAAAGGAAGAGGGAACGCTGGTTGGTTCCCGAGGAGACGGAGCGAACCACCCTGCATCGATGACAGGGAAAGGGGCGTGAAAGGCGGAAATCGGACCCCGGGCCCACTTTACACGAAATCGCTCAAGTCTCACCATGATGGTCCCTTTGTCATCAATCGGATTCCCTGAAAGGAGAGTCTTTGCGCGGACAACCATCCCCTTTTGCCCAGAAGCGGGGAGGAATGTTCCTCAGGCATTTTCAGTGAAGCGGGTAAACGACTGCGTAGTTGGACGGTCCAGTTTTTTGATCACTTCCACCAACAACTTCACCGTCAGTTCCACATCTTTTTTACTGATCATGGAAATATGGCTGTGGATATACCGAGCCGCTGTACCCACCACAAGGGAGGGTACCCCTTTGTCGAACAAGTGGAATCGGCCCGCATCCGTCCCTCCGCCCATCATGGTATCCACCTGGAAAGGAATCTGGAACTCCTCCGCCGTTTCCAGTACCAAATTGCGCAGCCCGGTATTCGGGATCATGGTTGCGTCCAAGAAGGTGATGAGCGGTCCGCCGCCCAGGTGCGGCTTGTTTCTTTTGGCACCGGGTCCGTCCTGTGCGATCCCTACGTCCAGGGCAAAAGCAACATCGGGTTCAACGACATGAGGAGCAGTCGCCGCTCCGCGCAGACCCACTTCCTCCTGCACAGTGGCCCCTGCGATCACGGTGTTGGGATGGTCTTCTTCTTTCAGCCGCCGCAACACTTCCAGCGCCAGGTAGCATCCCAGACGATTATCCAAAGCCTTGGCCAGGATGGTGTCGTGATCCGGCAAGATTTCAAAAGGACAGATGGGGATCACCGGATCCCCCACCCGGATCCCCCATTTTTTCACCTGATCCTCATCCTTGGCCCCCACGTCGATGTACATTTCCCGCATCGGATAAACTTTGTTTCGCTCTTCCGTAGTTAGCAGATGCGGCGGTTTAGAGCCGATCACTCCTGTAAATGCCTTCTTTTCCGTCAACACGGTCACCCGCTGAGACAGAAGCACTTGACTCCACCAACCGCCCAGAGGGGTAAAGTACAGCATACCGCTCTTGTCGATTTCTGTTACCATAAAGCCCACTTCGTCCAAGTGTCCCGCCAGGAGAATGCGTGGAGACGGGCTGGATCCTTCTCTTTCACCGAATATGCTGCCTGTTCCATCGACAACCACCCGGGCCCCGTTCTTTTTGATTTCCCGATCCATAATCCGCCGTACTTCTTCTTCATATCCCGGAACACCCCGGGCCAGAGTCAATTCCTTCAAGAGGTCCTTCACAACAACCATCCCCTTTTTCCATCCGATTCCGATACGGTTTTCTCTATTATGAGCGTGAGAAAAAGGTTTCTATCCCAAGCGGCATATTCTTTCCTTTCCCATCTCACACTACGGGTATTGGATGTAGAGGGAGGAAAAGGGTGTATATGTACGCAATCATGCTTAACCGCCGGCCATCCGCAGTAGCCTGTTTGATGTGCGTGGCAATCTTGATTTTCCTATTTCCCCATGGGTCCGCCTTGGCCCGGGATTCCGTGACGCAGCCGAATGTCCCCATGATCGGGGATTACGCCGGGGAACTGCGGGAAAAACAGCCGCGCAAAGACGGTTTCACCCATGTGGATACCCCCCGGCTTGTACGTCGGTTACAGGAAATGGGCGTCAATACGTATTTTTATCTCATTTGGCACTCCGCTTCCGATTGGGATGACCTGCGTCTGGAATTCCTTCCTGCGGCAAAAGAAGCCGGAATCGATGTATGGGTTTATCTCGTCCCGCCAAGCGAAGCGAGAGAACGACGCTCAGAACCCTATGGGACGGATTATGTGGCGTGGATGCGGGCGGTCGGCCACTTATCCCGCTCCTTTTCCAATCTGAAGGGGGTGGTGATGGACGATTTTAATCACAACTTATCTGTATTCACTCCCGATTACCTCAGGCGGATGCGTGCTGCGGGACATGAAGCCAATCCCCACCTCCGCTTTTACCCGCAGATTTACCAGCCCGCCATCCGTAAAGAGCTGTTGAGCCGATACCGCGGGTTGTTTGACGGGATCGTCATGACCTATCGTGACGGCATTTACCGAAACACGCAGCGAACACAACAATTGGAACACCAGGTGACACAGATCTCCCGCCTGCTGCATCGCGAGGGGCTCCCTTTTGTGCTGATGGTACATGCAAGCAAATTGTCGGCTACCCCCGCCAATCCTTCCGCCCGCTACGTTAATGAAACGCTACGTGCCGGGTTAAGCCGATTGACTCAGGGGGAATTACAAGGATTGATCACCTATGTTCTACAAAAAGATTGGTTTCCGGAAACCCGTGATCGTCTGGCAAAAGTGGGACACGGTTACGGTTGCCTCTTCGTCCCTCCCGGTTCCCATCCCCCTGCCGGAAGATCGGGAGAACTGAAGCAGGTGGTGTTTCCGGAAGGACCCCCTCCTTATCGGCTCACCTTCTACCATCGGGTGATCGCACCTGCCAGGCTCCCAGCGGGGCAATATATTCAGGAAATCCTAGTAAATGGAAATCGAGTCTGGTCTCAGGACGCCGCCATCGCCTCTCGCAAAAATTGGCAGCAAAAAAAGTTGGATCTTACTCCTTGGTTAAAAGGAAAACGAGAAGCCGTCCTGCAATTGCGCCTGGCAAGAAAGCAGACCGGTTCCCGCTCTTGGCTGTTTGCAGCCTTTGATCATCTGGAAGCCACCGGATTTAAGATGGAGAATCCGGAGTTTGAAACAGCGATCGGGTGGACAGCATATGCCGATCATCCCGCGATCATCGGGGAGACCCTTGTGTACGATCCCCGTCGCCGCATGCGGGTCTATCTCCAAACTATGACCTTGTTTCGGGCGTACCGCTGGCAGGAGGAAATCGCCTCCGCCTTGCCGGAAGAATTTCAAAAACAACGGGAAGACTTTCGCAATCACCTGCTTCAAGGACGCCCGACACAAGCACTCTCCTCGTTAGACTCCCTGTTGAAGCCATTCAGACAAAGCTCCCTCGAATCCCAACACCGCTTGTTGCAAGAAGGAGAAATGTTAAAACGTCTGCTGTCCATCGCTCAATGACGGACAGCAGACGCTTTTTTCCTTATAACTGCATAAGAAAAGCGGACAGGGGCTTCCCTGTCCGTTACGAAATGACCATCGTCAAAGCACCCAGCACGGCTCCAGCGATGTATCCCCATATCCACCACACGTTCGGTTCACTCCTATCTTTAACCCTGTTGTCGGGTGATCCGCAGGAAGGATTACGATTCGATCATCGATCCGGGTGGAAGAAAATTGTCGGTTCCGTCGGCGATGGCCAATTGGTTTTCCAGGGCGTGGATCACACGACCGTAAAATCCAGCCGCCTCTTCTTCCTGACCACTCATCAACAGTCCCCGATAATTGTCGTAACTCTCCTGCAACAATTTCATACAACGGTTAAATTCACTTTCCTCCATTAAAGAGGGGCGACCGTCTCCCTCTTCCGACCAAAATGTTCGATATCGGTCCAGGTATGCTTCATAGGTATGAAATTCATACAACCCTGTTCCCTCCCAAACGTCCGTCTTCTCCCTAAGATTCCATGGAAGGAACGGGGATATGCACTTTACAAGCAACCGTCTCGCCTCGGTCTCGCTCGTTCCCAGGTCTCGCAATACAGATGGAAACGATTTTCAACGATTGCTGGCGGAAGAATGGGCTTGGTTGCGGATTTCCTCCAGGATCCCGTCAGCAATCAGACGATATCCCTGTTCATTGGGATGAATTTCATCATGTAGCCATTCCCCCTGTGCGGTGCGCAACCGATCATACACATCCACCACATGGGTAAGGGGATAGTGATAAGCAGTTTTTTTCATACCCAAATTCCATTGTCGCAGCAACTTATTGGACATCCCGTAATACGGCTCGCTGGGTGAGATGGGATTATAAAGAGAGGTGAGCAAAATCGGTGCATCCGGGTTGAGTGTCCGGATCTCCTTTAAAATCTGATCCAAATTGGAGTTGTACGTCTGTTGAATGTGCTCAAAATTGGATAATACACGAACCGGATTGTTTTGCCGCAATGCTTCTTTTAACAAATCATTTCCACCGATCGTCAGCGAAATCAAGTCGGCATCGGCTACCTGCTCGCGTATTTCGGTTTGCTCCAGAGATTGAAGCAAACGCTCGGATGTCTGCCCGGATACTCCTTGGTTGCTCAATTCCAGCGGGATGCGCTCCTCTTCACCCAGCCCTTTTACGACCAAACTGCTGTATCCATGGGGAACTGCCTTTCCGGAACCCAATCCCCGAGCAACAGAATCACCCAATACGAGATATTGAAGCGATTCTTTTTCCCCGGCCACTTCCCGTAGCTTGGACAGGATGTTGACATTGGAAACCACGAGGGGTTCTTGCTCATCTTCTGCCAACAGCAGTTGAGCCACCGGGTATAAATAAATGGAAGTAAAAGCAATCGCGACCAAGGAGAGGCTGACTCCGATGATCCAAATCCATTTTTTCATGATAAAGCCCCTCCTTTATGGATTTGCATGGAGTGTCCCTTCTATTAATTCCAATATTAACAAGCCTTCATTACAGTCGATTCTCACTGCAATGACAGTCTTTTAACCCTTGTATTACATCCATGAAACACAAAAAACGGCACCCAATCAGGTACCGTTTTTGCTCAGTGTTTTGGAATCAGGAAAGCAAACCATAAGCCGAGTTCTGTACTCCTGGTGGTATCAACAGCGACCGCTCCGTCGCCTCCCACGTCTTGGAGTGGCAATCATCTGTCTAGGCGGCGCATTGCTGCGACGCTCAAGCGACCAACCCGGGATCACTGCGGGCAACAGCTGCGCATCTGCATGCGCGGATCCCCTTTCAGGTCTTGCTCCGGGTGGGGTTTACCTAGCCAGCATGTCTCCATGCTGCTGGTGCGCTCTTACCGCACCGTTGCATCCTTGCCTGTGAAACGAAACGCTTTTCGCTTCCATCGGCGGTCTTCATTTCTGTGGCACTAGCCTTAGGGTTGCCCCCACCGGCCGTTAGCCGGCACCCTGCCCTTTGGAGCTCGGACTTTCCTCCCGTGGGACCTTTCGGTGCTCCACCGGCGATTGCCCGGTTTACTTTCCCAAAGTCAAAACGACAATGTTTAGTTTATCAAAAATAGGAAGCAGAAGCAATAATCATTAGTTGGATTTAATGGGTTTAATTGGTATAACCCAAGAGTAACACGAGCAAACGTTTTTAGCTGCAGCATAAAGGATTTTTCACACGAATTGGAAGGGATTCGTATTGACGGAGGTAACATAAATCTGTTTTTCTTCCCATTCTCCGGAATTCACCAGCAACTGCTTCAATGGCTCTAACACCCAATGCTCCACATGGTGACCCGGGTCCAGAAGGCATAATCCCGCTTCCCGGGCATCCAGCGCCGTATGATGATCCAAATCGCCGGTAATGTATACATCGGCTCCCTGTCTTTTGGCTTCCTGCCAGTAACGGCCGCCGGAACCTCCCAGGACGGCAACGGTTGTTACGGCAATGTCCGGGTTCCCTACCGACCGCAGATGGGAAAGACCGTATGCTTCCTTGACGCGACCGGCGAAATCGCCCAGAGAAAGGGGATGTTCCAGTCGACCGATGCGTCCCAGTCCCTGCTTCGGTCCTTCCAGATCTAACGGATAGAGATCATAGGCCGGTTCTTCATATGGATGTGCGTCGATCAACGCTTGCACCACCCGGGATTGGATTCGGGAGGGTACGATGGTCTCCAGTCGAACCTCCTCCACCCGTTCCAAGGCTCCTTGTGTCCCGATAAAAGGATTGGTTCCTTCTTCCGGGCGGAACGTCCCCGTCCCCAGCAGGTTAAACGTGCAATGACTATAATTTCCGATCCAGCCCGCACCCGCTTCACACATCGCTTGCAAAACCGCCTCATGGTGGTCTTTTGGGATGGTTACCACCACTTTTTTGTAGGTTTCCCGATGGGTCGGGATCATGACGCGAAGGTTTGTTAAACCGAGTTTGTCAGCCAGCACGTCATTCACTCCGCCCGGAGCGGAATCCAGATTAGTGTGAGCCACGTATACCTGAATATCATGCTTTAACAATTTGGCGAACAGACGGCCCGCCGGCCGGTCCTGCCGCAAATCGCTCAATGGACGAAACAGGACCGCATGGTGGGCGATGATCCAATTGGTTCCCAGCCGGATGGCTTCGTCAACGACAGCTTCGGTCACGTCCAGTGCCAACAATATCCCTTTTACTTCCGCGTCCGGATTTCCCACTTGCAGTCCGATCCGATCCTTCTCCACTGCCAAGGCGGAAGGAGACAACTGCTCCATCCGCGCCATCAATTCCCGTCCTGTTGCAGCCATTGACGCCATCGCCTCCATTCTTCCCGCTTTTGTTTCATCGACTCCAGCCGACTACGCGCTTCCGGCGCACGGGCTGATTCCAGTTGCGACAAAATCCGGTTCAATCCCTCCAGCTCCGCTTCCAGCTTGTCCAGCAACAGAGGATGCCGTTCCATCCACAAAAGCGGCCCCACTTCAAAAGCCGCATCCAACGGCAGCGGCGTTTTTCGATAGGGTTCATGGGGATCTCCCGGGACTGCAGTTACCACTTCATACAGGATACCGGCTTCACGTACCAGGTTTTCTCCATCCAGCTTCCATCCGTGACGATGAAGCCAACGACGCACGTGAACGACACCACTGTTTGGTTGTAACACCAGCCGTTCCACCCGCTCCAATTTTTGAAGCCCCCGATCCAGGATGGACGCGATCAAGGGTCCACCCATCCCGGCGATCACAATGACCTGAGCCTCTCCTGTATCCAACACTTCCAGCCCGTCCCCTTTGCGGACTTGAATCTGATGCTCCAACTTTGCTTCTTTTACACGGTGTCGAGCATTTTCCCAGGGACCTTGGTTCACTTCCCCGGCGATCCCCCGGTTCAGTAAACCGCTGCGGGACAGGGCGATCAACAATTGAGCGTGATCCGATCCGATATCCGCCACTACACGCCCTGGCGGAATCCATTCCGCTACCGCGGATAAACGGAGCGACAAGGCACCGGAACCCACTTCCCTCTGTGTACTCATATTCCCCTCCATTTCTCCTTTTCCATTATACCGGATCCTGTCGGCTTGGTTGAAGTTGCATCTCCCCCATCACCGGGAGGTGATCCGACGGGCAACCCGGGGTTTCCACCACCCAACCCCGTACTACTTTTACTTCACGTGAGCAGTAGATTCCATCGATTCGGCGACGGGGACGACGGCAAGGATAGGTGCCGTCTTCCACCCCGGAGAGAACATCGGTGAGACGACACTCCAGAGGAGCCAATGCCACGTGGCCCGGCCCCATATTAAAATCCCCCATCACCACCAGGGGAGGTCCAGGCTCCATCGCCCGTTGTTCCAGGAAGCGGATCTGACTTCGCCGCATCCATGGACTAAATCCCACATGAGTCACCGCCAGCCGCCAAACCGAACCTTCCAATTGAATATGGGCAAGGAGCACACTCCGCGGCTCCAGCCCTTCTCTCGTAAACACGGTGGCAATGTGATCGACCAGTCCTCCTTTGCGGACAAGCAGTGCGTTCCCGTATCCATGGTTGCACCCTTCCCCTCCAATACGGATCGCCGGTGCGAAAGCCGCATCCATATCCAACCGGACAGCGAGGAAATCCACTTGGTCTTCAAAGCTGCTGCGGCGATGGAAACGGACGTCCACTTCGTTCAGCCCAACGGCATCCGGTTGTTGTGCTTGGATGACGTTGGCAATCCGCTCCAAATCCAGACGGCCGTCACATCCCAACCCATGACGAATGTTGTAGCTCATCACTCTCATACGAAAAATCCCCCCTTCAAATGGGAGTATGCAGATCATCTGAAAAAATTGCACCAGACAGGTACCTTTTGTATCTTTCCACGTACGATATGGGCATACGTCTAAACCGCGTGAGGGGAGTAGGATTTCATGCCGGTAGCCAATCAGATTTTCAACGCTAAATTTATGGTGGTGGACACCACAGGTGCTGTCAATATGGGAAATGCCGTAAATGTAGGTCGTTTTTACAATGCGAAGAGTCTTGGGGGATCAGGCCCCGTCGGCGACTTTTCCGCCAATGTACAAGGTGGATTCAACTTTGCGTTTGACCCGGACATTATCGACCAAGTTTGAGAAATCTCAGGGAACCAATCGACGAAAGCCCAGCGAATAATACGCTGGGCTTCATCCCGTTTTGGGACATATTCATCTTATCGTTCCCCTTTAAAGAAAAGCCACCGGTCAAAAAACGGACGCAAATCTTGTCCTGCTGTTTCATTGGCGACACGGATAAAATCTTCCGTCGTGGCTGTTTGAAACTGATACCGGTCATAGTAGGTGTGCAGAATTTCCAACACCTTCTCCTTCCCCAGCTTCTCCACCAGCTCCCACATCATGGCCGCCGGCCGAGTGTACACCATTAAACCGTAGATGGGATCGGAATACTTGTATAGCGATTCAACAGAAGTGACCCCTTTTTCCTTGTGGATTTCATCGGTTCGTTGTGCAGCGCGCATCAATAACTCCCGCTCATCTTCGCCCTTCTCTTCGTGCATATACAACAGCTCGGAAAAAGTGGTCAAGCCTTCGTCCAACCAGGGTTCTTTCACTTGATTGTTTCCTACCACCCCATACCACCACTGGTGGGCCAACTCATGCGCCACAACATTGATTGCAGGCTGCTCTCCCTTTCGGGTGGGAATGCGGGCGACCGATGTCACCAGACCAGGATATTCCATGCCGGCAATCCCGTATCCGGTCTCCCCTAACACGACATCCACTTCCTCATAAGGATAGGCGCCGAACTTTTTTCCAAAAAAAGATAGGCTACTGATGGCAGCATCATGCAAGGGTTGGGCGACATCTTCCATCCCTTTCAAATACCAGAGATTTACTCGGATATCATCCACTTTTCCATAGATCGGTTCATAATCCTTGGTGATCACTGCCGCAAAATCACGAACGCGTTCCTGTCGAAGCGTCACCGTTGAGGAAGTCTGTTCGGGATCCCGCGCGCTGGAGATCACCTGATATCCCTCAGGAAGCTGAAGCGTGACTTCAAAGTCGGAAATCTGGCTGAAAAAAGGATCCCCCGTCGTGGTGTAGGGGTCCGTATGCCACCCTTCGTCGTCATGGACCGCCAGCATCGGATACCACTGGGCCAAAAAAGCCGTATTGCCATAAACGTTGAGCCTGGTGCCCCCTTTGGGCAATTTCAGTTCGTAATCCATTTCCACCAGGGCGGTTTTCCCATCGGCCAATGGTCGATCCAACTGGATGCGAAGAAGGGTCCCTTTCTCTTTTGCGGAAGCTTTTTCTCCGTCCACCTTTACCTGGCTCACCTTAAGGTGACCCGGCTTTTCCGGCCTGGATTCCGCTCCCCATTTCCAATCCTTAAACGCATTGGGGTATAAATGAAAATAAACGTCTTTCCAAGCCTTTTCCCGCCTGTCTGGCAACCTCACTTTCATGTGTCCGCGAACGGTCTGATCCTTGGCCGAATAGGTCGCTTCCAATTGATAATGGGGCCGTTCTCCTGCCGGCTGGGATAACGCTTCCGCCGACGGCGACCATATTCCCGTCAACATCGCGGCCATCAGGATCGCCAGAATGAAACCGCGATACCCGCGTATTCTCATGTTCGCTCCTCCGTTCATTGGAAAATCCTGCCCCATTAGCCTTACCCAATCCCGCCTTTTTATGAACCGATTCTAGTTAAAAACAAAAAACACCGTCGACCCCGCTTGTGGAAGTCAACGGTGTAACCCGTCTTGTACTCACCCTCTTTCGTTCTTACAAATTTCCGCGGCGCTCCTGTTCCCGTTCAATCGCTTCAAAAAGGGCTTTGAAGTTTCCTTCGCCAAACCCGCGGGCACCCTTGCGCTGGATAATCTCGAAAAACAGGGTGGGGCGGTCTACGATCGGTCGAGTGAAAATTTGCAGGAGGTAACCTTCATCATCCCGGTCCACCAGAATCTTATGCTTGCGCAGGTCCTCCAGGGCCTCGTCGATTTCCCCCACCCGGTCGGACAGTTCATCATAATAGGTATCCGGTGTGTTCAGAAATTCAACACCCTTGGATTTTAACGATTGCACCGTTTTCACGATGTCCTTGGTGTACATAGCCACATGTTGCACGCCGGCCCCCTGATAATATTCCAGATACTCCTCGATTTGCGATTTGCGCTTTCCTTCTGCCGGTTCATTGATGGGAAACTTGATGCGGCCTGTTCCGTTTTGCATCACCTTGGACATCAGGGCGGAATATTCCGTGGTAATGTCCTGATCGCTGAAGTGACGCAATTCCTTGAACCCCATCACTTTTTCGTAATAGGAAACCCATTCCTCCATCTTTTCCACATTTCCCACCACATGGTCGATACCCTTCAAACCTGCATCTTCAAAAGGAATGTGCAGATCCGCCACTTTATAGCCGGGTGCGAATACACCCCGATACTGATTCCGTTCCACCAGTGTGTGTATGGTATCCCCATAAGTACCGATTACCGCTTTTTTAATCGTTCCGTGTTCATCTTCCTCCGTCCAGGGTTCACGGATCGAGATGCCGCCCCTGGAAACCGCTTCCTGATAAGCGGACTCCACGTCCTTCACCTGTAGAGCGATATCCTTCACTCCATCTCCGTGACGATTGACGAAGCGAGTGATCGGGTGGTCGGGAGCCAAACATCCGCTTACCACCAACCGAATGTCCCCTTGTTCCAGGACATAGGACACCCTGTCGCGGCTACCCGTTTCCAGCCCTTTGTAAGCCATCAGGTGGAATCCGAAGGTTTTGCAGAAATAGTGCGCCGCCTGTTTGGCGTTTCCTGTGTAAAATTCCAGATAATCCACATCAAGAATCGGTAAGAAGTCTTGCTCCTCCACAGATGACGACGCTTTCATTTCTTTCATCGCCCCAGCCCCCCTGTCTGAAATTTCCCTGCCTTCAGATTACAAGAGGGGGATTGAACCCTGCAAGCATATGCGGAATCGCGTTGGTGCTTTGCCCGACCAAATCGGTGAAGCGGGGACAATGTTAGTCACTTTCCGGTTACATGGCCCAATCCCAACTCTGCGATGGCCATTTCCCGCAGGCGGAACTTTTGAACCTTGCCGCTGGCTGTCATGGGATAACTGTCCGTGATTTGGATATAGCGGGGAATTTTATAGCGGGCGATGGCACCCTTACAAAAGTTGCGCACCTCCTCGCTGTCCAAGTTCTCCCCATCTTTCAACCGGATAAAAGCCATCACTTCCTCCCCGTATTTTTCATCGGGAATGCCTACAATCTGCACATCCAGAATCTTGGGATGGGTATAGAGAAACTCCTCGATCTCCCGCGGAAAAATATTTTCTCCTCCGCGGATGATCATCTCTTTTAGGCGGCCGGTTATCCTCAGATACCCTTCTTCATCCATCCGGGCCAGATCTCCGGTATGCAACCACCCATCCTCGTCAATCGCCTCGGCGGTTGCTTCTGCCAACCGATAGTATCCTTTCATTACTAAATAACCACGGGTACAGAGTTCCCCTTGCACACCGGGCGGAACTTCTTCTCCGGTTGCTGGATCAATCACTTTCACCTCGACACCGGGCAACGCTTTGCCCACAGTGGAAACCCGCCTCTCAATCGGGTCTTTGGTCCGTGTTTGGCTGATGACAGGTGACGATTCCGTCTGTCCATATGCGATCGTGATCTCCGATGCCCCCATGTCATGAATCACCCGTTTCATCACTTCCATGGGACAGTTAGAACCCGCCATGATCCCCGTACGGAGACTGGATAGATCAAAGCGGGAAAATTCGGGGTGATTCAATTCGGCGATAAACATGGTGGGAACCCCGTGCAAAGCGGTGCATCGCTCCCCCGCCACGGTTTTTATCACGGTGAGCGGGTCGAATTCCACCACCGGAACCATCGCTGCCCCGACCGTCACACACGCCAAGGTGCCCAGCACGCAGCCGAAGCAATGGAAAAACGGAACAGGGATACACATGCGGTCCTGTTCCGTCAACTCCATACAAGCGGCGATACTGCGGGCGTTGTTGACGATATTGGTATGGGTCAACATCACCCCTTTAGGAAAACCCGTGGTGCCGGAAGTGTACTGCATGTTAATGACGTCTTCCGCATGGAGGGAATCCTGCCGTTCCTGCAGGGTTTCATCCGGTACGCTTTCTCCCATCCGCATCACCTCGGACCAGTTAAACATACCGGGCTTCGCTTCATCTCCCAGGAAGATCACGTTTCGCAGCCACGGCAACCGCTTCGAACGAAGTTGCCCCGGCTCCGCCTGTTTCAGCTCGGGACAAATCTCATATAGCATGTCTACATAGCTGGCACCCTTGAAGGAATCCATCAGGATCAACGTTTCCGTATCCGACTGACGCAGAAGATACTCCAACTCCCGGGCACGGTAGTTGGTATTCACCGTTACCATCACCGCCCCGATCTTCCCCGTGGCAAACTGCGTCACCAGCCACTCAGGGTGGTTGCTCGCCCATACGGCCAAATGATCTCCTTTGCGAACCCCCAGTTTTATCAACCCCTTGGCTGCCTGATCGCACTGTCGTTGGAACTCCCGATAGCTCCACCGGATTCCCCGATCCGGGTAGACCACCGCCTCCCGATCCCCAAACCGGGACACCCTGTCATCCAATAAGCCACCCACAGTAAGGTTTAACAAATCTGTTTTCATAGAGCCGTCTCCTTTCCAGATCAGTTGAAAGGCCTGCTTGTAAAAGCGAAGGAATACAAATATTATTCCTTCTATTCGCACAGCTATTTCCGCTTTCCTGCTATTCTCCAACATTGCAGGTGTATCCACGTTTCATTTCACGTACAAAAAAGCACCCTCAAAGGGCGCTGAGACGGCTGACAAACTTTTTATTAAAGGAAGAGGGGACCGATTTTCGGTGGAGCGGACTTCCCCTCATCTGTGGTAGGGAAAGAGGCGTGGAGACGAAAGACCCACTTTGCACTGGATCGCACAAGCCTCGCCAGAGTCACTTCGTTCCCTGGTCTCGCTTTGCACTAGATAGCACAAGTCTCGCCACGGTCACTTCGTTCCCTGGTCTCGCTTTGATTACTGCTGAGCACTCTCTATGGATGCTCTTTCAATTAGGAGGCATGGCTTGTGCGCCCATGATTTTCCCTGCAGGAATCGGAACAATATCCATCCTGTTTCTCGCGACAATCCGGACAACACAGATGCAGGTGGTGACAGCTGGGATCGGCACAATTATGAGGGGTTTCCGCCGATTTCCCGCAGTGAATACAGGTTCCCACCACCACTTCCTCTTCCTGATTTACCGGAACGGAAAGGCGCTCATCAAAGACAAAGCACTTCCCGTCAAAGAGACGCCCCCGCACTTCCGGATCCTTGCCGTAGGTGACGATTCCCCCATCCAATTGGGCCACATGCTGAAAGCCTTCTTCCAGCATGAAAGCGGTCAGCTTTTCACAGCGAATTCCACCCGTACAGTATGTGAGAATCGTCCGGTCTTTGTAAGGAGACAAATGCTCCCGGATCCATTCAGGAAATTCACGAAACGAATGCACGTCGGGGCGGATCGCGCCGCGAAAATGGCCCAGATCGTATTCGTAGTCGTTGCGCCCGTCCACGATTAACACATCCTCTTGCTGCATCGCCTCGTAAAACTGCCGCGGATTCAGACGCTGACCCGTTCGGTTGTTGGGATCCAGTTCTCCCTCTACGCGGAACGTGACCAGCTCCTCTTTCGGACGCACATGCATCTTTTTAAAAGCGTGTCCATCATGAGGGTCTACTTTGAATGCCATGTTTGCAAACCGCGGATCTTGTTTCAGATGCGCCATGTAGACTTCCGTTTGCTCAACCGTTCCGGAAACAGTACCGTTGATCCCTTCTGGCGCCACCAGGATCCGCCCTTTCAGACCCAACTCACGGCAAAATTGAAGATGTTCTTCCGCAAAGGCTTCCGGATTTTCAATCGGGACGAATTGATAATATAACAAAACCTGATATGCCGGTTGATGATTCATGTTCCTTCCTCTCCTTCTCTCAAAAACGATCATGGACGCCACGCCATGATACCAGCCCTTCCAAGTCATCCGATCAGTTTTCCTTACCCCTTTACACTGAGGCTTGGTTTTCCGTCTTCGCTCCATGCGTGGCAGAGTCGACTCCGACGGAAAACCAAACCTCCCTTCACGAAAACTTGATCGATATGGATAAAAAGGGAACTAGAAATCCGTCCCCATTGTAACCCAAATAGCGGGCAGAAGGAAAGGAAGGCTCCTACTCGATCAGCAACCGATTTCCCGGGCAATCACCGTGCGTTGAATTTCTGATGTTCCTTCCCCGATCTCCGTCAGCTTGGCATCGCGAAAGAAACGTTCCACTTTATAGTCATGCATATATCCGTATCCTCCATGGATTTGAACCGCCTGGTTGCACACTCTCATCGCCATCTCCGATGCATACAGTTTGCACATGGAGGCTTCTTTGGTAAATTTCTTTCCCTCGTCTTTCAACCAAGCTGCCTTGTAAACCATTGTCCGGGCCAGTTCGATCTCCATCGCCATATCCGCCAATTTATGCTGGATCACTTGGAACTTGGACAGCGATTGACCAAATTGAACCCGTTCCTTTGCATAGGCCAGAGCCGCTTCATACGCTCCCTGGGCGATTCCGACGGCCATCGCTCCAATCCCGATCCGTCCGCCGTCCAACGTGATAAGAAACTGCTTAAACCCGTGTCCAATCCTTCCCAGAATGTTCTCTTCCGGAATACGAACGTTTTCCATCACCAGTTCAGTGGTATTGGAGCTGTTTAAGCCCATCTTGACATAATTGTCGATGACGCGAAACCCTTCCGTATCCGCAGGAACGATGAAAGCCGTAATCTCGGGACCGGGTCCGGTAACGGCGGTTAATGCGACAAAATCGGCATAACTGGCATTGGTGATAAAGCACTTGGAACCGTTGATCACCCATTCGTCCTTTTCCCGGACCGCCGTCGTTTTAGTCCCCCCGGCATCAGAACCGGCATTGGGTTCCGTAAGGCCGAATGCGCCCAACGTCTCCCCTTTGCAAAGAGGAACCAGATACTTTTTTTTCTGTTCTTCTGTTCCAAATAGATAAAGGGGGGCACAACCCAACGAAACATGGGCGGAATAGGTAATCCCCGTGGAAGCACACACACGGCTTAATTCTTCCACTGCGATGGCGAAGCTGATGGTATCCGCCCCTCCCCCTCCCACCTTTTCCGGAAAGGGCAAGCCCATGAGGTTGAGATCGGCCATTTTCCGGAACACTTCAGCGGGAAACGCCTTGGTTCGGTCCCGTTCATCAGCGCCAGGTGCCACCTCTCCCTCCGCAAAATCCCGCATCAACTTTCGGATCATCCGCTGCTCTTCTGACAATTCAAAATTCATTTTCCTCCACCCCCGGTTCTCTGTCTCTATCCGATAACCTGCCACTCACAGTGCAAGGGCGTGTCTGGTTAATCCGTCAGGCGAGATCCCGGTCGGTGTGGCCGTCAAGCGCACAGGCTCTTCACCGGCCACATCCACCTTGCTCACTCACCGGAAAGATTGAATATCCAGACAGGCCCTAGTACTACAGTTACATTTGTATGAAGCGAGTATAGGAGCGTGGGTTGGTCCGGCTGGCGGGCTGTCTTCGATCTCTTGCAAAAAGCGCAAAGGATCGCAGCCATCCCACCACCCTCCCTTCTCACATTTGCACCTGCTCTTATAAACACAACTGTAGTACTAGTCTCGCCGGTCACTTCGTTCCCTGATCTCGCTATGCACTCATCGAGCACAAGTCTTGCCTGGGTCACTTTTGTTCCCTGGTCTCGCTATGACAGCGCTTTCACACTCATTATAAGAGTAAATGCGATTTTTCATCAAGAATTTTTAGAATCCACCCAATTTTAGACTATTCCTCCCCCTCATGGGGTTTGCATTGGGTTCGGAAAAGGGATAAAATTGAACCAGAATAAGGTGCGGGTGAGAGAAAAAATAAAAAAGCACCCGAATCGGTGCTTTTGCCAAATCAGTAGGTTCGCCTATTCATTCCAGGAAATCCTTCAGCCGTTTGCTACGGCTGGGATGGCGCAGCTTGCGCAGGGCTTTCGCCTCAATCTGGCGGATCCGTTCCCGGGTAACACCAAACACTTTCCCAACTTCTTCCAGTGTGCGGGTGCGCCCGTCATCCAATCCAAATCGGAGCCGCAACACGTTTTCTTCCCGATCGGACAACGTATCCAACACATCTTTCAATTGTTCTTTCAACAGTTCATAAGCAGCCGCGTCCGCCGGTGCTTGGGCATCATCATCGGGAATAAAGTCGCCCAGATGGGAATCGTCCTCTTCCCCGATCGGGGTTTCCAAAGAGACCGGTTCCTGAGCAATTTTCATAATTTCCCGGACCTTCTCCGGGCTGAGGTTCATCTCTTCCGCAATCTCTTCCGGAGAGGGTTCCCGGCCCAGTTCTTGCAACAACTGACGGGAAACCCGAATCAGCTTGTTGATTGTCTCCACCATATGCACCGGAATCCGAATCGTACGTGCCTGGTCGGCGATGGCCCGCGTAATCGCCTGACGAATCCACCATGTCGCATAGGTGCTGAATTTAAAGCCTTTGCGGTAATCAAATTTTTCCACGGCTTTAATCAAGCCCATGTTCCCTTCCTGAATCAAGTCGAGAAACAACATGCCGCGACCCACGTACCGCTTGGCGATACTTACCACCAGCCGGAGATTGGCTTCAGCCAAACGACGTTTGGCTTCTTCGTCACCCGCTTCAATCCGCGTGGCCAGCTCTACCTCTTCCTCCGCAGAAAGAAGCGGCACACGACCAATCTCCTTCAGGTACATACGGACAGGGTCATTAATCTTCACACCGGGAGGAACGCTTAGATCGTCCTCCAACAAATCATTCTCTTCCGATTCATCGTTCTGGGAAAAAACGATATTGTCATCCTCTTCGTTG
Organism: Desmospora profundinema; assembly: GCF_031454155.1. Lineage (GTDB taxonomy): Bacteria > Bacillota > Bacilli > Thermoactinomycetales > DSM-45169 > Desmospora > Desmospora profundinema. The sequence goes on from NZ_JAVDQG010000002.1 coordinate 268,432, forward strand.
ATCACTTCAATCCCCTGTTCACTTAAGGACTCAAAAAATTCATCCATCTGTTGGGGATCTTGGTCGAATGGAGACATTTTTTCCATGATCTCTTTATATGTGAGGACCCCGCGTTTCTTTCCGAGATCCGCCAGTTGCTCTTTTACTTGTTCCAGAGTGACTTCTTGCTCCAAGTCCACATTTTGTTCGTTTGCCAACCTTGCGTTCCCTCCTTCCCTGGCTCTTTGCTTCAGCCCCCTTTTGAACCTGTTCCCTCTTATACACCAGTTCAACCCCGGTCGGGACGGCTGTGGCAAATGCCAGCGCACTCAGACAATATGAATGATCAGTCATGGTTTCGGTTCCGGTATAGACGAAGGATGGATTCCTGTGCCAACCGCGCTGCCTCTAACGGATCCTTGGTCTTTTCCAGTTCCCGCTTTGCGGCGAAGACTTCCCGCTCCCGGTTCAACTGGCGGATGCGCCGGATACAGCCATCCACTTCCTCTTCCAAGTTGACCTGGGGCAGATCCATCATACCCAGTTCCGCAATCAAAGAGGTTAACGAGTCATCGTCTACCAACCGGATGAATGCATGTAGCCCCCCGTCGAAGCCTGACCGGTGGTATGAATAAAGATAAGCGGCAATGGCTTCATGAGCTTCAGTCTGGAAGTTGACGCCGATCTCTCCCATTGCTCTGTCCAAGTATTCCGGGTGTTGGAGTAAGATGGCCAACAGGCGTCGTTCCGCGATCTCAAGAGGGGTTTTCGATCGTTGATGGGAAGCGACCATGTGTTTGCCACCATGATATCCATTATTCCACTTCCCTTGGCCTTTATCCCCCCGGGGTGCCCTCTTCTTTTTTGACGCGGCTTTCCGCTGTTCCTGTTTCAAGGCATCCAATGAAATGTCGAACTCCTCGGATAGCCGACGAAGGTAATGGTCGCGCTCGATGGCCTGAGGCAACCGCGCCACTAATTCGACCGCCCGTGCCAGATACTGCATCCGATCATCTTCATCGTTTAGATTATGGTCTTTTTTAATGGTTTCCAGCTTAAACGCGGTAAAGGGCAAAGCCTGGGCCAGCACTTCATCGGTGAAGGCATCGGCTCCGTATTCTCCAATATAATCGTCCGGATCCATCCCATGGGGCATCCGAGCCACCTTAACCACGCACTCCCGCTCCCTCAGCACATCCATCCCCCGTTCAGCCGCCTGCTGCCCGGGAGTGTCGGAGTCATAGCAGAGTATCACGGTCTCAGCGTTGCGGCGAATCACCCGGGCTTGAGAATCCGTCAATGAGGTTCCCAATGTGGCGACGCCGTTTTTGACACCGGCCTGCCATGCGGCAATGACATCCATGTAACCTTCAAATAGAACGGATTGCGCTTCTTTTCGAATGGATTTACGTGCCCGGTGCAGGTTGAATAAAAATTTGCCCTTATGAAACAAGGGAGTCTCGGGGCTGTTTAAGTACTTGGGGCGCCCATCCCCCAACAAACGTCCGCCAAAGGCAATCACCCTCCCTTGGGAATCGTGGATGGGAAACATCACCCGCCCCCGAAACCGGTCAAAACAGGAAGAGCGCCCACCCGTGGAAGAGTCCCGTTGTGCAACCAGACCTGCCTTTATCAGCTCGTCTTCATGAAATCCCCGCCGTTTGAGAAAGGGCAACAAGAACCGATAAGAGTCAGGAGCGTACCCTAGCTGGAATTCTTCCATCGTGGAATGTTGGATTCCCCGGCGGGTAAGATATTCCCTCGCCTCCTCTCCATGGTCCGTGTTCATCAACAAGTGATGAAACAGCCTTGCAGCCAGATCCATCGCTTCACGCAACCGCTGCTTCTCTTTCTCCTCGGGATCCGACTCGCCTTCATCCAGACGGGGAACCGTAATTCCCGCCTGGTCCGCCAGATGATGGACCGCTTCTACAAAGGTGAACTGCTCCATCTCCATCACGAATTTAAAGACATTCCCACCGGCCCCGCACCCAAAACAGTAATAGATCTGCTTATCGGGGGACACGGAAAAAGAGGGAGTGCTTTCAGAGTGGAAAGGGCAGAGGCCGAAGTAATTGCGGCCACTCTTCTTCAGCTGGACCGACTGGCTGACCACGTCGACGATGTCATGATGCTCCCGGACACGGTCGATGACTTCGTCAGGGATCCGTCCCTTCAAGAAATCACCGCCTCCCAGATATCCATTTCCCTCTTGCGCGGATGGTTGACATATTCGTACCTATTCGCCAAGATTCGTCAAACTCCTGCAACCTTAGACGCTAAATTCTCCAGAGAAAAAATGGAAAAACTGAATTGGTTTTGCGACTGCATATCTTTTTATTCTACACGATTCTCCAAAATCCTGCCACTATCCCGCGACGGAACGGCGATGGTTTCTCCTTCCATCTTTCCTTTGTATTATACGCGGATCGATGAAAAAAATCCTTCCATCCCTTGACATTATTAAACTAGTTTGACCCTGTACCGATGAAACGACATTTAGAAGAAAGAGGGCAGACAAACCGGCTAACCTAGGACTTGGATCACGTTCGTTTGGTTCGCCTGTAGATATTAAGCGTCCAATCTCCCCGGCATCAGGGTTGGATGATTCGATTAGGTGGTCCGCCACCCGCTTCTGTCTTTCCAACGGGTGATTTTGGCTTCATTTGAACTTGCCCGTGATCCGGTTAATCTGGATCGAAAGCATTGTTCCTTTCATCGTCTTGCTTGGGGAAATAAGATAGCAAAACGATTCTTCCGAAGAAACGGAACCAACACTTCCCGATCCATGGCAGTGAATGGTTTGAGTAAGTACAAATCGCACATTCCTTTATCCCTGTTCTCCCATCATTTTTCGACACCGTCCCCTACACTTCCTCCCCCAAAACGATCCACGCCTGGTATGATACCGGGCGTGGATCGTTTGTTGGGAATGATGATTTTCGATTTACGAAGTGGTTCCTGCTACTTCCTCCCTTTCCGTCAAAGCGGCTTGTGCTGACGCCAGACGGGCGAGGGGAACCCGAAAAGGAGAGCAGCTGACATAGTCTAGTCCTACCTCGTGACAAAAGTGAATGGAACGTTTTTCCCCGCCGTGCTCTCCACAGATGCCGGTTTTCAGGTCCGTCTTTACCATCCGTCCTTCATTCACACCCATGGAGACCAGCAGCCCCACTCCTTCTCGATCCAGCGTGATAAAGGGGTTCTCCGGCAAAATCTTCCGTTCCATATAGTGATGCAGGAATTTCCCTTCTGCATCGTCACGGCTGTAACCAAACGTCGTTTGGGTTAGATCGTTGGTGCCGAAGGAGAAAAAGTCGGCGGATTTGGCGATCTCTCCCGCTGTCAGGGCGGCCCGCGGCACTTCGATCATGGTGCCCACCGTAAAGGGAATGTCGACAGCGGCAGTGGTTTGAACCTTCTGCGCCACCTGTTCCACCAATTCTCTCATCTCTTTTAATTCGTTAACATGGCCCACCAATGGAATCATGATCTCCGGCTTCACCGTGATGCCTTCGCTCATCGCTTGGGATGCCGCCTGAAAGATCGCCTCCACCTGCATGGCGTATATCTCCGGATGCGTTAAGCCGAGCCGACATCCGCGGTGCCCCAGCATCGGATTAAATTCATGCAAGGCACGAACCTGACGCAAAAGCGCTTCCTTCTCCCGCAGTTCCCTGGGATCGGTATCCCCCTTCGCCTGAAGCCGTGCCACCTCCATCTGCAACTCTTCCAGATTAGGCAGGAACTCATGAAGAGGAGGATCCAATAGGCGAATGGTGACGGGAAGACCGTCCATCGCCCGAAAGATTCCATGAAAGTCATCCCGTTGCAAGGGCAACAGGGCCTCAAGGGCTTGCTCACGATCTTCGGTCGTTTCCGCCAGAATCATGGAACGAACCTTTGGCACCCTTTCCGGGTCCATGAACATATGCTCCGTCCGGCACAGCCCGATTCCCTCTGCGCCGAACTCCCGTGCTTTGGACGCATCGACAGGATTATCCGCATTGGTCCGCACTCGGAGTTTACGCACTTCATCCGCCCAAGCCAACAATTGCTGGAACTCGCTTGAAAGCTCGGGATCGATCAGGGGAACCTTGCCGCCGATCACCCGGCCGCTACCGCCATCGATGGAGAGTTCATCCCCTTCTGTCAGCACCTGATTTTCCACCCTGATTTCTTTCTTTTTCAAGTCGATCTTAATCTCTTCGCAGCCGCAAATACAGGGTTTGCCCATTCCACGGGCGACGACGGCCGCATGGCTGGTCATGCCGCCTCGGGTAGTGAGGACACCCTGGGCAGCGACGATACCGTGTATATCTTCCGGCGTCGTCTCCAGTCGGACCAACAGGACTTTTTTCCCTGCCTGCGCCCATCGTTCCGCCGTGTCGGCGTCAAACACCACCTGTCCCGATGCAGCTCCCGGAGAAGCGGGCAGGCCTTTGGCCAACACCTCCAGATCCGCTTCAGGATCGATGCGACGATGAAGGATCTGATCCAGCTGATCGGGGTCCACACGGTTGATCGCTTCTTCCCGTGAGATCACGCCTTCGGCCACCAAATCCACGGCGATTTTAACAGCAGCATGAGCCGTTCGTTTCCCGGAGCGGGTTTGCAGGATGTAAAGCTTTCCCCGTTCCACTGTAAACTCAATATCCTGCATGTCTTGATAATGCGTCTCCAAACGAGCAGCAATATCGACAAAGGAATCGTAAATATCCGGCATGCGGTCGGCCAAAGCAGCAATCGGTTCCGGCGTGCGAATCCCGGCCACGACATCTTCCCCTTGAGCGTTAATCAGATACTCTCCGTACAACACCTTCTCCCCTGTGGAAGGATTGCGGGTGAACGCCACACCGGTCCCGGAATCTTCCCCCATGTTGCCAAACACCATCATCTGTACATTGACCGCTGTTCCCAGGTCATCGGGAATTTGATGGACCTTTCGGTAAACGCGGGCCCGTTGGTTGTTCCACGAATCAAAGACAGCCACAATCGCACGATGGAGCTGATCCACGGGATCCTGCGGAAATGCCTCGCCCGTCTCCTCCCGGACCAGTTCCTTAAATGAACGGGTCACCTCCACCCAATCTTCCGCGGTCAAGTCAGTGTCTAAATCCACGCCGCGTTCCTTCTTTTTCGCATCGATCACCCGCTCAAAACGGTAATGGGGAATACCCAACACCACATCTCCGAACATCTGGATGAACCGTCGGTAACAATCACGGGCAAAACGAGCATTTCCGGTGAGCTTTTCCAACCCTTCCACGGTGCGGTCGTTCAATCCCAAATTAAGCACCGTATCCATCATCCCCGGCATGGAAATGACGGCGCCGGAACGCACAGAAACCAAGAGTGGGTCATTGGGATCACCCAGTTTTTTGCCTGATCGTTTTTCCAAAGCGGACAAAGCGGAGGCGATTTCATTCTTCTGTTCACGGGTCATCGTACGATCTGCATCATAGTATTGAAGACACGCAGCAGTTGTGATAGTGAATCCCGGAGGCACCGGAAGTCCGGCCCGGGTCATTTCCGCCAGGTTAGCCCCTTTGCCCCCCATCAGATGCTTCCAATCCAGCCGACCTTCATCGAAAGCGATGACCATGGCATGACTCATGTGTGCCTTCCTCCTCTGCGGAACATGTCGAGAATGATATTGGCCGTTTCTTCTACTGCCTTGTTGGAGACGTCGATGATGGGACAACCCACCCGCTTCATGACCTTCTCCGAATACTCCAATTCCTGCAGGATTCGTTCGATATTGGCGTAATTGGCCCTCGCGGTGAGGCCCAGGGACTTTAAGCGTTCCCGGCGAATCCCGTTCAATTGATCCGGTTCGATGGTCAATCCGATACACTTTTCTACCGGTAGCATGAACAACTCTTCCGGCGGTTCTACTTCCGGGACCAACGGAACGTTGGCCACTTTGAGCCGCTTATGAGCCAAGTACATCGACAAGGGAGTTTTCGACGTGCGGGAAACACCGATCAGTACCACGTCCGCCCGCAACAATCCGCGCGGATCGCGTCCGTCATCATACTTCACCGCAAATTCGATCGCTTCCACCTTGCGGAAATACTCATCGTCCAAGCGGCGGACCAATCCCGGTTCCCGCTTGGGTTCCCGACCGTAGAGGGTGGACAAGCCTTTTAGCATCGGCCCCATAATATCCACCACCTGCACACCCTGGCGATTCGCTTCATCCAGGAGAAAATCGTGTAGCTCGCTCACCACCATGGTAAACGCGATTATTCCATTTACCTCAGCAGCTGCCCGCACGGTTTCCTCAATCGTTTTTTTGTCGTCCACATAAGGGATGCGGCGAATATCCGCCTGACTGCCATTAAATTGGCTGGAGGCAGCGCGAATCACGAATTCCGCCGTCTCCCCCACGGAGTCGGATAAAATAAAAATAACGGGTTGATTCGATGTACTAGTAATGATTGATCCCTCCCTGGCATTTCAGACGGACTTACCTAGGCCCATCTCCACAAATACTCTTGTAATCGTGGTTTTTGAAATCCTCCCCACCACTTCGAAATGATCGCTTTCCTCCCGCTCCTTAACGACCGGAAGGGAATCCACTTGGTTGCGGATCAGCTTGGCGGCTGCATCCAACAAGGATTCATCCAAGTGGCAGCTGACGATGTTGGGCATCCGGCTCATCACCACTCCGACCGGAATGTTCTGCAGGTCCTGGCTTCCCATCGAACTTTTCAACAGATCCTTGCGGGAAATCACTCCGGTGAGTATGCCCCCTTCTTTTACGACAAACAACGTCCCCACATCTTCCAGAAACATCGTGCAAATAGCGTCGTAGACCGATGTTTCCTCCTGGCAAACCGCCGGAACGGATTTATAATCGCGAACCATCAGCTTTCGAAAATGTTCACCCAGCAGTTGACTTCCTGTTTTACCAGAATAAAAGTACCCCACCCGTGGTCGTGCATCCAGGTAACCGGACATTGTCAGGATGGCAAGATCCGGACGTAAGGTGGCCCGGGTGAGGCTCAACCGCTCCGCGATCTGTTCACCGGTAATAGGGCCTTCATCTTTCACGATCCGCAAGATCATTTCCTGGCGCTCACTTAGCTCGATTGTCGGACACCTCCTTTAGTACCTGCGATAAAGACCCGCTTAATATGACATACTGTAAGATAAAAATGATTATATAGTATATACTATATTCCGATTTCTATTTCTGCAACCTTTTTTCCGGCCCGTCTTTGCCAATTGTCGGTAACGGGTATACTGGACGTGACTCATTGTCAACCAGCCGAATTCTCTATAGAATGAGGAAGGAAGAAGTGGATTGGAGGAATCTACCCATGTTGTTTTCCAACCCGATAACAGCACAGGCAGACGCCGAACTTCATCAGATGCGCCAGGTACGCGACCAGGGTATTCATGACATTGAACTTCAACTGCCCAGCACACGCTACTCTCGCGAAGAACTATCAGACCTCTTTCAGATCACCCAAACCCGGCCTGTTGCATTCCGGGCACCGGAGAACATGCCCTTGGGAAAAGGCCCCATCAATCTGGAGGATTGGGAGTATTGGCTGGAAACCGCTGCTCTACTTTTTGAAGAGAGTCCTCATCGTTATTTCATCTGTCACGGGGCAGCGGTCACGTTAGGGGAAGTATTTGATTATCTGGATGCCCGTCCCCGGGATTTCAACGCTCTCCATGATTACAAGACCCGGTATGTAGAAACGATCATCGACCAACTGAAACAACTGGAGGAAAAAGCCCGATCCCTCGACATCCGGTTGCTCATCGAAAATGCACCCATGGGCGGTACGGAATATTTCGAACCCGGACGGGATCGAATCCACCCGGCTCTGCGTACTCCGCGTCACCTCCTCCGGATTGCGGAGGCAACCGGAACCGGCATATGCCTCGACACCGCCCACGCCCGGATCACCTCCCACGTACTTTCCTATATGCATCGTTCCCGCAGCTTGTTCGCGGCGGCCACGGAGAAGGAGATTTTAAACGCAACCCGGACTTGGATACAGTTCTACGAACAAGTATCCAACCGAACCTCCCTCGTGCGCCTTTCTTTTGCCATCAGCTGGGGAGACACCGACACCACCCATCATGTCCCCTTCCCTGAAGGCGCTTATCCGGAGCTGTTGGACTTTGCCGATCAGGTCGACCCCAATCTCCCCATCATCCTCCCCGTTAACAAGAACCAGCTGAAAGAGATGGCGGAACCGCTCTTGCGGTTAAAAAAGCGATAAGGGTTTGAAACAAAAACAGCCCCGTCTTAGGGGCTGTTTTACTTTAGTCTGATCTTTTTTTGGGTGGGAACATCGTTCAATCATCTTTCTTAGACGACTTTATGTGCTTCTTATAGAACAGTGACGCCGCAAAGTATACAATTGCGACCTTCCCGACAAACACCAAGAATTCGATCAACGGTATTAAAATGGATCCCCAAATGCGTATTTGATCTACATCATTGTCCCCAAAAAACATAAAAAGACCCTCTCCCTTTTCGATGAAAATGGTCAACATTAGACAAATAGTATATTAAGAATGGATTGTACTTTAAAAGTATAACATTACAAGGGAATATCGCGAAACACTTTGTAGTGATTTTGATGATTTCGACTGTAGTTTTTGCGTTTCCGCTTAGCGCCTTTGCCGAAGAGAAAGATGTGACTAAAATCGCCCCTGAAATGCTTGAAGAAATCAACCTCAATATTGATCCGGTGCAAAATCGTTACCGCGACGGATCTGTAAAATATAAGAAAACCGAGTGGTTCCTATGGGTCTTAGTTTTACAAGGCCATTGACTTATAACAGGCAAGGCCAATATATTATTTTAAATATGCAAACCATCAGAATTGATCCGTTACATCAATAAGCTTAAGCGCACGTAATGTGTTACGGACTGGTATTTAAAAAGACCGTCCCAGCTAGGGGACGGTCTTTTTATAACGATCAGGAAGCGAACACCAATTGATTGAAAGCGGCGAAGCGGCCGACCAGCGCATCGATTTCCCGCAGCAGGGCCAGACGGTTCCGACGGACCGCTTCGTCATCGGCCATGACCAGCACTTCTTCGAAAAAGGCATGGATGGATGGTGCCAACGCACTCAACGCATCCAACATGCGATCCGTATCACGGGCGGTCAACGCGGTTTCAAAGCTCTCTCGCGTCTCTTGAACCGCATTCCACAAATCATGCTCTGCCTGACTCTCAAACCGTTCCCGGTCAACCGGAGCCCCGTCTGTATCCTTCTTGGCCAGATTGGCGGCACGGCTGAATCCTTCCACCACCGATTTGAATGCCTCCGCATCCACCCGAGCCGCCAGGGTGCGGGCCTTGTCCAATACCAGTTTCGGCTGGTCCGTCCCCGCGGCCAACACGGCATCGATAATATCATAACGAATTCCCGCTTCTTGCAGCATGGCTTTGATCCGTAAACGGAAAAAGGTGTCCAATTCTTCCTGCACTTCGTCAAGAGATCGTTTCACCCAGCCATCATCGGCCAGCCGTTTCAACGTGAGTCCGGTCAACTCGGACAGCGGCAAGGCACTCCATCCCCGACCGGTCAAAATCTGTACGGCACCGGCAGCCCGGCGGCGCAAGCCGTAAGGATCCTGGGAACCTGTCGGTTGGATTCCAATGGCGAAAGCGGATACCACCGCATCGATTTTATCAGCCAAGCTGATCAACGCACCCGCCGTTCCTTGAGGCAAACGATCACCGGCAGCCCGGGGATAGTGATGCTCCTCGATGGCATCGGCCACCGCCTCATCCTCGCCTGCTTTCAATGCATAGTCCCGACCCATCAGCCCGCTCAGTTCGGGAAACTCATACACCATCTGTGTGGATAAGTCAAATTTGCAAATCTCCGCCGCCCGCAAGAGAGTCTGAATGTCCGTGTCGGGGAGTTGCAAGCGGCCAGCCATCTCCTGTACCGATGCCCGAATCCTCCTCACCTGATCTCCGATGGTACCGAGATCTTCATAATAGACCACTTGGTCCAACTTTTCCACCGCGGTCGCAATCGGCAGCTTTTGGTCTTCTTCATAGAAGAAACGGGCATCCGCCAAACGGGCGGAAAGCACCTTTTCATTCCCTCTGGCTACAGTGGAGAGGGCATGATCGTTTCCATTGCGTACCGTTACAAAATAAGGCAGCAGCTGACCATCCGCCCCTTCCACCGGGAAGTAGCGCTGATGCTCCCGCATGGTGGTGATCAACACAGCTGGAGGCAATTTTAGATAAGCTTCATCAAAACGTCCATACAAGGCGGTCGGTGTTTCCACCAGATAAGTGACTTCATCCAGCAATTCAGGATCCACAGGAATGGTCCAGCCATGCTGCTCCTCCAACTGCTTCAGTTGCGAGCGGATCATCTCCCGTCGTTCCTCGGCGTCGACGATCACGTGCTGTTGACGCAGGGTTTCCATATAGGAAGCAGGACTTTCCAAAACGGTACGGGAACCTAAGAAGCGGTGTCCACGGGTTTCCCGGCCGGCAGTCACCCCTGCCCAGGCCAAGGGTACCTCCTCATTCCCCCATAGACAAACCATCCATCGTACGGGCCGGATAAAGCGGGTGCGACGGCTCCCCCAACGCATCGCTTTTGGAAAATGGATCCCGTCCAGCACCGTCGGCAATTCTTCCTCCATCAACCGGATGGTCGGTTTGCCCTGCTCCTGCTTTCGGGCAAACACATACGTTTCCCCTTTATGTTCTTTCAATACGAGGGCAGTCACATCTACCCCTTGTTTACGCGCAAACCCCTCCGCGGCCTTGGTCCAATTTCCATCCCCATCCTGTGCGATTCGCTGGGCGGGACCGCGAACTTCCTCCGACACATCCTCCTGTTGGTCGGCGACTCCCTTTATCAGCAGTGTGAGCCGACGGGGAGTCGCCCAAGCGTTCACTTCACCGTGAGAGATGCGATTCTCCTTCAGCCAAGTGAGCGTTTTCTCCTTCAGCTGTTTCAATCCGCCCTCCACGAAACGGGCCGGAATCTCTTCACACCCGATCTCCAACAACCAATCCCGTTCAGGCATGGGCGTTCCCTCCCTTGTTCAGCAGCGGAAAACCGAGTCGTTCCCGCTCATTCACATATGTTTTGGCACAACGGCGGGCCAATGCGCGCACGCGTCCCAGATAGCCGGTCCGCTCCGTCACGCTGATGGCGCCCCGGGCATCCAACAAGTTAAACGTGTGCGAACACTTCAGGATATAATCATAGGCGGCAAACACCAGGCTTTCTTCCAATGCCCGGCCGGCCTCTTCTTCATACTCATCAAACCACCGGAACAGTTTTGCGCTGTCGGAAATCTCGAAGGAGTACTTGGAATGCTCGTACTCCGGTTGTTTGAAGATATCTCCGTAGGTGACGCCACGGACCCAGCTGAGGTCGTAGATGTTTTCTTTATCCTGGATATAGGAAGCCAAACGCTCCAAACCATAGGTGATTTCCACGGATACAGGATCGGCTTCCAACCCGCCGATCTGCTGGAAATAGGTAAACTGGGTGATCTCCATCCCGTCCAGCCACACCTCCCAGCCCAAACCGGCCGCTCCCATCGCGGGATTTTCCCAATTGTCTTCCACAAAGCGAATATCATGCTCCAAGGGGTTGACCCCCAGCTCTTTGAGGCTGTCCAGATACACTTCCTGGATGTCGTCCGGCGAAGGCTTCATAATCACCTGAAACTGATGATGCTGATACACTCGATTGGGATTTTCGCCATAGCGTCCGTCGGCCGGGCGGCGGGAAGGCTCCACATAGGCCACATTCCACGGTTCCGGGCCCAGTGAGCGCAAAAAAGTCATCGGGTTCATTGTGCCTGCTCCCTTTTCCACATCGTAGGGTTGAGCCAGCACGCATCCTCTGGAACTCCAAAACGCTTGCAACTTCAAAATAATCGATTGCATATTCATCTCCCCCACCTCCAGACAAATAAAAAAACCTCTTCCATCTCCTGTGAAAGCGACCCGCTTCCATAGGGACGGGAGGGTTCCCGCGGTTCCACCCTATTTGACCCGGCAAAAGCCGAATCCACTCCATTACATAAGCGCTCCAGACCGCCTTTCACCGGGTTTGTGACCGGGCTTGCACCTTCCCCGGCTCGCTGATGTCCACAAAGGACCGGTTACTCTCTTCCATCATTGCGCCTTTATCATTCCATTACATAGATCATATATACCAAAAACCGAAGCGCGTTGTCAATCATTTCTTTTCATCTTGCCAATCCCGTTTCATCCGTTCCAAAAAACCTCTTGATTTAAGGGGAACTCCCACGTGTTCATCGATGAATGCCCGAGTGATGCGTTCCAGTTGGGACCGGGTCTCTCGCTTCAGGTCCACCTGTCCTACCCGGTCCGGAGACACCCGCTGCAACAATTTCAACACACGTGCGGTTGCCGAAGTGATCGGGATCGCCCGTTTATCCCTGTAAACACAGTCCAAACACAAAAATCCCCCCGACGCCACACTGAATGAAACCGGTTGATCCACCGCTCCGCAGTGGACGCACCCATCCAGACGGGGACGATATCCCCCCGCTTCCAATACCTTCAACTCAAAGATATGGGTGAGGATGTCGGGGTCCGCTCCCTCTTCCAGCATATCCAAGGTCGTCTCCAACTGGGAAAAAAGCGCAGGCTGTACCTGGCGCTCTTCCGTCAGTTTGTCCAATAATTCCGTGATGTATGCCGCTACCGCCGTCAACAGAAGGTCCGAGCGCAACCCGTACCGCGAACGCTGGATTTCCGCCTGAGACAGGGTAGCCATCCCTGAGCCGGTGTAACACAGATACCAACCGGAGGTAAAAGGCTGGGTCGCTGCACTTAAACGGCTTTTGGGCTTTTTGGCCCCGCGGGCCATTGCCGCCATTTTTCCTTGCTCTCGTGTAAACAAGGTAACAACCTGATGGCTTTCCCCATAGTCCCGGGCCCGGATTACAATCCCCTCGCATTTTACCAACATGGATTTTTCGTCAGCCCTCCGCCTTCGCTTCCGGTTCCCGTTTTCCTCCTTGATCACGCTTGCTGGTGTGCATGGTGGTGTCCTTGTACAAGAGATATGCATCAATGCTGCCCGTCACAGTGAAACAGTTCCACGAAAAGTCACGCAAAACGGCACCAGCCTCCCTGTAGACGAATGTCTTTCTTATCCTCTATCGGTTAGGATGGCCTGTGACGACAGGAGTATAACCGGAAACGGACCGATAAGTTTTTCCAACCTATTTTCTTGGGCAAAGCCCCCTACAATTGTCGTCCTTGAAAAGGGCGAAAATTAAATGGCCAAACAGAACCGAGCCCTACTGTTGTACGGATAAGATCGCAGACAGCCCGCCAGCCCGACCGGTCTCCCACGCAAATAAATGCTCAATCTTCATCCCGATATCCAAACTGTCGCAAATAAAAATCCTCATTGCGCCAATCCTTCTTCACTTTGATCCAGAGATCGAGATACACCTTACTTCCCAGCAGACGCTGGATCTCTTCTCGGGCACGACGCCCTACTTCTTTCAACATGGACCCCTGTTTGCCGATCAAAATCCCTTTTTGTGAAGAACGTTCCGTGATAATGGTTGCTCTGACGTTGACTAAATCCCCTTCTTCCTCGCGGGACATCTCCTCCACCACCACCGCCACGGAATGAGGGATCTCCTCCCGGGTCAAATGGAGAACTTTTTCCCGGATCAACTCGCCTACAATAAACCGCTCCGGATGATCGGTTACATACTCGGAGGGATAATAGGGAGGGCCTTCCGGTAATTCCTTCAAGATCAACTCCAGCAGCTTGGATGTATTGTTGCCGTGCAGAGCGGAAATCGGAACCACTTCCCGGAAAGAAAAGCGGTTCCGATATTGGTCGATCAGGGGCAGCAACGATTCGGGGTGAACCTGGTCTATTTTATTAACCACGAGGAATATGGGCGTTTTCACATCCCGCAATAGATCCATGATGAATCGGTCCCCCGATCCCGCTCCTTCCTTGGCATCTACCAGGAACAGGACCACATCCACCTCTTCGAAGGTGTCACGGGCCGTCTTCACCATCCAATCCCCCAAACGGGACTTGGGTTTATGGATCCCTGGGGTATCCAGAAAAATAATCTGGGCATCATCCGTGGTGTGAACTCCCCGGATCTGATTGCGCGTCGTCTGGGGTTTGTCCGACATAATGGCCACTTTTTGCCCCAACACTTGATTTAACAGCGTCGATTTTCCTACATTGGGACGCCCGATCAACGCCACAAACCCCGACCGGAAACCTTTTTCCTTCATGTTAAGTCCCCCTTGCCAAACGCTCCCGGCAACAAATCCCCCACCGTCGTCTCTTTTACGTTCCCCTTCAGATCAGCCAAATAAACCGGCACATCCGGCCGGCAAAACTCCGATAACACTTGCCGGCACGCCCCGCAGGGAGAGACGGGACCCTCCGTGTTCGCTACGACGGCCACTGCGGCAAAGGAATCGGCTCCTTCGGAGACTGCTTTAAAAACCGCGGTTCGTTCCGCACAGTTGCACAGCCCATAGGAGGCGTTTTCAACATTGCAACCCCGGAACACCCTGCCGTCCGAAGTGGTCAAAGCGGCCCCCACCGAAAAGCGGGAATACGGAACATAGGCATATTGACGTGCTTTTATCGCTTCCTGAATGAGTCGTTCTCGGTTCATGGCGTCTTCTCCTTCTGCAGCTCAGGGGAATGCCCTGGTACAACCGGTGGCCAGACGGGAGTGACAACCCCCCCGGAAATAATGTATTTTAAGCCTTGTTCCACTGTCATATCCAGAAAGATCACATCTTCTTCCGGCACCATCACCAGCCAACCGGAGGTGGGATTGGGAGTGGTAGGCAAGAAAATATTTAAGATACGGCCTTTTGTCTTGGCTTGAATTTCGCCGTTGGCATCCCCGGTAAAAAAGCCCATGGTATAAACCCCTTGGCGAGGGTAGGGAACCAATACTACTTTTTTAAAGCTGGCCTGATCCCGTTCAAAAGCACTGGTGATCTGCTTGACGGTGGAATAGATCGTCCGGGCCAACGGAATGCGGTAAAAGAGACGATCTGTGTATCGAAGCGCCTGGCGGCCGACAAAGCTGCGGGCTATCATCCCAATCCACGCCAGTAGAATCAGGGTGAGAATCGTTCCCACACCAGGAATGTGGGTTTGAAAAACAAACCCGCCAATCTCTAAGGGAAATTTAAGGACTCCCACCAAATCCAACACATGGGCGACCGCCACACCCAAAGTCGGATCAATGATGCGAAAGAGCAATTTCAAAATATACAGCGTGGCAAGGGCAGGCAATAACGCGATAACACCGATGATCAGATAGGTGCGGAAGCGCTTGAACATCCCTTGTGTCGGACCCCTTTCCGGTTACATCATCAATTGGAAACCAATACAAGCCACTACAATTCCTAACATCATCCCCAGAAGCACAGGTTTTTTCCGAGTCTTGATCCGCAGACGTGTTCCAACCAGCAACGCTGTTAAAAATAATACCAGTAAGGTGATTAACAAATGTGCCGTCATTAAGACCAGCGAGGTAGCGATGCAACTGGCCAGCGAGGTGGTCATACTGGGCTCAAGGTCGGGACGCTCCAACCGGTGCATCGCACTTTTTAAAATCAATGTTAAGAAGAAGTCGAAGGTGATCAACGCAGCCAATCCGATGTTGGGAGGATAGGGGGCTTGCTCAAACGTATGAAAAGTAAAAAACGCCAGGTAAGGATAAAAAATGCTGATCCCCACCACCACCGCCAGTCCCGCACACAACAACACCGCCCCCGCAGCCACATCCTTCGCCACTTTTGCCAATGGATGAAACTCGGGAGAGACCATATCGACGACCGCTTCCACCGCCGTGTTGAACAATTCGGCCACCAACACCAGCAGAATGCAGATAAAGAGGAGTAATACCTCCACCTTGCTGAGCGGTAGATAGAGAGCCAGCAGCAACACGGCCAAAGCGGCGGTAAAATGAACCCGCATGTTGCGTTGGCTGACCAAGGTATATTTCAACCCTTCCAACGCGAACCGAAAGCTGTGGAGCACTTTGGACCACCACATGGAGGGATTCCTACCTTTTCAGACCGGCTAAGGCCAAAATTTCTTCCTGACGGGCAAACATCCGGTTTTCTTCCGCCTGGTTCTGATGATCGTAACCCAGCAAATGCAGAAAACCGTGAACCGCCAAAAAGGCCAGCTCCCGCTGCAAACTGTGCCCGTAAGTGTCCGCCTGCTCACGGGCGCGGGGGAGGGAGATAATCACATCTCCCAATGGGATCGGCTCTCCCGTCACGGCAACAAGCTCTTCTCCCGGCTCCCACTGGGGGAATGATAGGACATCGGTGGGTCGGTCGACACCGCGAAATTCCCGGTTCAATCGATGGATCACTGGATCATCGACGATGGAGACGGACACTTCCGCCTCCTTTACCCCTTCGGCTACAGCTGCTTGTTCCAGGCACCGTCCGACCGCATCAATAGCGGCTTGATCGGCCTCATTCCAATCGATCTGAATGTCCAGGTCCACATGGAGAGTCATGCGGGTTTCACCCCTTTTCCGCCTTGACTGTCGTCAGGATACTCAATACGGGAGTGGAAGATGCCTTGCAAGGTCTCGCACATGGAACGGGCAATCAGATCCAGTTCCTTCAACGTGAGGTCGCATTCATCGAATTGCCCGTCTTCCAGCCGATCCCGAATAATCTTGCGGACCATGCTCTCGATGCGGTCCGGAGTGGGCCGGGCCAGAGAACGGACAGCCGCTTCCACACAATCGGCGATGCCGATGATAGCCGCTTCCTTAAATTGTGCCTTCGGACCCGGGTAACGGTAATCCGCCTCCAATACCTGTGCCCGGTCATCCAGTTCCTTCGCTTTGAAATAAAAGTACTTTAACAGCGTCGTTCCATGGTGTTGTGCCGCTATATCGCAGATCGGGGTTGGAATGTTGTGTTCCTTCAACATCTCATAACCATCCCGTGCATGGGAAATGATAATTGTCTTGCTCAGGTTGGGGGAAATCTTATCATGAGGATTTTCCGATTGCAGTTGGTTTTCAATAAAGAACTGCGGCCGCTTCGTCTTGCCCACGTCATGGTAATAAGAACCCACCCGCGCCAACAGACCGTTGGCTCCTACTGCCTCCGCCGCCGCCTCGGCCAGATTGCCCACAATGACGGAGTGGTGATACGTTCCCGGTGTCTCGATCAGTAATTTGCGCAACAGGGGATGGTTCGGGTTGGACAGCTCCAATAATCGCAGCGGCGATAAGATATCAAACATCGCTTCAAAGTGTTGCAGGAATCCAATCGTCAATACCGCGGAAAACAATCCCCCTGCAACACCAAAAGCCAAGGACTGCAACAATACAGTCCAGTCGCCATCCACCGGCACCAGTGCGTATAAAGCGGAGATGGTCATCATGCTGGCCCCGGCCGCCACCAGCCCCGCACGGAAAATAGACAGACGATTGCGTACGCCAGCCAAGGCGAAGGCCCCGGCCGAACCGCTCATCAACGCAACCAAACCATAGCGAAAATCAAACAGCAAGTGATTTTCCGCATTGAAAAACATACCGGCGAACAGGCTTAGTATGACACCGCACCATAGCGCCAACTGAAGGTTTAAAAGGAGTGTGATCAACATCGTTCCCAAAGCTGCCGGAGCCAGGTAACCGACGGTGCTCCACTCCAAATTTTGCCCCAAACTGACAACCTTCATCCCCAGAAGGGTAATCATGAATACACTGACCAACATCAGCGTTTTAAGATTATCCCGGTAACCCTCCACTTGAAAACGATGGGTAAACCAAGCCAGCAATCCTATCACCAACGATATCAACAATCCCAGACCGATATACGGAAAAGGATTGTCCCGGTCGCGCAGCACACCCAACTCCTGCAACTGGCGATACTGGTCATCGGTGATCACATCACCTGCTGCTACAATTGTTTCCCCTTTGCGGATGGGGATCGGCTCAACACTGTCCCGGGCCGCATCCTGCAATTTTTCAGTCCGTTCCCGGTCAAACAACTCATTAGGCAGGATCATTTCCCTCGTCAGTTCGCGAACAACGAAACGGGCATCCGCAGCCAAGGTGGAGGTGACCAAAGCACGATCCACTTGATCCTGCTTCGCTTCCACTTCGTCCTCCTTCACCCCTTCCGACAGGGTATCGTGGAGGATATCTCGACCGACGATCCGCATCTCCGTCAATTGTTCGGCTTCCAGTCGCGCCAGTTTGAGATAAAACTCTTCCGACATCTCCACCGGCACAATATCTTTAAAGTTGGCGATCTTCTCTTTTTCAGAAAGTGAATCGTCGGACAGGTTGCGACGAACATCGGAAAAAACCGTATCCAATCGTTTTAATTGCCGTTCTGTCAACTGCTCATCCACTTGGTACTGCTTACCCACCGATTCCGCAGCCTGTTCCCGTGCCCGTTCCGTCGCCTCCTGGTCCACTTTGGTAACAGGGGATACAATCGCTTCCGAGGCGACGGAGCCAGGGGTGAGATCATACTGTTGGGGAAGGACATCCTCCATCAGCAACAGGTAACAGAACAAACCCAAACCTGCATACAACAAAAAACGGACCCGCCTGCTCGTCCTCCAGGAGGCAGGAAAACGGAATCGTTTCCGCCAGGATGGCTGCTTTGGTTGATGGAGTTCTTTCATGGATGACCGACTCCTTATGCACTTTGACAGTCAAGTCTCACTGGATTCCTTTTCGTTCCCAGGTCTTGCTGCAGGATTACTCTGCTTGTTCATAGGCGTCTATCACTTTTTGAACCAATGTGTGACGTACCACATCGGATTGGGTCAGGTAAACGAAAGGAATATCCTTTATTCGTTGGAGCACCTGTTCTGCCACTTTCAATCCGGACTCCTTGCCCTTAGGCAAATCCACCTGGGTTACATCGCCGGTCACGACCATTTTGGAACCGAAACCCAGTCGCGTCAGAAACATTTTCATCTGCTCATTGGTGGTATTTTGCGCTTCATCCAAAATGACAAATGAATCTTCCAGCGTTCGTCCTCGCATATAGGCCAGGGGAGCCACTTCAATCATTCCCCGTTCCATCAGCTTGTTGACCTGTTCGACCCCAAGCATGGTATATAAACTGTCGTACAGGGGACGAAGGTAGGGGTCCACTTTTTCCTGCAGATCACCCGGCAAAAAGCCCAGGCTTTCTCCAGCCTCTACAGCGGGACGGGTCAGCACGATCCGTTTGACCCGGTGTTCTTTTAAGGCCGTGACGGCCAGCACGACGGCCAAAAACGTTTTACCGGTTCCAGCCGGTCCGATTCCGAAAACGATGTCCGACTTTTGAATGGCACTGACATAGTGACGTTGTCCCAACGTTTTTACACGGATCGGCTTCCCTTTTTGCGTGACTCCGATCTTTTCACCATACAGCTCTAAGATCTCATCGGCCAATCCTTCCCGTGCCAAGCGCTGAGCGTAGACCACATCCCGTTCCGTCAGGGTGACACCGCGCCGGATCAAGGTTAACAGCACACGAAACAGGTGGCCCAGCACTTCCAGTTCCTCTGGAGAACCGGAGATAGCCACCTCTTCTCCCCTGGAAACGATTTTAGCGTCGGTGCGTTCTTCAATGATACGTAAAAACCCGTCCTGGGGACCGAACAGGCTAAGTGCCTCATGGGGATCCTTCAGTCGGATTTTAATGGTTTGGTCCTCATGCAAATGTCTCATTCTCCTTGCAAAATCGGTTGTGGATGGGCAATATCCTCGATAGCATCAAACTGTATCTTCATTACAACTTTACCACTGTCCACGCGAGGGTGCAAAACTTTTTGGTCCACAACCCTGGATCCTTCCCCCATTTGAGATAAAAGATCTTCCCGTGCCCGTTCCACCCCTAGAGCGATCGCTTCCTTTTCAGGGATTTTCTGTTTGACCCACTCCATCTCCAGACGCTCTTCTTCCACCCAGCCGAACGGCAGGCGCCAACGTCCGAATTGAATTGCTTTGACATGTTGAATCGATTCCAATTGTGTAAACGATTCCTCTTGCCAAAAAGGAAGGCGTACGATTCTGGAGGCGATAAAAGGGTAATAACCTTTTTCCCTGTTTCCGGTGTACACCTTCCGTTTTTGCACCAGCGGCACCTCTACCTCCGACTCATACCACACCTGTCCCCAGACCTTTCCCTTGGCCCCCACCAATGATCCTGTTTCCGTTTGTGCCGGATTCCCATAACGGCCGGAAACCAACAGCTGTCCTTTTTTAACCACATCCTTCACTTCCACCACTGGACGACCGCGTTCCACATGCATGTCGACGATCAGCCCACCGCGCTTGGCAATGAGATTAACAGGGCCGCGGTCTGTCGGATCCCGCTCCTCTTCCACCCGTTTCCTTTCCACCACTGTCAATACGGCTCGGGTGCCTTCCATGCGGAAACCGACCCAGGAAAGCTGCGGCATTTTTTCCCCAAGCCGATACTGGATCTCCTCCGCCGATTTCATCCGGTACTTCAGTTGCCCGATGTATACCCCTTCCTCACGCAACAGCGTGCGAAGCTCCGATTCAGGAATCCGTTCATTCCCCTCCACCTCCACACTCCATACCACAGAGGATAAACTGAACAGCAACAACAGGAACAACAGGATTCCCCAGGCGAAAAACCGGCGACGCATCAGACGCATCCACCAAAATGGAAACCCTTTCTTTCGGATGATCCGAACTTTGGTGCCCGTGGAACGAAGCAAAGGACGCAGACGAAAAAAATCGGACACAAAGAGAGTCAACCGAACTTTACCGGTTCCCATCCAAGTGATGGATTGGAGTTCCAGGCGTACCCGGGTTGCTTCATTGATAAAACGGATCAATTCCGGCCCGGTCAATTCAACCACCAATTGTCCGGTCAGCTGGCGAGGCCATTCGATCTGCGGCAACGGACTTCTCCCCTTATCCCTGATATCGAACTTGGGAAATCTCCCCTTCCACCCAAATTTCCTCCGGATAAATCGCCTGAATCACCAAGCGACGTCCCGTAATCACCAACGCTCCCTGGTCTGTTTTCAATGTGAGCGCTGTCTCGCTAAAAGACTCCACGCCCCTGTGATTTTCGATATGGAGCCGATAAGGCCCCACCATCTGTACCCGGGGGACGTTGGCGGCAACATCAGGTGGAATGTCCAACCAGTCGGAGGCGATTTTTCTCAACTTGTTTCCGATCTTTCTCATGGAAACACCCACCATCCCGTCGATAGTACTTGTATGCACGGTTGTCCGCCTTTATGAAGG
The DNA here is from genome assembly GCF_031454155.1 of Desmospora profundinema. GTDB lineage: Bacteria > Bacillota > Bacilli > Thermoactinomycetales > DSM-45169 > Desmospora > Desmospora profundinema. Next base: position 289,696 of record NZ_JAVDQG010000002.1, read on the forward strand.
ACTGATCAAACGGGCCGCATCAGAAACCATCTGTCAGGCGGGACCCGCTTGAACAAAGGCTCAAAAGAGCTGTACGAATGTAAGTTCCAGATCTCCATTTTTCAATCATATCAGTCTACGCAGATCACCTTCGTCCCATGAAAGTACGAAAAAAGCGATGCGGGAATCCGCATCGCTGTACCAGTCCGTAAGATTCACTTGTCGTTATTGCTGTCCAAAGCCGGATTGTTGCTGTTCGGCCTGTTGGACCAAACGCTTGGTAATCTCTCCACCGACGGAACCGTTAGCCCGGGCGGTACTGGCCCCACCCAGCTGAACTCCGAACTCAGAAGCGATTTCCTCTTTAAACTGCTGAAGGACACCGGCGGAACCCGGAACCAGCAAACGGTTGCTGCTGCGTGAACGTGCCATGGCTTTCACCTCCCCTATCCCTAGTGTGGAATGAGGGGAGATGAATCATGTTGCGCACATGTTTCCATGGCAAGGAGTGGTCATCGCAGGCGGGGAGCTATCGAAGACCACGCCTGCGGCGAGCCTTTGGAGGATCCAGGATCTCTTTGAGAATGATCCCCCGTTTCCATTCCTCTTTAGACAGACGGGCCCATGAGGAAGGTTTTTGAGTTTTGATGTTTGGAACAACCTGGAGGGAAGGGGTTTCGGGAGTGCGGGGTGGTTTTTGTTCCAACCGTTCCCGCATCTCTTTTACTTCCCGGGGATCCGGGTCGGGGTCGATATTGACTTCGTCATCCCACGGGTTTGCCCAGGGTGTTCGTTTTTGACCGCCTCTTTCACCCTCACCAGCTGGAGCTTGCTGCTGGGCGGTTTCCCCTCCTCCTCTTAACACGCGAAAGATGGCGGAAAAGATGAAGTAGAGGATCAGCAGGACAAAGATCCCGTTGGAAAACAGAAATTCAATCAAGTCATCCATAAACGCACCTCCCTTATGAGAACAACCACCCTATTGGGCGAAGCCCCTCTCAATTGTCGTCCTGGAAGGGCCGGGAACGGTTCAACTCGTCAGTTCCCGTTATTTGTTCTCTTCGTCTTCGTCGGATTGGGAGATGGATTTACGCATATCGGTGTCGGCCAGGATGTTTTGCATGTTGTAATAATCCATCACACCGAGCTTGCCGGCACGCAACGCTTCCGCCATCGCCATGGGAACTTCGGCTTCCGCTTCCACCACTTTGGCGCGCATTTCCTCCACGCGGGCACGCATCTCTTGTTCTTTGGCGACAGCCATGGCACGCCGCTCTTCCGCTTTAGCCTGGGCGATGTTCTTATCAGCCTCAGCCTGATCGATTTGCAGGGTCGCCCCGATGTTTTTACCCACATCCACATCCGCGATATCGATCGACAAAATTTCAAAAGCGGTACCAGCATCCAAGCCTTTGGACAACACCGTATTGGAGATGAGATCGGGGTTCTCCAATACTTCTTTGTGACTGCTGGCAGATCCGTTGGTGGTGACGATCCCTTCCCCGACACGGGCGATGATCGTTTCCTCACCGGCACCCCCCACCAACCGGTCGATGTTGGCACGCACCGTCACCCGGGCCACCACTTTCACTTCGATCCCGTCTTTTGCGACGGCGGACACGACAGGAGTCTCAATCACTTTGGGGTTTACGCTCATTTGGACCGCTTGGAGCACGTCACGCCCGGCCAAATCAATGGCGGCGGCCCGCTCAAACATAAGGTCGATATCGGCACGCTGGGCCGCAATTAGGGCATCCACCACCCGGTCGACGTTCCCTCCGGCCAAGTAGTGGGTTTCCAGCTGGGCGATACTCACATCAAGACCCGCCTTACGGGCTTTGATGAGCGGGTTGATGATTCTAGCCGGTGCGATCCGGCGCAACCGCATCCCGATCAATGTGGTCAGGCCCACATACACACCCGACGCCATGGCCGAAATCCACAGCATCACCGGCACAAAGGTAAACAGGATGGACAAGCCGATGACGATGAGAACGGCGATAAACAAAAAGCTCAATACTCCTGCGTCCATTTAGACAGCCTCCTTGATTATTTATTATTCAACAGGGTCTTCCGCAGAGGAATCTTGAACGTCTTTCACCTGGCGCACAACCAGGCGCACTCCTTCTGATCCCACTACTTCAACCGGGGCTTGCGCGGGGATGAATCCACCGTCGCTCACCACGTCTTGTCGGACCCCGTCGATTACAGCGACTCCTGACGGGCGTAAGGGTGTCACCGCCTTCCCTTTTTTGCCCATCAAGCTGATTCGACTCACTTGCGAGATGTAGCCGGATTGGTTGCGTTGGTCATCAAAGAGAACTAATCGTTTCCACACTCCCCGCGTACCCAGGTGGCGGATGGCGATAAACACCCCCACTGCCGTCACCGCAAAAGCGATCAACAGGGAAACCACACCGAAAATGACGTTGGGGGCGGCAGTGACAAGAGCAGCCACCAGGGCGATCAGGCCCAGGATTCCCAATATGCCGAAGCCGGCAACAAAAACCTCGAGGGCCAACAGGATCAACCCGATGATAAACAGGACCAGGGTTTCATACCCGGCAAATCCTGCGAGGAAATGACCGAAAAAGTAAAGCGCAAACGCCCCAATTCCGATCGTTCCGGGAATGCCGAAGCCCGGGGAAAAAAACTCGATGGCGATCCCGGCCAAACCGATGGTGAACAAAACGGGGATGACATAAGGGCTTGTGACAAACCGGGCGATTCGTTCGCTCACCGTCAAATCTGTTCGGACGATCTCTGCGTCTTCGGCATTTAAGAAGCGAAGCACTTCCTCTTCATCAGCAACCAGTTCGTCCGCCATTTTGAGCTCCACGGCCTGCCCAGCCGAAAGGCTGATCAGTTCGCCTTTTTCTTTTATACCCTCGATCTCGATGTTCCGATCCACCATCCCGGCGGCAATATCCGGGTCCCGCCCTTGTGATTCCGCAGCGGCCTGCATATTGGACCGCCAAAATGCCACTGTCTTGGGGTCCGCTTGTTCACCGGTGATGGTGACCGGCTCAGCGGCACCGATGGCGCTGCCGGAAGTCATGAGGATATGGTCGGCGTTCAGGGCGATATAGGCACCGGCTGATATCGCTTCCCCTTTTATGTAGACCGTCACCGGAATCTCCGAGGCCCGAAGCAGCTTTCCGATTTCAAGGGCGGCATTTACTTCCCCGCCCAATGTGTCCATCTCCAATACGATGTCCCTGGCGGCTGCTTCTTCCGCTTCGCGAAAGCCTCGTTCCAAGAAGCGGAGCAACCCCCGCTCCACTTCCTGTTCCACCGGGATCCAGTATACCATTCGACCCTCGGCTGCATCCACCCCGGAAGATGCCACAGCCGGAATGAAACTCATCAATCCCAAGCATAACAAGAGGATACTTGCCAGCAAGGATTTTTTTCTCCCCATCCGACTCCCCTCTCTTGTTCGTTACGTTTAAACGGCCTCTCCTTATCAGGCGCCGTCTAAAATGGTTGTCCTGAAAGGGCAATTGCCCTTTACTCTAGTGTAAACCATCCGAAGCGAAAAAACACAGCGCGAAACACGCTGTGTTCATTGCAAAACTTCCAGGACCAACCGGTTCACCCGTTTGCCGTCGGCGCGCCCTTTCACCTCGGGCATCACCGCTTTCATCACTTTACCCATATCCGCTTTGGAAGCGGCCCCGGTTCGGTTGACCGCCTTCTGGACGATGGAACGAAGCTCCTCATCGCTTAGGGGTTCCGGCAGATACCGCTCCAATACGGCGATTTCGGACCGAGCCTTTTCTGCTAGATCATCCCGGCCCGCCCGATCAAATTCCACCAAGGAGTCCTGTTGCTGCTTCAGCTCTTTGATCACGACATCCAACGCCTCTTCTTCATTGAGAGGACGTTTCAACTCAATCTCTCGGTTCTTCAAAGAAGACCGAACCATGCGGATGACGGAAAGAGTCTCTTTGTCTTTATTTTTCATCGCGGTTTTCATGTCTTGGTTTAACCGCTCGATCAAAGTCAAGGAAACCGCACCTCACACTGTTATTTGCGCTTGCGCGCGGCATCAGCTTTTTTCTTCCGTTTCACACTGGGCTTTTCGTAGAACTTACGCTTTTTCAGTTCTCGCATAGTACCGTCTTTGGCGATGGATTTCTTCAAGCGGCGCAGCGCTTTATCCAACGATTCGTTTTTACGAACGTGAACTTCCGCCATCCTTATCCCTCCCTCCACGGGCGCCAAACGCCCGGCCTTGATCGCCGGGATGTACACCCTGAAGCGATGATGCAAGCGAAGGCTTCCCTCAGAGGAAGATTGACCCACACCTGCCGTGCTTCACCGAGGTATTCCCCGGTTCCACTAAGCACAAACACCGTCCATTATACTATAAGAAAAAAGGAAGTGTCAAAACGAAAGTCCCATTAACCCGGCGGCCATGTGAGATGACGCCCTCCGAGAAGATGGAAGTGGATGTGGTGAACCGTTTGTCCGCCGTCTTTCCCACAGTTGTTAACGATTCGAAACCCTTTTTCCATCAAGCCTTTTTCTTGTGCGATCCGATTGATTGCAGCAAAAATCTTTCCGAGCAAGGCGGCGTCCTTTTCGCCCAATTCCCTGGCGGAAGCGATATGCTTTTTGGGAATGACCAATACATGTGTCGGCGCCTGTGCGTGAATGTCGTTGAAAGCGAGCACTTCATCATCCTCATACACTTTTTCCGACGGGATGTTCCCTGCAACGATGTCGCAAAAAATACACTCTGCCATGGACTCTCCCCCTTTCCCACTGATAACGAGCAGGCACCTTGCCCGACCGGCCCTATGTTCGTCCTCATTATATCAGAAGGGGAAGATGAAGCGAAGCAATCCGCTTTCTCACCTCTGTGTTCCAGACGCATATCATGGATTACGCCCACACCTGACAACAAAAAGGAGTGACCTCCTTGACCAAGTCGAAACAGAGCATGGCTGCGCTTCGTCGATTGATTCGACAAATCGTACGGGAAGAATTAGCCCAATCAGAAGAAGAGGAAAATGCCGCGGTGCCGGATCGGCCCGATTTTAGAGAGGCATGGGAGAGACCCCCGGATCAAGAACAGCCCGCCCCCCCGCCTCCCTGGGCAGTGTTCGGTTCGCCGCGTCCTGCACCGGAAAAACCAGCTCCCGAATCCCCCCACAAACATTCCGGCCCTTTTCATCCACAACAGGAATTGGATCCCCCTCCCTATATCCCCCAGAGATGAAATAAATATGACACCCGTCTCTTCTGATGCCCCTCTCCCCACGCCCTGCTTTTATTTATCAAACAGAACCACCGCCTCGTAATAGGCGGTCTTTTTTGCGTCTGGTCATGCCTGTCCCCTCTGTCCCATATATATGAACAAAAGCCCCACAACAAGGGACCGAGGCAAAACTTGTGCTGATAGGGCAAGGGGTGGAGGAGTGCACATGAAAGAAATCGTCATCCCTTTTGCAACGGGACTGGCTATCTTTTTCTTCGGAATGCAACTGTTACGAATCGGATTGGAACAAGCCGCCAAGGAGAAGTTGAGGTCCCTGTTGCTTCGATTTACGAAAACGCCTGCCCGCGGGCTAGTGACGGGGACCATTGCGACTGCTCTGTTCCAGAGCAGCAGCGCGGTCACCGTTTTGACGATCGGTTTTGTCAATGCCGGCATGATCAGCTTTGCACAGACAGTGGGTATCATTTTGGGCACCAACATCGGAACCACGGTCACCACCGAGATCTTAGCTCTAAAAGTGGAGGATTTTGCCATACCATTCATGCTGTCGGGCGCAATCTGTTATTTAATCCCCTGGAAAGGGACACAGACGACTGGTTTGGTGTTGGGTGGGTTTGGCTGTATTTTTTTGGGGATGGAAGCGATGCAGTGGATTGCGGAACCTTTGAAGAACCGGGGTTGGTTTGGATGGATGATGGATATCGCCGATGAGCGTCTGTGGTTAGCGATCCTGGCCGGCATACTCGTAACGGCCGTCGTTCAAAGCAGCAGCGCCGTCATCGCCATGACCATGGGCTTTTTCGCCACAGGACTCATCAACTTGCCCTTTGCGATCGCCATTATCTTAGGAAGCAACGCCGGCACCTGCATCACCGGTTTCCTGGCTTCCATCGGAACCAACCGGGGAGCCAAAAAAGTGGCACTGGCAAACTTGATCCTCAATATCGGCGGCATTCTGTTATTCGCCCCCCTGATTGGCTGGATGGCCTACTTGGCTCCGCTGTTGTCCAGTCACCCCGCCGCTCAGGTGGCTCATATCCAAACGCTGTACAATGTAATCTGCTCCCTCCTCCTTCTCCCTTTCGCCGGAGCGTTTGCCGCATTTGTGGATCGGTTATTGCCGGAGATCTCCTCTTAATTTCACATAAAAGGAGGTCTTCTAAAAAAAAAAGACCAATCCATCGGATCAAATCCCTGAATTGGTCTCCATCCCTTTATCTTAATACTCACTGCTCCCCGTGCCACCAGTCACGATGGCTACACTGGCACTGGCCCCAATGCGGGTGGCGCCGGCCTGCACCATCGCTTTCGCCGTCTGTCGGTCGCGAACGCCTCCGGAGGCTTTCACCCCCATCTTTGGTCCGACGGTTTGCCTCATCAGGGCGACTGCTTCCACGGTGGCACCCCCATAACCGAATCCGGTGGAAGTTTTGACAAAGTGGGCGCCCGCTTCCTTGGCTTGCTCCGATGCCGTGCGAATCTCGTCTTCGGACAAGAGGCCCGTCTCCAGGATTACTTTGACCAAAACCCCGTCGGCCGCTTTTACGACAGCAGCGATGTCCTGTCGGACCGTGTCCGTATCTCCGGATTTCAGAGCACCGATATTCATCACCATATCGATTTCCCCCGCCCCGTCACGGATGGCCTGCTTGGTTTCCGCCGCCTTTACTACGGAATGGGAAGCACCCAAGGGGAAGCCCACCACCGTGCAGACCTTGACATCGGTTCCCTTCAGCTTTTCCGCAGACCGGGCCACCCAGTAGGGGTTAACGCACACAGAGGCAAAGTGATGCTCCGCCGCTTCCTCACACAACCGATCGATTTGATCGGCGGTCGCCTCCGGTTTCAACAAGGTATGGTCAATCAAAGATGCCAATTCCCGAGTATTCAAAGCGGATTCTCCTTTCTCACTCCTGAACCAGACTGCATCCAGTCGAAGCAGGGCCTGGAACAAGACACGATCATTGTTGTCATACCCTTCCTCCCGTTGCTTGGCCCAAGCTTCCCATGGAGTAAACCAAGCCACCTGGGTAATTTCCGAGAGCTGAGCTTGAACCGCACCACGTTCGGCCGCCACCAGGAAGTAATGAACCTCTTTTTGGACTTGCCCGTGGTTGGGATGAAAGTATGTGTAACCAATTCGGTCCAGAGGAGCGATGATCCGCCCTTTCACTCCCGTTTCCTCTTCGATTTCACGGAGGGCTGTTTCCTCAATCGTCTCCCCCGGTTCCTGTTTCCCTTTGGGCAATGTCCAACGGGAATACCGGTCTTCAATAAGAAGGATGCGCCATTCCCCTTGGTCCCGAAGACAGACGACACCTCCCGCGGATACTTCTTTCACCGCTTTCCCATCCTTTCTCTCCCGAGATGATCCCTTCGTACATCCTGATCGATTGTATCACAGGACAAGGATACCGGCGAGAAAAGTCCGCCGGGAATCAACAAGGAGGGTCAGATGGATCTTCCCTTCTTTTGGATCCAGATCTGGTCGAAATCAACGGCTTCCTTAAAGAGAAAGAGGTGAGCTTGAGTAGATCCCACTTCCCCATCTATAACCACCCCTTCGCGCTCCCAGTCTTCCCCGATAGCTGCAAAACATCCCGGTCCAATGGTCCCGATACCGCTTCACACAGCGGCCATTTTCCAGAACGGGGGCTGAGGGTATGTACTCACCGGCACAAGTCTCGCCTCGGTCACTTTGTTCCCGGGTCTCGCGTATGCACTAGGGCATGTCTGAACAATCCGTGGCGCGAGATCCCGGGTCGGTATGGCTGTCTTCGTTTCGTTGCAAAAAGCGCAAAGGCTCTTCGCCAGCCATACCAACCCTCCCTTAAACTTACGGAAGATTGAATAACCAGACAGGACCTAAAGTACAGGTCTCGCCTCGATCACTTCGTTCCCGGGTCTCGCTTTACACCATTAGCCTTCTTTCCACTCCTGTACCATCGCTTCCACTGCACATTGGGGGCTGCAACATTCTGCGTGCTGTTCTTCTTCATCCAGGTAAATCCCATCGATTCCGAGCTCTTTCCGGGCGGGATCTTCCGGATCAAAGTGGAATCCACAATGAAAACATTGCTTCATCTGCCGGGCTTGTGCCAACAATTCTACCAGCGATTCCACTTCTTCTCCCTGGATGGAGAAACGTTCCAGGGCAAAGTGCAGAAACTGTTGACTGGTATCAAAGAATTGAACATCCTCTTCTACATACCGCGAATTATTCCAAAACGCCCAGGTCCCTTCCGACAAATGGGTGATGTAATAACCATCTCCCAGGGGTTGAGAAGCATGTTCCAGCACGTTGTAGCTTTTAAAGCGGAGTTCCGCCGCCAGGTTTTCCAACAACTTTTTGTCGACGTCCCGCAATACGTCGTTCCAATCAATCTTGTCCAACGCGGATTCCCAATCATCATGATGACTCATCGTGGTTCCCCCTTTTTTCCAGCGTCCGCGCGGATGAATCGAAAAAAGAAAAAAGATGCCGCAACAAACAGTATAGAACAAAGATTCGTCCAGGAAAACCGTGAAAAAACCCCGCGCCAATCAAGCGCGGGGTTGGGGTCGGCTTTTTCAGAAGCCGAACAGACCCGAATGGATTCATACCGCCTTGGAGGGACGGGGAACTTCGTCCACAACACGAACAAAGGTGCCACGGTTGATATCGGATCCCGGTTCATCCAAACGAACCCGGCATACCTTTCCAATCAGATTTTCGTTGCCGGGAAAGACGACTTGCAGGTAGTTATCGGAATACCCCATAAACAACCCGCTATCCGGCTCTTCTTTATAGGGACCTTCCGGGATCACTTCCAAGACGTCTCCTTTAAATTGAGACGCATAGTTCCGGGACAAACGGTTGGACAGTTGGATTAGACGCTGCACCCGTTCCTGTTTCACATCGGGATCCACCTGATCCTCCATGCGCGCCGCGGGGGTTCCAGTCCGCTTGGAGTAAGGGAAGACATGAAGCTCAGAGAATTGAAGCTCCTCGATCAGTCGAAAGCCGTTCTCAAACCGCTCATCGGTTTCCCCGGGAAAGCCCACGATTACGTCCGTGGTGATGGCCACTTGAGGCATGGCTTCGTGAAGGTGTTCCACCTTGCGACGGTATTCGTCCACCGTGTAACGGCGACGCATCCGTTTTAGAACGGCGTCGTCACCCGCTTGCAGAGGAATGTGCAAGTGACGGCACATCTTGTCGGAGCGGTTGAGAACCTCGATCACCCGCTCATCGATCTGGCTGGCCTCAATGGAGCTGATCCGAATCCGTTTCAGCCCTTCCACCCGGTCCAGATCCCACAACAGATCGGCCAATTTGTAATCGTCCATGTCCTCACCATAACCGCCGGTGTGAATCCCCGTCAGCACGATTTCTTTATAACCGGCAGCAACCAGCTGCCGAGCCTGCTTCAAAACGCTCTCGGGTTTTCGGCTTCGCAACAGTCCTCGTGCCCAGGGAATGATGCAGAAGGTGCAGAAGTTGTTGCACCCTTCCTGGATCTTCAGGGAAGCCCGTGTGCGCTCAGAGAAGGTGGGAACATCCAACTCCTCAAACTCTCGTGCTTTCATAATGTTTCGGACCGCGTTGACCGGTTGACGGGTCTGCCGGTGCTCCTCAATGTAATCCAGCAGTTTCTCCCGACCCTGGGTCCCTACTACTACATCCACACCAGGGATTTCAAGAATCTCTCCCGGAGACGTTTGGGCGTAACAGCCGGTCACCGCCACCACCGCTTCCGGGTTTTGGCGAACCGCCCGTCGGATCATCTGGCGGCTCTTTCGATCCCCGGTGTTGGTCACGGTGCATGTATTGATGACATAGACATCCGCCTGCTGGTCAAATTCCACTTTATCGTAACCATGCCGTTGAAACAGTTGCCAGATCGCTTCTGTTTCATAAGCGTTCACTTTACATCCCAATGTATGGAATGCCACCGTGCTCACAGTGGCTCACCTCCCATCTCTCCATGTGAATATAGAATACAAGACAACAACGCCAACGGAGCCGTTTCGGACCGAAGAATCCGTGGTCCCAACGAAACAGGGAGAGCGCCAGCCGTCCGTGCCTGTTCCGCTTCTTCCGATGTAAACCCGCCTTC